>CAYRFV010000005.1:0-49109 GCA_964423545.1 uncultured Anaerolineales bacterium | reverse complement strand
GTCATCAAGGGCAGGTCGCACTGCACCTCGACCCGCACCGTATCTGCCGTCGGCCGGCTCGGCGTCACCGTCATGCCGGCGCCTGAGCACTGCACCGCCGTCACGTGCCGCCGCGCCGCACTTTCCATGCCGGCCACGTTGTTCGGCGCCACCACGCCGAAGCGCGCCCCTTCTCGGGCCGCATTCGCAATCGTGTTGTAGGACAGCACTGCCAGCGAAAACTCGATCACCCCGAAAAACAGCGTGAACAGCAGCGGCAAGGTCAATGCCGTTTCCACGATGCCCTGCCCCCGCTCGCCGCGCACGGCCCGGAACAGCTCTCCCCATCTCCGCCCGCTGCACCCCTGTCTGCTGGCCATCTCAACGATCCCTCGAAGCACTGAATTCCTTGACTATGACTCTACTCTATCAACTTCTTGTTACGATATGAATTACAATAACGGCGAGGGTCAGGGCTCGTGCGATGCACAGGCGAGGTGAGGAATGATCGAGCCGGTCACGACTGCGCTCGTGACGCGGCGAGATGGCGCGGGGCGCGAGCTGCGGCTCGTGCGCCATCCCTGCGCACGGCTGCCACTGCACGGAGGTGTCATTGAGGGATGGAGACGCCTGAGGCCGCCGTCCTCCGCGCGGTGGCTGAGGAGGCCGGACTGGACGATGCGCCGGTCTGGCGGCCCGCGGGGAGCCCACAGGAGCGGACGCCAGGATGCGTTTTCGTCGCGCGCACGCCTCGAGTCCACGCCCGACCCGATGCACGAAGCTTCGCCTGGCCGCAGTTCTGACAGGGCATCGCCGTCAGGCCGCTGCGAACGGCAGGGACCTGAACCCAGGTCTGCGATGGGGTTGGCTCGATGATATCAGGCGGGAATAGGGGGTCGATTCACCTGAGCGCGATACGCCGCTACGGGGTCACTGCTGCGCCAGCGGCTCACTGCGTCAGTGGCTATCTGCGCCAGTGACTCACTGCGCCGCAGTGGGGTGCGGCCATCAGAACCCTCACGCGGGCGCGCCAGCCAGCAGGATCAGCAGCGCGCCGAGCGCGAGGTAGGGAGCATAGGCAATGGCGGTCTTGCGGCCGGCCCGGCGGGTTGCCAGCAGCACCAGCGCGGCCGCGCCGCCGAGAAAGATCCCGATGACCAGCGCGGTGATCACCGCGGGGAAGCCGGCCGCCAGGCCGATGACTCCAGCCAGCTTCACGTCGCCGGCGCCCAGCTTGCCGCGGCCGGCGAGCGCAATGAGGAAGAAGAGCCCGAAGCCTGCTGCCCCGCCGAGCACGGCGCTCAACAGGCTGGGTGCGCCGGGCAGCAGGCTGATGAGCAGGGCGGCGACCGCCGCGGGCGCCAGCATCACGTTGAGCACGCGGCGGCGCTCCAGGTCGATGACCGCCACGGTGAGCAGAAACGCGGCGTACAGGCACGTGACGACCGCTCGCACAGGGGTCTCGCCGAGCCGCCACCAGACCAGGCCGCAGGCGATGATCGTGGCGAGTTCGAGCAGCGGGGCTCGCCGCGGGCGGCGCACGCCGCAGTGCGGGCACACGCCGCGGCGGAAAGGATGCCAAAGCAGCGTCAGGTAGTGCCAGAGTCCACGGCAGCCCGGGCCTGCTTGCCCGGCCCGTGTCGCTTCGGGCAGCACATCGGCCGCCCAGTTGCCAGCCCCGCCTGCCAGCCAACCCAGGATGAGGACGCCCACCCAGACAACGACGCCAGTGTTCGGATCAAACAGGCGTTCGGTCCCAAACGGCTGCGACATCAGTGCACCAGCACCGGAATCAGCGCATCCCCCGTGCCCGGAGTCCCGCCGCCCTGGCCGCAGTACATCGTGCAGTTGCACAGCTTACGCGCGTGGATGGCGCCGATGGACTTGGACTTGCTGTTCCCCGGCTTGCGCGGCACGTCGTATTTCTTCACCCACGCGAGCACCTCGATGCAAGCGAAATCCCCGATCTCGTAGCCCCCCTGGCAGCTTCCCGGCTTCTGGCACGGGCAGCTTGCGTCGGCTCCCGGACCATTGCCCCCGCGGCAGTTGTAGAGCGGGATCAGGACGCGATGATCCGGATGCGATGCGAGCCAGTCGGTGATCTCCTTGCCGTTAGCGCCGCCGATGACGCCCATCTTTTCGCCGCTGTCTCCTCCGACGCAGCTTCCGATGGTCACGGGGAACTGCGGATAGCCTCCGTTCAGCGCGCCTCGCAGGAAGGGCACGTTGCAGCTATTCGGGTCAACCGAGTACCAGCCGCGCTGCGAATTCGCGTCTCCGCCAGTGAAGATATTGTCGCAGTAGTACTTGGTGGGGTCGCAGTCGAAGTTATCGAACGAGATGTAGATCTCGCCGTTGCATGGCACCTTGACCGGATCCTGGTACTGCGTCTTCTTGATCGTGATCGGCCAGGTCAGACAGCCCCCCGTGCTCCTCTGGCAGCGCCCCTGTGCGTCGAGCGACACCGTCACCGATACGGGCACGATGCCGCCGAGACCGCCGAAGAAGAGATCGATGTCCTTGATCGCGGTCACCGAAAGGTTCGCTCCGGATACCACCGGCGTGGCCCACGTTGCGCCGTTCCGGTCAACCGCATAGTTGCGCGCCACGGCCACCGCTGTCGGCGCCGGATTGCCCAGGCAGATCTCTCGCACCCCAGCCAGCGCGCCGGCGTCGGCGGCGTTTTGGACGCGCCGCCGCTCCGCGAACAAGTGGCCCATCTCGACGGCCAGCGCGACGAACAGCAACAACACCAGCAGTGACAGCGCCATATAGGTCAGCGTCTGGCCCTCTTCGTTGCGTCCTATCTTCTTGATCATCTTAGCCTCACATGGCGCCCTCTGATCGAGCGCAGAACGCTCGTCCACGCCGCGCTACCTCACCAGCTTATAGGTGAACTCGGCCGTCTGGTTGGAATCGGCGCTCGCCGCGTTGAACCGCGATCGCACCACATAGAAATTGTTGCCGGGGGCAGCCAACACGCTGGTGTCCGTGTAGACGCCGGTAGGCGCCGGAGGCAGCGTCGCGCGCTTCGTCGCGTCCGATGGCACGAAGTAAGGAATCGCGCTGCGATGGACATCGTAGGCCGTGTTCGGTTCCGCGTGCGACCAGGTGCCCACGAGGTCGTGGGCGTTCTGCGACAGCGACACCGCGGCTGCGATGGCGTCACACGTCTCGCTGGAACGACGCACATCGGCGCCCACCGTCTCCAGGGCGGTCAGAAAGGCCTGGAAGTCAGGCTCGGAGGGTTCGCAGAGCCCGGTCTCGTCGTAGTGCAGGATGGTCGTGTCCGCGACCGGCATGTGACTTACGAGCTCACTGGGGAGCGCTCCGCGCAATTGCGGATTGTTGCGCAAGCTCAGCTCCGAAAGGTGAGGGAGCGCACCGACAACGAGCGCCCACCCGCTCAAGTAGTTGAAGCTCAGATCGAGCGTACGCAGCTCGGTAAGAGACGCGAAGGTGGCGGGAATCGGGCCAAACAGGCTGCAGCCTGTCAGGCTGAGCTCGCGAAGGTTGGTCAGATTGCCTAACTGCCAGGGGATCATCCAGGTCAATCCCGAGTTGTAGCCGAGAAACAAAGTGGTCAGATGGGTGAGCTCTCCGAGCACGATCGGGATCCACCCGGTCAGCTTGTTGTATCCCAGGTCGAGCACGGTCAGTTGGGTGAGATACCGAATGTCCTGATGGATCGGGCCGACCAGGTTGTTGCTGCCCAGACGGAGCTCGGTGACATGTCCGCCGCTGCAGGTGACCCCGTGCCAGTCGGAGCAAGGGGTGTTGGTGACCAGCCAGCCACTGGGGGAGTTCCAGTTCGACCCATTGGTGGTGGAGTAAAGCGACACCAGCGCGCTGCACTCAACCAACGGAATTTCGGTGACATCGGCGCAGCTGAAGGCATGTGGTGCGGCCGCCGACGCAGGCATCCGTGCTGCAGAGGCGCCCGGTGCTGTGGCGCCAGTCGACGCCATCACGATCATTAGAATGACACTCAGGAATCGCAGCTTCATGACGTTCTCCTCTCTTGCGCAGGCTCAGAGGCCTTCGCGCCGCATCTCAGTGGTGTGTCGGAGCAGAAATGGGTTCGATAGGCCGGCCATCTGGCCCATGATCGGCGCATAGGGGCACTGTACGGTCACCCGCACAGAAGTGGACACCACAACGGTTGAGACGGTACAGCCCGTCAGCGTCGTCTCCTGAAGCGCGACCGCGCGAATGCCGGCTGTGTCAAACGGGAAGCGCGCGCCGTAGCGCGCCCCCTCCCTGGAGGAGTTGACGACCGAGATCAGAGTGCTGAATGCGCCACCGAAATCGACGATGCCAGCAATCAGGAGCACTAACAGTGGCGTCACGAGCGCCAGCTCGACCAGGTTCTGTCCCTGTTCGTTGTCTCGTCCCTGCCCACGGTGGAGTCTCATCGCTGCCCGCCTCGTTCCAGCCCCTCACACCCTGCTTACTGCGGCGCCTGGCCCTGCAGCGCGGAAGCCGGTTCTGCGGGCGCGCGGCGGTCGTAGTAGCGCAGATAGAGCTGATCCACGATGCCGCCGACCGCGTCGCTCAGCCGCTGCCAGTTGCCTGCGACGTAGTGTTGCGTCGTCTGCACCGTCTCGTTCTGCCGGAGGGTCTCGACCGTCGGCACGACCAGGCGCGGCGCCGCCAGAATCGCCAGCACCATCAGCACGCCCGCGGCCGTCCGCACGAGCGAGCTCAACGCCTGCCTGCGCCCGGTGAGCAGCGCGGGGTTGTCCAGCGCCCGTGCGGCCTGGAGCTCCCCGATCGTGGCAGGGACGACGGCGGCAGCCAGGCCGCCCAGCGCCGCCGCCACGAGCGGAAGGCCGCCTTCGTGGCTCCAGCCCCAGACAGCGATCACAGCGAAGACGGCCAGGCAGAACATCCAAGTCGCCGACCGCTTCAGCCACCGCTCGGTGGCGTAGTGGATCGGCCACCCGATCGGCTGTTTGGCCCCACGCAGCACGCCGAGCAGCGCCCACATCAAGCCGATGCTCATCAGCCAGAAGAGCGTATCGTTCGATGCCAGCTTCCCATCGCCGGTCACCGGTGCAGGCACACCCGCCAGTGCAAACAGACCCCCGATGATCAGGCCCACCCATCCTGCAAACAGCATCGCCACGAACGGCCGCAGGATCACGCGGTTCAGGCGCGGCGGCCGCGTCGCAAAATGAAACTGGAGCGGCACGTGGATCGGTTTTGCGCTGGCGTTGGAATGGACGAGCACATCCACGCAGACCGGATCGGTGACAATGGGCAGCTCACTGGTGTCCACCATGACGATGATGTCCGTGGATCGCCCGGCGAACTCTTTCGGCGCAAGCCGCAGCCACGGCTCGCTGCCCGACACCGTCCCGGCCAGATACCCTCGGCCCCGGCCCTGCTGCAGGCGCAGCCGGCCCGTGATCGGCGCGCCGTTGAGCACATAGCCCAGTTCGATGCGCTTATCGGGCAACGCCAACCGCGGCCGCGCCACCAGGCCTGTGCCGACCAGGAAGATCTCCAGCGCGCGCCGGCGATCGTTCTTCCCTTCGAACGTCGCATCGTGAGCCAGCTTCGCCAGATGCGGCGCGCCCTCCTCGCGCAGCCAGTTTTCCAGGGTGCCGTTGATCAGGTGATGGATGCCGTCGTCGGGATGTCCGTCCATGTAGGCGACGGCCTCTCGAACGCTCCAGGCCTGTACGCTGAGTCCCAGGAGCCGGCTCGAACGAAACACGAACGGCCGTGATGTCCGTTGTGATGTGCTCAGGCGGCGATCGCGCAGTGCCATGGCCAGCTCGTCACGCACCCGCTCATCGGCCAGTGCGGGATCGGGAAGCGAATCGGCGGCTGTGATCGTCTCGGCAAGCGAATCGCCGGCCGGCCGGCCGCCATCGGCGACCGCCCGCCAGAGCGGCAGCGGCGATGCCGGATCGGGCTCCACGGTGAACTGGCGCAGCGATGGCCGCAGCGCCGGATACTCCTCGGCCATGAACTGCTGCAGCGCACGCACGCCATCGCAGACCGGCGCCTCGTCGAAAACGCCGGGCGCCGCGGTCCGCGCCACCCGCAGCGCCACCAGGCCGGGAGGGCCGACGACGACGGCGTCCAGGCGGCAGCCGCGCACGGTCAGGTCGGAGACGACGGTGTACTCCTGCGGCAGCGTCTCCCGCAAGTACATGCTGACAGCGTTCGGCATCTCGCTGTCGCCGGCTACAAGCAAGTCTGCCATGGCTCCCTGCCTTTCAGTCGCACCGCTTTCATCGCCCCAGTCGCCCTGTCACTCCAGGATCACTTTGTCGTCCACCAGCCGCTCGCGCACGTAGTCGCCTTTGGCCACCATCCGAAAATGCGCGGCATCCAGCAGATACTCCATGTCCACCGCGTTGCGACCGGCCCGGTTCTTCTCGACCGTCATGACGACCCAGTTGCGCATTTCGCCTGCCTGGCTCGGGTTGTAGACCATGTGCTCCCGGCTGATGATGGCGTACTTGTTGTTCAGGATGAGGCCGATGTCGGCCTCGTACTGCAGCGCCGAGCTGCCGCGCAGGTCAGACAGGCGCATCCGTTTGGCCTTCAGCCCCACGCGATCCGAGGCGGCGATGGCAATCACAGGGACGCGCAGCATCATCGCCATTTCTTTCAAGCCCTGCATCAGGTAAGTGGTCGCTTCCGTCTCCGGCTCCAGCATCTTGTGGTCGACCGGGATCTTCTGCAGATAGTCCACCACCACCAACATGCGGCCCTGGCTGGCCGCCAGCATCTCCTCGACCCACCGTCGCACTTGCCCCAGGTCAGAATGATGGCCGCTGGCCTTGACCAAGATCAGACGAGCGGCGTAGCGCTGCATGGTCTGCACCAGCGTCGCGTAGCGAGGGATGCGCAGCAAGCGGCTGATCAGGCCTGCGCCCGCCGGCGCGCTGTTGGTGAGCTCGGCGATCTTGCGCATGGTCAGCGCGTCATCCCGGTAGCCGGCCTCCGCGCTCTCCATGCACATGAGGCGCGACATCAAGTGGGAGCGGTCGTGCTCATAGCAGATGTAGACGGCGATGGTCTCGGCGTCGCTGAAGACCACGTTGCGCGCCACCTGCAGGCTCCAGATCGTCTTGCCGACGCCGGCGGCGCCGCCGATCACCAGCAGGTCGCCCGGCCGCAGCCCGCCGTTGATCACGTCGTCGAGCGGGGTGTAGCCGGTCGGCACCGGGCGCAGCCGGTCCACCGCGCCGCTGGCGCCTTCAGCCTCGAATTCCACCATCACGTCGGCGAGCGTCGCCGGGCCGGTGACTTCCCGCTCCCAGGCTGCGCGCTCGCGACCGGTCGAGGGGGGGGCCGGCGCAACGGGCGGTGCACCGAGCGGCGCCCGATTGAACAGAGTGTCGGTGCTGACAACCATCGGCATCCTCTATGGCTTGCTCCGCTCCTTGACCGGGGCGAAGATAGTGGGCGGCAGAAACAGGCCGCGGCTTTCGATCTTGTCCATGAACTTGGGGCGGATGCCGGTGCCCGTGAAGTAGCCCAGCACCTTTCCGTCCCGCATGCCGGTCTGCACATAGCGGAAGACATCCTGCATGACGATGACGTCCCCCTCCATGCCCTGCACTTCCGAGATCTGCACCACCTTGCGGCTGCCGTCGGCCAGGCGCTCCAGATGCCCGATGAGATCGAAGGCAGAGGCGATCTGCTCGCGCACGGCCCGCAGCGGCAGATCCATCCCTGCCATCAGCACCATCGTCTCGACGCGTCGCAGGGTGTCGCGCGGCCCGTTCGAGTGCGCTGTCGTCAACGAGCCATCGTGGCCGGTGTTCATGGCCTGGAGCATGTCCAGCGCCTCGCCGCCGCGCACCTCGCCCACCACGATGCGATCGGGTCGCATGCGCAGCGCGTTGGTCACAAGCTGGCGGATGCTGACATGTCCTTTGCCCTCCACGTTCGGCGGCCGCGCCTCCAACCGCACGACGTGCTTCTGCTGGAGCTGAAGCTCCGCGGCGTCTTCGACGGTCAGGATGCGCTCGTCTCCCGGGATGAAGGACGATAGGCTGTTCAGCAGCGTGGTCTTGCCGCTCGACGTGCCGCCCGAGATAACGATGTTGAGCCGCGCCAGGACGCATGCCCGCAGGAACTCTGCCATCTCCTTGGTCAGTGCATCCAGGCGCACCAGGTCGTCCATCGCCATCGCCCCGCGCCGGAACTTGCGGATGCTGAGGCATGGACCGACCAGGGAGAGGGGCGGAATGATCACATTGACGCGCGAGCCGTCGGGCAAGCGGGCGTCGACCATGGGGCTGCTCTCGTCGACGCGGCGGCCCAATGGCGCCACGATTCGGTCGATGATGCGCACCAGGTCCTCAACGTCACGGAACTTCACATCCGTCTCTTCCAGCTTGCCGTGGCGCTCGACGTAGATCTGGTTCGGACCGTTGATCATGATCTCGGAGATCGAATCATCCCGCAGCAGCGGCTCGATCGGGCCAAAGCCCAAGATGCCGGCCAGGATCTGATCGAAGAGCTCCGCGCGCTCCACCCGGCTGAGGGGTACATCCAGCTCGACGAGCGTTTCGTTGAAGATGCGCTCCAACGCGCGGCGCACCTCGTCCACGTTGTCGGCGCTGACGTTCGGGTTGAGCTCGGAAAGCAGCCGCTGCTGCACCCGGTTGGCGATGTTGATCCAGCGCTCGTGCCCGTTCGATCGCGCCGGCTGGACGCGCGCCACCTGGGGCGCGGCCGGCGGCGGCGCCTTGGCCTGAGGGGGCGGAACCGTGTTGCGCGAAGATCCGAACATCAGACGACCCTCCTATTTCACCCAGATGGGATCGTATTCATCCCACGTGGTGTCCTTGATCTTCTTGAGATTGCGGCCATCGGCATCGATCACGTAGATCTGTTTGATGCCTTCGCGATTGGACCAGAAGACGATTCTGCGACTGTCCGGCGAGAAGGAGGGGTGCTTATCCCATTCCCAGTCGTTCGGCGTGTAGTTCCACCAGCTCGTGCCGTCAGGATTGATCACGTAGACATCATCGCTGCCCTTTTCCGTGCCCACGAAGGCGATCCGGCTGCCGTCGGGCGCCCACACCGCGTCGTAGCACATCCCATCCATCGCCGTCAGCTTGCGCGACCACAGCTCACCGGTCCGGTTCCCCGGACAGCGAATGTAGATCTGCACGAACTTGTCGCCCTGCTCTCTGTACGGATACAGCCGGCACTTGCCGTCCGGCGCCACCGTCTCGCGTTCGATCAGTGCGGCATATTGGGTGTCCAGCTCCTTGCTGGCGCCCAGGTAACGTCGATTCGAGCCATCCGGATTCATCACCCAGTAGCCGTATTGCCCTTCTTTGTCTGCACGGAACACGATCTGGTTACGGAAGCTGGCCAGCGGCGGGGGCGGCGTTGGCGAGGGCGTCCCGGTCGGCGGAGTGTAGACGTACGCGGTCGCCGTCGGGACAGGTGTTCCCGTGGGCGTCATGGTGGGCGTCGGGGTGGGTGTGATCCTGAACCCCATCTTGTAGCGCCGCTCGGCGGCGACTACGCTGTTCTCCACCGGGAGTCCGACTGCCTTGTCGTATTGATCCCAGGCATCCGCGTAACGTTCGGCCGCGGCATGAGCATCGCCGTTGGCAATGTAGGCATCATAGAGTGGCCTCAGGTAGGCGCTGCCCAGATAGCCCGGACGCTGTTTGTGGA
The DNA here is from genome assembly GCA_964423545.1 of uncultured Anaerolineales bacterium. GTDB lineage: Bacteria > Chloroflexota > Anaerolineae > CG2-30-64-16 > CG2-30-64-16 > JALOOE01. Next base: position 39,464 of record CAYRFV010000005.1, on the reverse strand, counting down.
TCGTCTCGAACAGGCGCGCGACCTCGTCCCATCGGCTGACCTCGACTGCCGCCTGGCCCGCCAGATAGACGGTGAGCAGGCGTTCCTCCGTGGTGGCGCTCGGATCACGCGGGCGCAGGCCCAGCGCTTGCTTGAAGTAGGCCTTCGCCTGGAGCAACCGATCGGCAGTCGGAGACTGGCTCTGAATGATCTCCTGGCCCAGCCGCATGTTGCAGTCGAAGGTCCGGCTGACGACCAGGTCGCGCTTGTAGCCCGTGTTGAGCGCCTGAAGCTGCCGGTACCCTTCCAGGGCGTCCGGACAGCGGTTTTCCTTGTAGCTCTCCTCGGCCCGGGCAAACAGCGCATCCTCATCCATGCGCTGACGAATCTCGCGGATGCGTGCGACGACATCTTTGTAGCCGGAGCTGCGCTGCAGGATCGCGTTGTATTGCTCCAGCGCGAGCTGAACATCCCCCGCTCTTTGGGCGGTCACCCCCTCGGCGTACAGCTTCTCCAGCATCTCGGCGTGATCGATCTGCTGCAGGCCCGCGGTTGCGGCTTCGTCGCCAGGCTGCAGGGCCAGCGTCTTGCTGAAGGCGGCCCGAGCCTCGACCAGTTTCCCTGCCTCCAGGTAGCGTTTGCCGTCGCGCACTGCTGCCGCCGCTTGCTGCGCCGTCTGGGCTGCCTCGACCGATGGCGCAACGCGCGTCTGGAAGATCTGGAGGGCCGCCACTGCTGCGGCTGCGATCAGCACAATGACGAGCGCCCTTATCAGGTGCTTGCGCCAGGCCAGGGCCCACCGCAGCGGCCGGACGGCCACCGTGGCATCGAACTCCACCTTGTAGCGCGCTTCAGCGAGCGCATCCTGGACCTCCGCGTCGTACGGATGCTGACCGGCAGCAAGCTCCAGGCAGCGGATTGCCTCTTCCCAGCGACCCGCCTGAAGATGCTTGAGCCCTTCCCGTTTGGGAGAGCTGTCTTGGCCGTCGTCGACGACCCGATGGGTGAGATCAATGCTCATCGCAACACTCACAGGGCTACCGGGATCACTTGAGGCCGCCCGACATATTGCCCAGCGTGCGCACGATCTGCGGCATCGCCGGCCCAAGAACGACCACAAAGAGCGCAGGGAAGATGAAAAAGACCAACGGAATCGTCATTTTGATGCCGGCCTGCCGCGCCAGCTCTTCGGCACGCTGCCGCCGCTTGGTGCGCATCTCGGCCGCCTGAGCATGCAGCACCAGTGCGATGCTCACCCCCAACTGCGCCGACTGGATCAGCACAGCGACGAAGGCGTTGAGGTCATCGACACCGCAGCGATCCGCCATCCGCTGCAGCGCTTCCTCGCGGCTCATGCCCACCCGCATCTCGCTGACCGCGCGACGGAATTCGCGTGACAGCGGGTTGTCCCATTTCTCGCCGACACGCACCAGCGCCGATTCGAAGGCCAGACCCGCCTCGACGCCGATCGTGAGCATGTCGAGCGCATCCGGCAGCGCGCGCTGGATCTGATGTCGACGGGCTTTCACCCGGGAGCGGAGCCACCAGCCGGGCGCCATGTACCCCAGAATGCAGAGGACGGAGGCATAGAGCAGCGCCTTCGACAGCGGGAAGCGGCTGGCCAGGATCAACAGCGCGACGCCTCCCACTACCGCCATCGAGAGGAGCCGCAGCCCGGCGAAGTCCAGCGCGGTGAGGCCGCCCGGCGCGCCGGCCTGCAGCAGCGTCTCTTGCATCGCCGCCAGGCTGCGCCGCGGCGCCACCCGGCCCAACCCGTGGACCAAACCGCGAAACATCGGCAGGACCACCCGACTGCCGAAGGAACGCTGCATCTCGGCATCTTCGGCGGCCTGCACGCGACCCAGATAGCCCTGCAGCCGGTCCTGCACCTGCTGCGCAGGGCGAACCGGGGCAAACGCGAGCCAGCACAGCGCGGCCGCCAGCGCGATCAGTGCGCCGAACAGCAGTGGCGACCCCAGCAAGCCGCCCGCGAACAGGAGTCCTTCAGACGACATAGCCTACACCTCGATATCGACGATCTTGCCGATCACCACGAAACCGATGATCTCAAGAACGATGGCAATCGCCGGCAGCAGCCGCACCTTGCCGGGCGCAAAGAGGCGCATCATGTAGTCCGGGTTCATGAAGAAGAAGGCAGCGCCCAAGAAGAAGGGCAAGGCTCCGATGATGTAGCCGGTCAGGCGTTGTTGTGAAGTCATGGCCTGGATTTCCCGCTTGATGCGCAGCCGATCGCGCACCGTTTCACCGATGGTCTCCAACGTCTGCGCCAGGTTGCCGCCGAGCTCGTACTGCACGCCGATTGCGGTCACCATCAGGTCGAGGTCGTCACTGCGCATGCGCTCAGCCATTTGCCCGAGCGCACGCGGCACCGGCATTCCCAGACTGACAGCCCGCAGCACGCGGCCGAACTCGACCGAAGCGGGCGCCGGCAGCTGCTCCGTCAGCATCGACAAGGCCTGCGGCAAACCGTAGCCTGCCCGCAGCGCGCCGACCAGCAACGCCAACACATCCGGAAGTTGCCCGCCGAGCCTCTGGATGCGCCGCGACGCCTGCATGCGCAGGTAGATCACGGGGATGAAGGACGCAGGCACTGCAACCGCGAGGCCGATCAGCAGGCCGCCGCGCCAGGTGCCGAGGGCGCAAGCCACCGCACCGGCGGCCAGGCAGATCACACCGTACTCGGCGGCATTCATCGGCAGCCCGGCTCGATCCAGGCTGTCGGCCAGCATGGGGCCTAAGCCGAAGCCGTTGATCAGCCGGTTGATGAGAGGGAATGTGCGCCGGCCCTTCTGCTTCGGTTCAGCAGCGGGCACCTCGTCCACGGAAATGCCGTACTGATCCAGACGCGCATCGACCGAATCACGCGCTGCGAGCAAGCTGCGCATCGCCTGGAAGAAAAGGAAGACGCCCACGACCATGAGCACGCCAAAGAGCAGTGGCCCAACCATATGTCGCTTCTCCTCTTGCGCAAACTGGCACTCGCCTCCGCCGTCCTCCCTGCCGATAACGAACGGTGCGGGACTACGTAGACGCCGCGACCGGCTTCCCCCGGAATCGCCCAAACAGTCCCCCGTTGCCGCGTGAGATCACATCCTGCGCGGAGGCCGGCCCCGCGGCCAGTGCGCTGGCGAAACCAGCGAACGCTTTCGCCAGCGCACTGGTGCTGTGACTCATCACCAGCGGCACCCCTCGGTTGATGCTCAGGGTTGCCAGCGGTTGGTCGTCGAGAATCGCGTAACGCGTCGCCACCCTGAGCCGCGCTTCAATGTCCGCCTGCGGGATGCCGCCCCACAGCGTTGACCGGTTCAGGACCAGCCAGATCCTTTCGGGCGAATAGCCGCGGCCGTAGAGCTGGTCCAACATCAACCGGGTGTTCCTCAACCCGATCATCTCCGGCAGCACCGAGACGAGAATGCGATCCGCACTGTCCAGGAAGGCAAAGGCCGTCTCGTCCAGCGGCAGCCCCAGGTCGACGACCACCCACCGGAACATCCGCTTCAGCCAGACAAGCACCTGCTGCACTTGCGGCAGCGAGATGGGATGGGACAAGTCGGCCGGGGGCGGCGCCAGTAGCAGACGTATGCCCGAGGCGTGATCGGCCAGCACAGCTGCGACGATGTCAGGATCAAGACAGGCCATCTGCGGCAGCAGGTCCAAAATGGTGCGATTTGTCCCCAGGTTCAGCGCCACATCGATCGCTGGCGCCGAGAAATCCGCATCCACGAGCACCACCGACTCACCGGTGTGTCGCAGCAGGCTGATGCTGGTGTTGATGGCGAGAGTGGTCCGACCCGTGCCGCCTTTCGGTGCGCAAAAAACCACGATCTGCCCGTCGCGACCTTCGCCTGCATCGTGGTCGGGAAGCCTGCCTTGCGGCGCCAGCACCTGCTGCAACGCCAGGACCAAGTCGTCGCCCTGCACCGGCTTGGTGACAAAGGCGCGCGCCCCTGAGAGCACTGCCTGGCGGGCCAGCGAGACGGCCGTCGGCTCGACCAAAGCCAGGATGATGGCCGAAGACAGCCTCAGGCTGAGCTGGCTGACGACGCCCACGGGGCTGACGCCGTCGAGGTCATCATCGACGATGATGACCTGTGGCAGCACATCCTGACCATAGCTGAGGGCCAGGTCCGGATGGGAGACCCAGTAGAGCCGAAAGCGATCCGTGCGCTCTTTCAGGGCAGCCTCGATCTCGTCGCGCACGTGCTCCTTGCTGCTGATGAGCAGGATGCGTAGAGCCTCGCCGCCGATCAGAACTTCCACAAGGGCCTCCGGTAAGGATCACGCGCGTGCCGAAATCCGCCTCCTCCGCAGGCGCCACGGAGCGGGGGGCATGGCCTGGCCAACTGCGAGCGCGCCAGCCAACGTGCGCCTATCGCCCCACCTCGGTCGGAAGGCTGTAGCGCTTGATCAGGTAGTCCACATCCACCGGCTCTGCGTCGGCAGGCTGCTCGGCGCCTGGTGCGCGCAACGCGGTATCGAATGTGCCGCCTGCATCCTTGAGATACTTCAGCACCAGCGCATCCTGGGGGCTGACCAGAAGCAGGAACGCCTCCGGCGCACCGATCTCGCCGCCCGAAGTCGGCGCCTTGCCCGCGACGAAAGCAGGAATCGTGATGTTTGAAAGCGCGCTGAAGGTCGTCTGTTCATCCTCCGCGGCGCTCGCTCCACTCACGCCCGCCAGTCCGCGATTGGCGGGCACCCTGAGCGAGAAGAACAGATCCACATGATCGCCGGGCTTGACCACCCCGGACCGGGTCAGCAGGTCGTGCGCCGGAAACGCAATGAGCAGATCATCGCCCGCGATCGTGAGCGCCGTGCGACCATCACTCGACACCACGTTGGGATCGGCCAGCCGCTGCAGGAGGATCACCTCGCCGGGAACCAGGTCGCTCATCGCCACCTTGCCGACCGCCGCTTTCGTCTCGCGCAGCGCACCTTCGGGCACGATATTGACCGGCACACTGCGCAGGGTGACATCCTTTTCGCCCAGGGGCGAACGCACCCCAACCGCCTGCGCTGCGACCACCACCTGCACCTCCGGAGCGCCGCCCGTCGGCGCGGTCTGCCGAGCCGTCGCCCCCGAGAGGGTCAGGTAGCCCACCAGCCCGGCCACCAGCGCCACGACCGCGCCCGAGATCAGCCAGAGACAGCCTCGCGTCCGAGCCATGGCATCCTCACTCCGTGCGCATCGCCGAATTGGCGGTCAATGTAAGCGCCGGTCCGGCGCCGAAAGCCTGCCCGATCAGGCCGCTGGCAAACACGTAGCGATAGGTGACCTGCAACGACATGACCGTCCCGCTGCGGGTGGCGCGATAGGTGATCTGGGTCGGGTCGAGGCCAGCCGTGAAACGGCAGACCGCGTACGTCCCGATCGCGCCGCCCGGTGCACTGCAGGTGGATGGCCCCTCGTTGGCCGGGGTGATCGCCCCATAGCGGGCGCCTTCGCGAGCCGCATTCGTGATGGAGTTCAGTGAGAGGTAGATCAAGCCTGACTCGATGATTCCCAACAGCAGCAACATGAGAAGCGGCACGGCGATCGCGAACTCCATGAGGTCTTGACCGTGATCCTCAGCAATCCGCGATCCCCGGAAGTGCGACTGCAGTCGAGCGAAGCACCGGTGTCTCATGGGAAGAACCTCTCAATAAGCGGGCGGCCAGGCCCCGATGATCGTACGGTAGAGCGCCTGTAGATCCAGCCCAAAGAGCCCAAGTTCAGCAACCAAAGCCAGAACGACAAATGCCAGGATAAAGGCGTATTCGGTGAGATCCTGTCCCGATTGATCTTCTGTCCAGCGGAGTAGCGAGTGCTTCAGGTGCATAGACGACTCCGCACATCTTGTCCTCGTTGCCGCATCCAAGCCCCCAGCGGCGCCTGCCCACACAAGTCCTTCAGACGAGACGGGGGCTGCCCCCTGCCGTGGAGACAGCCCCCCATCCTCCCAGTCCCCCGTCCCTATCCCCGCGCCTTGCGCAGGGTCGGTGTTGGCCTAGCTGCCGAACGACGTCTGGATGCTGCCGAAGACGCCGCTGATGCCGCCGGCCAGGGCGGTCAGGGCCGCCACCAGAGCGATCGACACGAGGGCGATGATCAGTGCATACTCGACGAGGTCCTGGCCTTCTTCCTGCGCAGCCAGAAAGTTCTTCAGCCACAGATAGAGAACCATGAGATTCCTCCTTGGGTGGTGTGTGATAGTTTGTTGGGTGCTGGCCTTCAGTTGATCCGAGTATATTACAGAGCGCGTTACGGTTCAACGGTTTTGGCTTAGGGGTGTCTTGGGGAAGAATTAGAGCAGTCTTATCAACAAGACATGTTAAGAGGCCTCTAAGGATGCGCATCAGCGACGCCGTACTGCAAAGCGGGCGCCCAGGGTCAGCCCCGGACGCCCGCCGCCAGCAGGTGGCCACCGCGCGGCTCATGCCAATGGCGCCGCGGGGGCCAGCAGGCCATCGCCGGCGGCCTGGCCCGGCTGGGCCGACACTGTGGTGGACGCCCCATCCTGCCGCACGAAGCGATAGCCGATGCCGCGCTCATTGTGGATGTAGACCGGCCTGCGTGGGTCCTCCTCGACCTTCTCGCGCAGATAGCGCACATACACCGACAGCACCGGTGTGTCGTCCGCGTATTCGGCGCCCCACACTGCCGTAAGCAGTTGGGCATGCGGCACCACGCGATCGGCGTTCTTGACGAGATAGGTCAGCAGGTTGAACTCCGTTGGGGTCAGGTGCAGAGGCTGCCCGCGCCGGAGCACCAACCGCCTGTCAAGATCGACCTTGAGGTATCCATCATCGTACAAGCCCGAACCGTTCTGGCGCGCGGCGGGACTGGTGCGGCGGAGGATTGCCGCAATGCGCAGCTCCAGCTCGTCCAGGCTGAACGGCTTGCGCACGAAGTCGTCGGCCCCCAGGGTCAGACCACGCACCACCTCCTGTTCGCCGCCGCGCGCGGTGACAAACAAGATGGGCACGTCCGACATCTCCCGCAGCCTCTGGCAGGTCTCCCAGCCGTCCATTCCCGGCATCATGACATCGAGCACCACCAGGTCGGGCCGCTCCTGGTATGCCACCCGCAGCCCGGCCTGCCCGCTAGACGCCGTCCACACGACGTGGCCGGCTGCGGTCAGCCGCTTCTCCAATACACCCCGCAGGACATCATCATCTTCAACGACCAGCAGCTTCAAGTTGCGCCTCCTTCATGAGCGGCGCCGTGAACGAGAACCGGGTGCCGCTCTCCACTTCGCTGACCACCCAGATCCGGCCTCCCATCCCTTCAACCAGCCGACGGGCGATGTACAGACCCAATCCGAAACCATAGACGCGGCGGCTGTCGCTGCGATCCACCCGATAGAAGCGCTCGAAGACGCGCGCCTGGTGCTCCGGGGCAATGGGCGGGCCGAAGTTGTGGACTGTGACAAGCGCCTGGTCATCCACCACGTCTGCGCTGAGCCGGACCGCGGTATCCGGATAGGAGTACTTGAGCGCGTTGTCGATCAGGTTGCCGAGGACCGTCACCAGGCCGCGCTCGTCGGCCCAGGCCCAGAGGGGCGCCGCCGGCGGATCGAAAAGGATCCGGCGATCGCGCGCAGCCTCGCGCCACATGCTGGCGATCTCTTCCAGCAGGCGGGGAATCGGCACGGGGCGCGGCTCCAGTGCCCACTGGCCCGCGTCCATGCGGGAGAGGTCCAGCGTGCGCTCCACCAGGTCGGTCAATCGCCGGCTCTGCGCGCGCAACGAGTTCAGGTACTCGGCATTGATCTGCCCCGTTTCGAGGCCGGAGTTCGCCAGCATATCGACCAGGACGCTGATATTGGTCAGCGGCGCGCGTAGATCGTGCGAAAAGGTCGCCACGAGCTCCCGTTCGAACGCTTCGATCTCCTCACGATCGGTGACATCGCGCGCCAGCACCACCAAACCCTGGCGCAGCGCACCGTTGAGGGGCGCAGTGGATGCGCTGAGCGAGACGACGCGACGCGACCCGTCGCGCGTGCGGATCGTGCGCCGCTCGTCGCGCAGCACACCGCCGCCATGCAGCACACCGATCAGCCGGCACTCTTCGCTGCACGACTGGCCGCTGTCGCAGCCCAGCACATCGCACAGCTGGCGGCCAAAGGCGTTCTCGCGGCGCCAACCGGTGAGCATCTCGGCCGCGGGGTTGAATGCCATCACCGCGCCGCTCTCGTCTGCAACCAACAGTCCATCGGCCATCGTTTCGATGATCTGCCCCGTCTTGCGGCGCTCGCCCTGGATCTCCTCGAACAGGTGCGCGTTCGCCAACGCGACTGCGACGTGATCTGTCAGGCTGCGCACCACCCCCAGATCCTGGTCGTCGAAATCGGTGGGCCGCCGGCTCTCCACGATCAACGCACCCAGGTGACGGCCATCGCGCTGGATAGGCGCCAGGAGCCGCGCGGCGCAGCCGGACAGCAGCACCGGCTCCACCTGCAACTCGGGCGAATCGACTACCGGGCCCTGGAGCGCGGCCACCCGCGCCACGCCAGCAGCGATCCGGGCATCGTCGCGCCGTGCACCGGCAACACACAGGGTCGGAGCCAGTCCAGGCAGTGCGATATGGGTCAGCCCGGCATCGCCCCTGGTAAGCGCCAGCGCGCAGTCGAGCGCCAACTCGGCGATGCGATCGATGTCGAGCGCGGCGTTCAGCTCCTTGGCGGCTCGCTGCAGTGCGGCCAACTGCCCGGCGCGCCGCGCCAACGCTTGATCGGCGAGGGCATAGAGTCCGGCCTGCGGCAGCGCCTTCTCGGCCAGCGCGGCCAGGTCGGTCAGCGCGGCCAGATGATCCCGGCCAAGGGCGCCGGGCCGCGGATCGGAGATCACCAGCACGGCGCGCAGCCCACCGTTGGCCTCATGCACCGGCGCAGAGACCAGTGCGCCTTCACCGCTGCCAGGCGCGAAGCGGGGATCGCCGCCCAGGTCGCCGACCATCACCGACTCGTCACAGCCCGTCAACCATGTCACCAGCGTCAGCGGCTCGGTCGCGCCCTCACCTGGGGCAGGCAGCCAGCCCAAGGCCATCGGCTCTCCCTGGCTGATCAGCTGCCAGCTCCCATCGCCCGGGTTCCGGTAGATGATGAGCGCTGTATCGGGTGCGCCCAGGCGGCGCATGTGGGCCAGCAGGAAGCTGAACACCTCGCGCAGGTCAGCGCTGCGCACCAACAACGCATCCAGATCACTGACGGCATCGCTCAACCGGCGTCGCGCCTTCAGCATGCCCGCCATGCCCGACATCAGCGGCACCACCACGATCACCGACACCGCGATGACAGCCAGCTGAACACTGTCCTCGGTGAACCCATTCGCCCGCCAGTCCAGGTAGAACTGCCATATGAGGATCGACTCGAAGAAGGCCACCAACAGCAGGCTCGGCGCCGGATTGACCCAGGCATAGGCTGCCAACCCGACCGAGACCAGGCTGAGGACATAGATCGCGTAGCGGTCGCTCAAGCCGGTGCGCTCGGCGACGTAGATCAGCCCGGCCGCACAAGCAGCCGAGACGAGGATCGTCAGCATCAACGCCGGCGGGATACCGACACGGCGCGAACGGACCGAACGAGCCAGGAAGGATGCGTTCATAGACGGATGACCCCTGCCATGAAGAGCACAAACACGCCCTGGCAGACCAGGCCCGGCAGCAGGCTCTCCTGGCGAAGGCGCAGGCGGGTGCACACGAGGGCCATCACCCCGCTGTAGAGCACCAGCAGGCCCGCCTCCGTGCTGCGAGCCGGCTCAAACAGCCAGATATAAACGAACAGATTGAGCAGGACAAGCCAGCCGGTCATCGCCCGGTTGCTGACGCCGATGCTGGTCAAGAGATAGAAGCCCAAGCCGCGAAAAAACAGCTCCTCGCCCAACACGCGCAATCCTATCTGATAGCCGAGGAACCATCCCAGCGCCGGCATCGGCTGGACACCGATCGTAGCGTCGGGCAGCGCACTGAATACGATCAGCAGATGAAAACCGAGCGCGGCGCCGATCGCTCCGCCGATCACCAGATTGATCGCCCACGCGTCCGAAACGAGGCCGAACGCGCGCATGGGATGCGGAAACTTGCGGCAGAGCAGAATGGACGCACCGATGCCTACGGCAAGCAGGGCTGCACCTCCCACCCAGGAAGCGCTCTCGTCCCCAAGCGCCATGCCCGCCGTCGCGACCAGGATCGCAAGACCAATGGCTCCCATGCCCCACATGCAGACCCGGCGCGCGCTGGCGGAGGGATCGAACACCCGCCACAATGACCAGAACGGGACGACCCAGAAGAGCGCACAAAAGACCGCTGAGCTCATTGCCATGCCCCACGGCGCGAAGATCGACGCCAGGAGCTCGGCCGCTATGGCAGCGCTCAAAACGGCGAAGCGCATCGCTGACCACAGCCGCTCATCCCGCGCGATCAGGCGCTGCGTGATCTCGCGCCAGTCGTGGCGAATGGTGAGATCCAGGAGTGGAGCTGACATGGGAGAGTCTCTCATGGACGCGTCCAGGCTGTTGCTCGCCCGGCAGCGCGAGCACGCCTGGCGATGGCCAGCACGCGGGGGCGCGGCGCACCGACGCCTCCCGTTTCCCCGTAACATAAAATGTAATAATATTGACACCCATCATGACGCCCGATGTTCCGTAAGGTAACGGGCGCCCGCCAGGTATCTTAGAAGCGATGGACGTCTTCCTTAGAAAACCTCTCAGGACCAGCCCGGCGGCCGCTGATAGACGCGACCCAGCAGGTCGGCCGGCCCGCGCGTCTCGATGCGGGCAGCCTGTCCGATCCCCGTCCAGGCCGCCGTAGCCAGGTGCGGGATCGAGCGGAGCGAGAAGCCCATCAATCGTGCACAGATGACATCGACGGCCACCGGATCGCGGCCCACGGCAAGCAGGCCGTGGGGCACCGCAGAGCCGAACAGAGGGCCATCTCCCTCCATGCCGATGACGCCATCCACCACCGACACCATGGGACGCACGAGCTGGTAGAGGCCCAGAATACTTGCCGTGATGCCGTTGAAATGAAGGAGGTTCTTCGGCCAGCCATAGCGGGTTCCGGGCACGATCCCGAAGAGGTTCTTGAGGCTGAGCGACACGCCGGCCCAATGATGCGTCTTCATCTTGGGAACGGAGACAATGAGCTCCGCTTCGCGCACGTGACGCGGGAGCCACAGACTTGCTTCGCGGGGGAACCAACCGTCCACCACGGGAACGGGCCGCGGATCGTCATAGTCCAGATCGACGAATTCCACATGGCGGCGGGCGAGCTCTCCGGCCAACCCGCTGGCTTCGGCGACCGGAAGCGCATCCCGGCGAAACCCGGGGCCATCGCCCACCACGACTGCACCGGCGCCCCGCTCTCTCAGCAGGTCGATCACTGCACCGACCACCTGGGGCGCGGTCGTGATCGGAAACGGATCGATATGATCGACGAGATTGGGTTTCACCAACACGCGCTTGCCGGCGACCTCGGGCATGCCGGCCTGGTTCCAGGCCTCGCGCAAGCAGTCCAGCACCGCAGCGTCATAGGAAGCACACTGGGTGAGCGCGACGACCGCCGGCTCCGCCAATCGTATTGCGGCCCCACGCGCCAGCCAGCGCGCATACGCGACCGCGCCGATCGGTTGCATCACATGGTGGAGGACGGCGGCAGACGCCCCCATCCCGCCAAGCAGTGCGAGCCGCAGAAAGGCGCGCCGGCTGAGGCGACGACGCGCCGTGTTCGTCGAATCCTGATCGCCGGTCATGGCGTCGCTCCGAAGGCCCAGTGCACGATTGCAGTGTGATGCGGGCTCCCGGCCCAACTCCCGTCCGCGCTCTGCAGGCTGACCAACCGCGCCCGGGCCTGCAAATCCTCTTGCCCGAGGGCTCGTAGGGCCAGCAGGCCCCACGCCAGCGCCAACACCCCACCGTCCAGATGCATGTCGGAGCGCAACGCGTCGCTGTCCGCCGCACGTATCGCTTCGGGCGCCGCGCGTTTCAGAGCCAGCAGCGTCCAGGCCGTGGGGCAAGCGCGCGGCGGAAAGGCCCGGCTGAACATCATCGGATTCCCCACGTTCCATCCGGCAGGCAGGCAACGACGATCAACGAGGTAGCGCACAGCCTGGTCCATGCGGCTCCGAATCGCAGACGACGGAGCCACCGACGCCAACGCCCACAGAGCCATCGCGGTCGGTTCGACGAAGCTTGCCTGGCCGGGCAGCCAGGACCAGGCGCGCAGGGTGAGGTCCATCCCGTGCAGTGACTTGGTGCGCTGGATCTCCTCGGAGCTCTTTGCAGCGCTCGCATCGATGGCTTCCGACCGCAGCAGCCATTGTGCGCCGCGTGCGACGGTCTCCGTGGGTTCGCTCGTTCGTGCGAGCGCCAGCACCGCCCATGCCGTCATCCATCCGCTCTGTGGGTCGTCCCCGGCAAACCCCCAGCCGCCGTCGCGGTTCTGGGCGCGGGTCAGCCAGGCGAAAGCAGCCTGGCGAGGCTGCTCCAGCGCGGGATCGTTACCCGTGGCCAGCGCCACGGCTGCAACGGCTTCGACGTTGGAGGCCTGCCCGCGGCCATACCCCCAGCCGCCGTCGCTATTCTGCGATGCAGCCAGAAAATCGCCTACCCTTGCCGTCATCCCCGTCACGCTTCGCATCTCATCACTTCGCTTCGCACCTCAGCGCCGCGCCGGGCTGCCCTGACCCGCGACCATCGCGCGGACCGGCAGTCGAGACGACTGCGACCCGCAAGCCATGCAGCGCGCAGCCCGGCGCGGCCGAAGACTGCAGACGCAGCTGGGGTTAGGGCAGAACGCGGCGAGGAAGCCCGCAGCAAGAAGCCCGCAACCCCATGCAGCTGGTGGTGGCAACGCCACTCCCAGCCGCAACGCCATGACATGTATATGAACGGGATACCATGCGAATTGTAAGATATAATGGACGAAGATGCAAGTTCGGCGAAAGCCCCATCGCCCCCTCTCCAATCCAAACGGAGCGCAGCGCGCGTTCGGCGCAGCGCTGCGTCGCGCGAGCCGCCACTGCTCTACACACAGAAGGCTCCGGTCGCGAACGTGGGTCCCACAGCGCAGATCCCGCATTTGCCAAACCAGCACAGAGGCGCTATGATAGCGGTGTTTCCCAAACCCTATCTTCGTGCAAGCACCAAGAGGTTACTCTGGTGTCCGCTTCAGATGTCGCCCGACACGACGCCGACCGGCGCGCACGTGAGGCGCCAGCGCGCGCGCGGAGGCAGCGCCTGCCCGCGTCCTTGCGACGCCTGGCGTCGGGCCGCCTGACGTCGGGCCGACTGGCGCTCAGCGATGTGTGGCTGTTGATCGCCCTGGTTGCGCCGCTCGTCGTGCTCCTGGCGAAATCGGTGCAGCCGAACGACTTCTGGTGGCACATCCGCATGGGGCAGGTCACGCTCCAGACGGGTCGCATTCCGACCACCGATTTCATGACCTTCACGCGCGCAGGCCAGCCGTGGATCAATCAGGCCTGGCTGATGCAGATCCTGCTCTTTCTGCTGCATCGCGCCGGCGACTTGCCGCTGGTGATCACTGCCCACGCATTGACGATCGCGTCCGGCTATCTGCTGGTGTTGCTGGCCTGCCTGGCATCGCCGCAGGTGGATGCCCGCGCAGCGGCCCTGGCGGCGATTGCGGCGGCCGCGCTCGGCATCGTGAACTGGAATGTCCGGCCGCAGTCCGCTTCCTTCGTCTGCTTCGGTCTGCTGGTCTACAGCATCGAGAGACATCGTCTGGTGGGCGGCCGCATCGTCTGGCTCTGGCCGGTGCTGTTTGCGCTGTGGGCCAACCTCCACGGCGCGTTCATCTTCGGTCTGGCGCTCCTGGGCATCTACATCGCGAGCCGCACCGTCGCAGATCTGTCGGCGCACCGCCGGCTCCAGCCGGAAGTCCGGAAAGCTCTCGTTGCAGGCGCTGTTGCATGCGCGGCCACGGCGCTCAACCCGACCGGACTGCGGGGCACGGTCGGCTACCTGCTCGGCTTCCTGGGGAGTCGAACAACCGTCAGCAACAACATCGAGTTTCAGCCGCTGAGCATTCGCGAGGTCGATGGGGCGATCTTTGCCGGATTGACGGTCGCTTTCATCCTCCTGACCGCTCGCCGGCGCACTCACCTGCCTGCACACCAGATCATCGCCCTGATCGTGTTTGGCCTGGGCAGCCTGTACACTTGCCGGGTGCTGCCCTGGTTCGGCATGGCCATGGCGCCAGCGCTCGCGCTGGCCCTGGCATGCGATTCGCCCAAGGAGGGAGGCCTCTCGGCTGCTCGCACTGGCAGACCCTTGCTGAACTATGCGGTTGCGGCGCTCCTGTGTGCCATCGTCCTGCTCTCGCTGCCGTGGCTCAGGCCTCTGTTGCCGGCGGAGCTACACCTACCGCCCTATGCACGCGCCGAGACCACGCCCATACGCAGCGTCGAGGTGGCGTGCCGCCTGGGCCCGGAAACGCGTCTCTTCAACAACCAAGCCTATGGCAGCTACCTGGCATGGGCTTGTCCTGAGCTGCCAACTTTCATCGATACGCGCATTGAGCTCTTTCCCGCAGCGCAATGGCGGGATTACCTGCGAATCACGAACGCGCAGTTCGACTGGGAAGCGCGCCTGCAGCACTACGGCGTCAACACGCTGCTCGTGCAGAAGGATACGGAGAGAGAGCTGATTGCAGCGGCCAGGGCATCCGGGGGGTGGTCCACCCTCTTTGAGGACGATCACGCGGTGCTGATGCGACGCATCGACAGGTAGCCCATCACATCAGGAGACACGACTGATGGCATCAGTGCAAGCCAGCCCGCGAAGCAAGCGACTGTGGACGATGGCAGCCCTCGTCGTGGCATCAGCGATCCTGGCGAGCCAACTCGGCGGGCTGGTGACTGCGCCTGGGCTGCTCGCTGATGATTTTGTAGAGTATTGGGCGGCTGGCCGTCTGAATGTGACCGGAGGCGACCCGTATGCCGCCGACGACCTCCTTCCGCTCGAACGCCATGCGGGCCGGACGGCCGAAGTGCTGATGATGTGGAATCCGCCCTGGACGCTGGCGCTGGTAATGCCGTTCTCGCTCCTCAGCTATCCGATCAGCCGCCTGCTTTGGCTTGGCCTGAGCATCGTTCTCATCATCGTGGCCTCGAACTGGATCTGGGAGCTCTTCGGCGGGATGACGAATCGGCGCTGGCTGGCCTGGGCGTTGGCGTTCACGTTTTTTCCCACGATCATCGTCCTGCGCATGGGGCAGATCGGCCCCGTGCTCCTGTTGGGCGTTGCGGGCTTCCTGCATTTCGAACGTAAGGAGCGGTACGGGTTGGCGGGCGCCTTGCTTGCACTGCTCGCGATCAAACCCCATCTGCTGTACCTGGTCTGCCTTGCCGTGCCTGTCTGGTGTCTCGGGGCGCGACGCCGGTGGGCCGTTCTGGGCGGCGCAACGATCGCTCTGGTGGCCGCAACCCTAACCGCAATGGTGTTCAACCCACAAGTGATCAGCCAGTACCGAGCCGCCACGGAGGCGAGCTCGCCGCTCGTTTGGATGAATCCGACGGCCGGCAGCCTCCTGCGATGGGTTTTCGGGCCGGAGCTGATCTGGCTCCAGTTCGCTCCGATGGCGGCAGGCGTGGGCTGGCTGGCGCTGTATGGCCGGAAACATCGCGCGGCGTGGCTGTGGGCGGACCGGATCGGCCTGCTGCTTCTCGTCTCGGTGGTGACGGCGCCGTTCGGCTGGCCCTTCGATCAGGTCGTACTCGTTCCCGTGGTGCTGCAGATCGCCTGCCTGGCACGTGGAACCGGCGCCGCGCCGATCAAGAGCAAGGTCTGGGTGGTCTACGCCCTGACAAACCTGGTCGCGATCGCACTGCATGGTCGCGTGTCTGATTTCTGGCAACTGTGGTTCGCGCCGGTGTTGTTGGCCTGGTATCTGGTCGCTCGCCATTCTGCTGGCGGGCACAATCGTGAGGGTATCATGAGCAAACTCTCCATGATCTGTGGCCTGGCGGTTCTGATCGGGTCGATGCTCGTTGCCGGCCAGGGTGCTGCGGCTGCGGCAGCCGCGAACGCCTCAGCCGAGCCTCCTGTGCTCATCAGTCCGCCCGATGGGAGCACCGCTACAGGCGTCACCGATCCGCCCCTGGGAATGCCGACCCTGCGGTGGCAGGCGGTGTCTGGAGCAACCAAGTATCACATCCAGATCAGTTCCTCGGCCGGTTTCGCCAGTCCGATCGTCGATAGAGATACGTTTGGAATCAGCTTCATCCCCGACGCCGCGTTCGCCGATGGCGTATACTACTGGCGCGTCCGAGCGTGGGTCGGCTTCGGTTGGGAGGCTTACTCGGACGCCTGGTCGTTCACTAAGGACTGGTGCGCCGCCGGTGCGATCCGGCCGCAGCTGCTTTCCCCGATCAACGGCGAAGCGCGAGCAGCTTTCCTGCCCCAGGACTTCAGTTGGACGGCGATCCCGGGAGCTGCCACCTACAGGCTGGATATCAGTCCGGATGCTGCGTTCAGCAACATCATCTATTCGGCGACCACGATCAGGGCGCATCACACCCCGACCGATCGATTCGCAAACAACCTCTACTACTGGCGGGTCATACCGATCGATCGCCGCAACAACCTCGGCACAGCCAGCGACATCGGTCAGTTCCGGTTCGACTGGAACGTGGCGCCGGAGCTGCTGGCCCCGAGCCATATGGCCGACTTGACCTTCATGCCGCGGTTCTCCTGGACGGCGGTCGAGTCGGCCAGGGAGTATCTGCTCGAGATCAGTACACAGCCCGACTTCAGCGCGTCGCTGAACGCCTACACCACCGATCACACGGACTTCACTCCGGTCAAATCGCTTGCCAACGACCAGGACTACTATTGGCGCGTGCGCGCGACCGACTATCGCGGCGTCAACGGGCCGTGGAGCCAGGTGCGACGGTTCCGTATGCGCTGGAACTTCCATGCCGGACTTCTGGCGCCGCTGAACAACACCATCCGGGTTTCCTACCCGTTCTTCGACTGGGCACAGATCCCCGGAGCCGAGCGCTACCAGATCCAAATCGACGAGAGCACCTCCTTCAATAGCCCCATCGCCGACGAAAAGATCTATAACGCCACCGCTTGGGCGCAACCAAGGTGGGAGAACGTCCTGATGGAAGGGGACTACTTCTGGCGCGTCCGAGGCATCGATGCGCAAGGCAATCTGACTCCCTGGAGCGACCTGCGCTCCTTCCGGCCCTCCTACACAACCAGCCCGAATCAGATCTACCCGCCCTTCTACTACGAGCCGGAGGCAGCTCATACCCCCGTGCACGGCGATCGCACGATCGCCTGGCCGCTGTTTGTGTGGGACACAGCGCAAATCTACGAGAGCGATCCGGCGTTTCACACCCTCACGCCCGATCTCTATGAGCTCAGTGTAGACGATGATCCCGCCTTTGGCTCACCCAATATGATGATCCAGACGGCAGGGAATGCCGCGGCGCCGACCGAAGCCCATCCCTTCTCCGGCCTGGTGGATGGAACACGCTTCTACTGGCGTGTGCGAGCCTATCGCGGCGGCCAGCAAATGGGCACGGATTCGGTGTGGGTGATGCGTTACGACAACCGGCATCCGCAGTTGCCCGTCACCGACACGATGACTCTGATCCAGCCGATCGATGGATTCGAGGCGGTCGGGATTCCGCCGATTCTGGGCTGGCTCCCGATCACGA
Organism: uncultured Anaerolineales bacterium; assembly: GCA_964423545.1. Taxonomy (GTDB): domain Bacteria; phylum Chloroflexota; class Anaerolineae; order CG2-30-64-16; family CG2-30-64-16; genus JALOOE01. The sequence continues at coordinate 21,798 of CAYRFV010000005.1, read as the reverse complement.
ACGCCACATCTTACCGCGTGCAGATCAGTCGCGACCGGGGATTCACACAGGTCGTCGACGAGGCCGTAGCGCAAGGGGTCAACTACGTGCCGTGGCAGGGACGGCCGACCCCGATGCCCTTCGGCACCTTCTGGTGGCGAGTACGATCAGAGACCCCGCCCGGCCCGTGGAGCGAGGTCCGACGATTCAATGTGTCAATCGATGTCATTGCAGGCAATCCCTACGACTACTCGCCTCCGCCGCAACCCGGCTCACTCGTCGACACAACGGCCACCTATGCACCAGCAACGACGTTGATCGCCGTTGATCCGGCTGAGCCAGCGCTGGGAGCATACGATCTCGGTGCGCTGCACGTCATGCTGGACCGAACCTACTCGCAGATCAACTACAACTGGGTCATCGCGTTTGAGACGGCGGCCACGTCGGCCGATGCGCTCACATACGGCTTGTACGTTGACATCGACCATGTCGAGGGTTCCGGAGCCGCCACCGATCCGCGCGGCTGGCCCATCACCACGGATGCCCTCTACCGGCCGGAATACGTCCTATACATCGCGCGTGAGGCGGGCGACGCGGTGAGTGCAGACACGACCAGCTTCCACCAGTGGAACGGCGCCTCCTGGGAGCCGCCGCGGACGCTGACCGAAATCGGGGGACAACTTTGGCTGGATCCGGTGACGCGTGCCCTCCAGCTGCTGATGCCCTATACCGCGCTCGGCGCGGAAGATCCCAAGGCGGCAGGCAGCCTGGCGCTCACCGCATTCACCGCCTCCGGCGCCCTCGGGGTCGTCATCCAGGACCACGTGCCGGAGCAGGGCGCCACCTTCGATCGACCGGCGTTCGTGTCGGACATGCTCATGCCGCTCTACCCGTTCGACACCCCAGTCTTCAATCCTACGGTGCTCTACGACATGCCCGCGCTGCGCTGGCGCATGCCGGCCCTCGACTCAGTGGATGGCTACCAGGTGCAGGTCGCCCGCGACGCCAAGTTCACGCAGATCGCCGAGACGTGGGAGACGTACGAGACCTACACGTGGCCTTTCTACGCACTGCTGCCGGCCAGCTTCGCCACCAAGAACGCCTACGAAGACAACGAGAGCTATTACTGGCGCGTACGCATCCGGCACGAACGCTATCTGTCGCTGCCCCCGTTCTACGACTATGGGCCGTGGTCTCCGGCGATGCGTTTTCGGCTCGATAGCCGCTTGGTGGGTAATCCACAACCCGGCTCGGGCGCCGTCACGCAGAGCACGCCGACCTTCACCTGGGATCGGGTGGAAGGTGCGGCCGGCTATGTGCTGCAGCTCGACAACGATGCCAACTTCAGCAGCCCGATCATCAACACGCTGGTGGACGGCGTCAGCTTCACGCCCACCGATGTCCTCGCAGATGGCATGTATTACTGGCGAGTGGCAATGCGCCGGTCGAATACCGTCATCGGTCACTGGACGCCCACCATGACCTTCACCAAGCTCTCAGCGTGGCCGGTCCCACTCACTCCCCTCGACGACGCAGTCGTCAACAGCCAGCCGACGTTCGGCTGGCAGACGCTGTTGTTGCCCGACGTCGAGCCGAGACTGGCAGCCCCGCGCTATCGGCTGCAGCTCGCGTCGGACCCGGGGTTCAGCAGCCCAAGGATCTACGACACAGCGGGGACTTCGTACACGCTCAAGAGGGGCCAGAGCCTGAGCGATGGCGCCTGGTACTGGCGCGTCGCCATCCTGGATGCGAACAACGGGCTGGGCGCCTACGGACCCACCCGCCGCGTCTACAAGGAGTATTTGCCGCCCACTCTGATCGCGCCGTCCCAAGGTGCGGAGATCATCGGCACACCCGTCTTCGAGTGGGCGCCGATGGACGGTGCGGCTTACTACAGGCTTCAGACCGCCGACAATGCCCTGTTCAACAACGCTACAACGGTCACAACCGACAACACTCGCTATGCGCCCCTCAACAAGCTGGCTCAGGGCGTCTACTACTGGAGAGTTCAGATGATCGACGCCGATAGCCACTCCGGACCCTACGAGGTGGGTCGCGTTCGGATCGGGGCAACGGTCTATCTGCCTCTTCTGGTTCGCTGAGATGCGCACGGGCCGATTCGGCTTTGGCCCTGGAGAAGCCCGGCGGTGCGGCCGGTTTGGCGCCTTCGGCCTGATATGGGCCTGATCGATGGACACAACGGAGGATCGATGCTGCACGTCGCAAACACTACTCGCAATACCGTGCTGATCGAGCGTGGTCGGGTGGCGAACAATCCGTGGACGCGCTTCAAGGGGCTGCTGGGCGTACGGGAGCTGCCTTTGGGGGACGGCCTGGCGATCATGCCGTGCAAAGGGGTGCACTGCATGTTCATGTCAATCCCTATCGACGTGGTCTATGTCGGAGAAGGGGACAAAGTGGTGGCGCTCGATCCTGAAATGAAGCCGTGGGCGGTCGGCAAGATGCATCGGACCGCGCGATACGTTCTCGAGCTCCCCGCCGGCGCCATCGATCGCACCCAGACCGAGATCGGCGATCAGCTCAGGGTCAAGACCTGATCGTCAATCCATCAACAGCCCGCCGTTGACCTCGATCGTCTCGCCGACCAGGTAGCGGCTGGCATCGCTGGCCAGGAAGAGAACGACCTCGGCCACCTCCTCAGGCGTCCCCATGCGCCCAATGGGAACGTCGCGCAGCAGGCGCTCTCTCTCGTGCGGGGCGTAGCCGACGACCATCATGTCGGTGTCGATGCGGCCAGGCGCCACCGCGTTCACCCGGATGCCGTGCACGATGGCCTCTTTCGCGAGTGAACGGGTCAGCGCCAGCAAGGCGCCCTTAGCCGCTGCGTAGTGGGCGTGAAAGGCGGAGCCGCGTCGGCCGGAGATGGACGCCAGGTTGACGATCGCGCCCTGCCGCGCCGCCATCATTGCCGGCAGCGCGGCGCGCGAACAATAGAAGGCGGAGTAGAGGTTGGAGCGCAGCACGCGCTCCCACTCGGCGTCGTCGATCTCGATGAACGGACGCCGCGGAAACTCCCCCGCGTTGTTGACCAGGATGTCGAGGCGACCCTGCCGCGCCAGCACTTCCGCCACGAGAGCCTCGGCCTGCGCGCTCTGTCCCACGTCAGCCTGCACTGCCCGCACTGCGTCCGGCGGCCAACCGGCCTGCCGCGCAGCTGCACACACCGCCTCCGCGGCGGCGCGGTCTGAGCGAAAGCAGAAGGTGACATGGCAGCCTCTCTCGGCCAGGGCCAGGACGATCGCCCGCCCGATGCCGCGCGACCCGCCAGTCACCAGCGCCGTCTTGCCGGCGAACTCCTCGGCCCGACGCCCAATCCCGGTTGTCAACCGTCCCTCGGCCATGGTCTACGATCCCTCGTCGGTCGCCGCCAACATGCGGAAGCTCTGCTTCAGTGCGGGATAGAGCCCCACGTACACGCGATACAGTGCATCGTAACGGCCGCGCGTCGCGGGATCGGGCGCAAATTCGCGCTCGATGCGCACGACACGGCGCACCGCATCCTCGAACGAACGATACACTCCTGTCGCTACGCCCGCCGCCAGAGCGTCGCCGAGCGGTGCGCCGGTGGCTGCGCGGGGCACAACCAGCGACGCCTGCAGCACATCGGCCTTGATCTGATTCCAGACCGCGCTGCGGGCGCCGCCGCCCACGCATGCCAACCGTGCGATCTCGAAGCCGCTGCCGGCAGCCGTCTCGGCATTGTGACGCAGGCCGAACGCTGCGCCCTCCATGATCGCACGCACCAGGTCAGCCTTCTTCGTCGCCAGCGACAGTCCGAAGAACACCCCTCGAGCCGCACTGTCCCAGATCGGCGAGCGCTCGCCAAACATGTACGGGAGGAAAAGCAAGCCGTTGGCGCCGGCGGGGCTGCGCGCCGCTTCCTGACTGAGCAGGTCGAACGGATCGACGCCCACGAGAGGCGCAGCCAGCCGCTCTGCATCGCCCAGCTGATCGCGGAACCAGCGTAGGCTGCCGCCGCTCGCCACCAACGCGCCGACCACCAGGTATCGGGCCGGCACGCCATGCACCAGCGGGATCAACGCCTCACCGAGGTAGGGCTGATCGCTGCATACCAGGAGCACCGTCGACTGGCCGGTCATCTCGACAGCATCCCCGGTGTGCAGCAGTCCGGCCTCGACCGCCGCGGCCGCACCGTCACACATGCCGGCGATGACCGGCGTGCCTGCCGCCAGCCCGGTGGCTGCGGCCGCAGCCCGTGTCACTTCTCCCACGACGTCCGCGCAAGGCCGGATCGCCGGCATCTGCGCCAGGTCGAGGCCCATCTGCTCGGCGAGATCCCCGGCGTAGCGCAAGCGACGGCTGTCGAAGAAGAGGGTCAGTGGACCGTGCGACACGTCCATGGCAAATGCGCCGCACAGCCTGTGAACGAGATAGCCGTTCGCCTGGAGCACAGCATGCGTGCGGCGGCAGAGGTCTGGCTCATGCTCGCGCAACCACAGCCATTTTGGGGCGAAGTAGTAGGGATCGATGCGTCCGCCGTTGACGCTCGCGATCGCCGCAGCGCCGACGCGCTCGCGCAGCCACGCACACTGCTCCTCGGCGCGACGGTCGAGCCAGAGCAGCGCCGGCCGTAGCGCGACCCCTGAGGCGTCCACCGGCACGACGCTCGGCGCCTGACCGCTGACGCCGATGCCCGCGATGGCGCGAGCGTCCGCCCCGGCATCAGCAAGCACCAGGGGCAGGACCGCGCACGCAGCACGCCACCACTCCTGCGGGTCTTGCTCGGCCCAGTTCGGGAGCGGGTAGACCGTGGGGTACTCGCGACTCGCCTGCGCCAGGATGGCGCCGTCGGCGTCGCAGAGGACCGCTTTCAGGCTGGTCGTGCCAACATCGATGCCGAGCAGAAGGTTACGTTTCATGCAGCGTCACTCACCGATCCGGTCGAACGCCTGCGGGCTCGCAGCAGCAGCGTCTCCCACTGCCTATGGTGCGCGCCTGCGCCCACAGCGATGCGCCATCTGCCGCGGCTATCCGATCACAACCGGGTTGGCGCAGTGGATCGGCGGCCGGCCGCCATACCAGGCTGCGATGTCGGCGCACACCAGGTCGGCAGCCACATGCACCGATTCGCGAGAGCAGCCGGCGATGTGCGGGGTCAACGTCACGTTAGGCAGCCGGAGCAGAGGCCAGTCGGGCGGCGGCGGCTCCGTAGCAAAGGTCTCCAGCCCAGCGCCGGCGAGATGCCCATCGACCAGCGCTCGGTAGAGCGCATCATAGTCGACCATGGGCCCGCGCGCCGTATTGATGAAGTAGGCGCCGCGCTTCATGAGCCGGAACTGCCGCTCGCCGATGAACCCACGTGTTTCCGGGGTCACGCGTGCGTGCAGGCTCACGATGTCCGACGCGGCCAGCAGTGCATCCATCTCGCCGACCCGTTCCGCGCCAGCTTCCGTGAACACAGCCTCAGCAACATACGGGTCATAGGCCAGCACGCGCACCCCGAACGGTTTCAGGAGGCCTGGCATCAGCGAGCCGATGTGCCCAAAGCCGATCAGGCCGATCGTCTGGCCCCGCAGCTCGCGCGGGGCTCGATCGTAGAGATAGAGGTCGGTCCGCCACCCGCCCCGTGCCAGCGCAGCATGGCCGCGCGCCAGGTTGCGCGTCTCGGCGATCATGAGCCCGACGCAGAACTCGGCCACCGCGCGCGCGTTGCGGCCGGGCGCGATCATGACCGGAATGCCGCGCGCCGTCGCCGCCGGCACGTTGACATTGACCGCCTCAGTGCGAGTGCAGCCGATCACGCGCAGCTTCGGCAGCCGGTCGATTACGTCTTGCGTGAGCGGCGGCATGTGGCTGAGGATGATCTCGGCGTCGGCGGCAAGCGCGATCACGTCTTGCGGCGCGCCCACGAACTCCCGGATTTCGGCAGTGTGCTGGGCTGGCTCGTCGGGATAGCCCAGCTCGACCGAGGCGCAGCTCAGCTCGCCGATGACCGGCGAGAGATGCCTGCGCAACGTCTCCTCAAGTATGGCGGCCCGCACGAAGCGGTCGCCGAAGATGGCGACACGGATCAACAGATGACCTCCAGCAGCTTGACGAAATAGCAAATATGTTCTATCCTTGCTGTAAGTTCGCGGTCAGGCTCGCGGACCTGGCCTACATCCGCATCGCTCCCCGAGCATGGAGGAACCAGCTATGCAAACTGTCTTCTCACACATCCAGTTCAATGTTCAGCCCGCCAACCTGCCTTTCTACAAGGGCCTGATGGCGTTCCTGGGTTGGCCAGTCATCTTCGAGGGAGAGGGTTTCGTTGGCGTAGGCGGGCCGGGCGGCGGCAGCCTCTGGTTCATCGGCTACCCCAAGCCGGTCAGCAACGACTACGACGGGCCTGGGATGAATCACATTGCGCTGGGCGCGACTTCTCAGGGCGATGTGGATGCCGTCGCCTCCTACCTGGCGGAGCAAGGTGTGCCGTGGCTGTTCGAAACACCCCGACACCGGCCTGAATTTGCCCACGGCCCCGACCAGACCTACTACCAGGTGATGTTCGAGTCACCCGATCGCATCCTGTGGGAGATCGTCTACACCGGGCCAAAGCAGGGATAGACCGAGCGCTGATGACGAAGGACGCGAGGCCATCGGCGATCGACCGTCTCCCATCCTTCGTCATGGCGCAGTGGCCCTAGCGCGCTCCGCAGGCCTGCAGACATGCCTGCATGTGCCCGCGCGACTCAGCGGCGATGATGGCGCACTGGGTCACGTCATATGCCTTTGCGCCGATGACCTCCAGGTTGAGGGGACCCGTGTAACCGGCATGGTGCAGCGCGGCCACATAGCCGAGCAGATTGATGTCCCCGCGGCCATTCGCCTGCATCTCCGGCTTGCCGGGGTTCTGCTGGCGACCTTTGCAGTCACGGATGTGCACATGCTTCACGCGGTGCACAACGGCCTTGATCGCCTCGACCGGGTCCTCGCCGGCGCGATAGATGTGCGACGGGTCCATGTCCACACCGAACGCTGGCGAGGTGACCGCCGCCATCAGCCGCAAGGTGGTCGGCGTATTCCAGATGGCTGCGCCTACGTGCGCTTTGACGCAGAGGGTGACGCCGTAGCGCTCGGCCATCAGTGCCAGCTTGCCGATCGAATCCACCGACTGCTGGAACGTTGCCTCGTCTCCGGTCTTGCCGCCGGGCCCGCAATTGACGATCGGGATGCCGATCTCGACAGCGGCCTGAAACGCTTTCTCCATCCTCACGGGATCCTGTGAAGGATTCTCCATCGCAAGCAGTTCGAGGTTGTACTCCCTGGCGAGCCGCTTGATGTCCGGCGCCAGCTCCTGCCAGCGGTCCAGGACCAGGTGCTCGCTCATTCCGTCGATGGCGGAAAGCTCGATGCCGTCGTAGCCGGCCAAGGCGAGGTGCTTGAAGGCGGTCTCCATGCTGTGCCCGCCGAAGAGAACGGAATTGGCTCCGAGTTTCATGTTTCCTCCCTGGTGGCGCAGGAGCGAAGCATTCCCGGCCGCGTCCCAAACGCGCCGACGCGCCTCACGCCGATTGCCCGGCTAACGGTGCGGTTCGGTGGGAAGGCTTCGCCCGTACTTCAGTCGAGCAGCTTCGTCGGGTCACCGTGCAGGTTCGGCAGCGGATGCGGCCGCACCATGGCCCCGCCACTCTCGTACGACTCGATGACAGCCCAGGTGTATTCCAGTGTCGCAAGCGCATCGCGTCCCGAGGCGCGGATGTCCTCTCTGAAGACGCCGTTGGACAGGTCTTCGAGGAACGCATGCAGGCGCCGCGGGAAGGTCTGACCGAAGTCCTTGATGCCGCTGTCGAACACCTCGGTGGGCGCAAGCGTGCCCATCGGGCTGCCGCCGGCCTTCCAGTAGTACAGCTTCTCAATGCAGTTCTCGATGCAGAAGGCGCCCTTCGTGCCGGCAACCTCCAGGCTCCACCAGCCGCCCAATCCCCACGGCGCATCCCCACGCTGGCTGATCAGGCTGCCGACGCAGCCGTTGGCAAAGCGCACGTTGACGCTGGCCACCGAGAGCATCACGTCATTGGCGCGACGGCGATGGCCGGGCCGCTCGACGAACGCCTGCACATGGGTGATGTCGCCGCAGAAGTGGCGCATGCAGGCGAACGGATGCGCCAGGAACGCCTTCAGGTGGGCATAGGGCCACCCCGGCAAGCGCGTGCCGCCGGCGCCCGGCTGATAGCCTTCCTCGCCGCCGTTGAAACCGACCTTATGCAGGCAGTAGATCTGTTCGCCGATGCCGCCTTCCTTCATATACTTCATGGCGCGCTCGGCCGTCGGGGTGAAGTAGTGGTTCAAGTTGCAGCCCAGGTATACCTTCTTCTCGGCCGCCTTCGCCACCATCTGCCGCGCCTCCAGGATGTTGTTGGAGATCGGCTTCTCGACCAGTACGTTCTTTCCGGCGTCCAGCGCTTCCATTACTGGCTCGAAGTGCCAACTGCCGTTCTCGAATCCACCTGTGGTCACATCGACGATGTCGAGATCCTCTTGCTTGAGCATTTCGGTCAGGCTGTAGTACGCCTTCACGCCGTACTTCGCCGCTGCGGCATCCGCCCGCGCCCTGACCACGTCGCACACGGCGACCAGGTCGGCAAGGGGGTCGTTCTTGTAACATGTGGCATGCTGGTTGCCGATCCCGCGCAAGCCCACGACGCCGATCTTGAGAGCCATGATTGGTTCCTTTCTGTTGAAGATTGACGGCGGACGATAGACGTTGGCGACCGGAGAAGCACCGCCAGCCGGCTGTCGCCCATCTTCCTTACTTGACGGTCACGATCTTCCCGCTGTCCAGTGACTCGATCGCCGCCTGCAGCACCTTCTGCGCCGCCAGGCCTTCGGCGCCGGAGCCGTCGATCTCCTCCGGTCTGGCGCCGTCTGTCACCTGCTGGAGGAACTTGTGGATGCGATTGCGGAAGGTGTCTTCGAAGTCGCGATGTCCACCGAAGATCGGGTTGCTATAGACCCGCTTCTCGAAATCGCCCGCCGGATAGAGGGTTGCCTCGCGCCACATGTCGTCGATAATCAGCCGGCCTTTCGTGCCCGCAACCTCGCACCGCTCCATCGGGTGCCCGCGCTCGATATCGTAGGAGGCGGTCAGACCGCCCACGCAGCCATTCTTGAACTTCATGCTGAAGTGTGCGGTAGAGATGATGGTGCGACCCGGCGCGGTGGCGCCGAAACACTGCACCTCCTGGACATCGCCGCAGAAGTGACGCATCACGTCCACGGTGTGCGGATTGAGCGCCTTGATCATGTAGTAGCGCGAGCTTTCGGCTGGGTTCTTGATCCACATGCTCATGTTGACGAAGAGCAGATGGCCCAGGCGGCCCTCATTCTGCCATCGCTTGGCGATGTAGGTTGCCTCGGTGAAGCGGTGGTTAAGGTTGATGCCGTAGCAGAGCCCCTTCTCCCGCGCGCGCGCCACCATCTCCTCGGCCTTTGCGATCTCGTTGGAGATCGGTTTCTCGCCCAGGACATGGCACCCGGCATCGAGCGCCTGCATGGTCGGCAGATAGTGGTCACTGCCGTACTCATAGCCACCGGTCGTGATGCTGCACACGTCAGGCTTGAGCGCGGCCAGCATCTCCTGCGCGTCGTAAAACGCGGGGACCCCGTGCATCGTGGCCGCCGCGTCGGCGCGATCCCGGCGGATGTCGCACACCCCCACTAAAGTGGCCAGGGGGTCTTCGTTGTAGATCATGGCATGGCGGTTGCCGATTGGCCCCATGCCGATGACACAGACACGTAACATAGTCACGCCTCTCTCTGGCGCAGGGCATGTGGCGTGACACTTGATTCACGGGACGCTTCCCGGATCGAATGATCACGCATCACATCGCACGCACCGCGTCTCACTTTCTCGCTTCCGCCTGGAGCCTGGCCGCCTGCATCGGATCACCGATATGCAACGTGTCATAGGCTTGCTGCGAGCTGGTGAACGCACCGACCCCTTCGTGGCCGTGCCAATCCCCCTGGTGATAGATCGGGTTGGGCAGGCCGGTTTCGGCGGCGCGCTTCGCCAGCCAGGCTTCCATCCGGTCCTTCAGCAGCGCAACCATCTGCGGTTGGCTTCCGGCCAGGTTGACGAGTTCGCCGGGGTCTTCGACCAGGTTGTAGAGCTCCACTGGCGGCTTGAAGTGGAAGTCCGGCTCCAGCGCCTCTATCAGCTTCCACTGCGGCGTGCGCCAGCCGTGCTTGCGCATCCAGGTGCACTCGGTGATGTAGAACTCGCTCTCGTGCGAAGCCACCTCGCCGCGGATCATCGGCATCAGGCTCTTGCCATCGAACCGGATGTCCGTTTCGATGCCCGCCAGTTCCAGGAGGGTCGGCATGAGGTCCTGGTGGCGGTTGTAGCCGCCGACGCGCAGCCCTGCTGGCACCTTGCCCGGGTAGCGGAGGATGAGCGGCACGTGCAGGGTTTGGTCATACAGGCTGTGATGGTCGAAGTAGCACTCGTGATCGTAAAGCGTCTCGCCGTGATCGCTGTTGATGACCACGATGCTCTCATCGAGAATGCCCTTCGCCGCCAGCGCGGTGAAGATCGTCTCGATGGCAGCATCCATGTAGGCGACCTCGCCATCGTACTGCGCGATCACATAGTCTTTGTCGCTGATGCCGGGCGGCATCCAGCTGGCGAAGAAGTCGCGGAACGGTTTGAAAGACATCACCGGCTCCATCGACTTGTTCTTCGGATCGCACTCGTTGCCGTGGTAAAACATGCGCTCGTAGGGCGCGGGCGGCAGGTAGGGCGCGTGCGGATCCATGTGGCGGAGAAAGAGCAGGAACGGATCCCTGGCCTTCACCAACCGGTCCAGCTCGGGCAGCGTGACCTGGTTGAGGTTCTCGGCCTTCGGGCTGCGGCCTTCGTTCCAGCTGCCCCAGCCCGGAAAGTCGATGTAGGTGTCGAACCCGCGCGACGCCGGGTTGCCGCGGAAGCCGACGCAGGTGGTGGCGTAGCCGTGCTCGTGCAGCACCTCGGCCAGCGTCTTGATCTCCGGCCGCAGCCCGCCGCGGTGGCGCAGCGCCACGACCTGGTGGCTGAAGACATCCATGCCGGTGAACATGGAGGTGTAGGCCGGGGTCGTGGGAATATAGGCGCTGTAAGTGCGATCGAAGACCGTCCCGCCCTGGGCGAAGCGATCTATGTGCGGCGTGGTCAGTCGGGGGTAGCCGTAAAGGCTCATGTGGTCGGCGCGCAAAGAATCGATGCCGAAAAAGATCATGTTGGGCGGGCGTTTGCCGCGACGCTGTGGTGACATGCTCCCTCCTGAATGGGACGATCATCGATGAATCGAGGCGGATGAGACTTGACACGTGCAGGGTAACACGTGTCAAGTGAAATTGTAGCCCACAAACGCCCGACTGTCAATCTGCGCCAACACCGCACGCGAGCGGCTCAGCGGGGAGGCGCGTCGGACAGAAAGCCACACGCAAGCCCTGAACAATGATAACCAGCTCACAACCCGGAGATTCGCGCCTGCATGATGGCCTTCTGCCGGGCCATATCCCGGGGCAGCGTGCGAAGCAGCGCCAGGCACACGCCGATCCCCAGCCCGAACAGCAGCAGCACGGCGCCGCCGAAGGTAACGCGCAGTTGCATGGCATCGCTGTGATGATGCCGACGGCAGGCATGACCATGTAGGAGACGGCGCCGAGCAGGAAGGCCGCAGCCATCGGTGGCCCCAATCTGTCCGCCACATTCACGACGGACACGAGCATCAGCAGGAGGATCAGCATCACGAGATATCGGGAACTGCACCGCGGCTCTGGCATGGCGGGAGGATAGCACGGGCCTCCCTTGCACGAAAAGCCCATTTGAGGGATACTTGCAGTCAGTTCATCACCGGTCGGATTGGCCGCAGGAGGCGAAGATGACCGCTCCGATCTCCCTGAAGTCCGATTGCATCATCGTGGGATCTGGCCCCGGCGGCGCAACCCTGGCGCGCGAGCTGACGCGACGCGGCAAGAAGGTGCTGCTTCTCGAACGCGGCCGCGATTTCCGTCATGCCAGCTACTACGGCACCTACCTGGGCGCACTGATCTACTCCGACCGCATGAGCCTGCTGTTCACTGACGAAGGGCTGAACATCGTACGCCCCCTGATGGTCGGCGGAGCGACAAGCATGTACTGCGGCTGTGCGGCCCCGCCGCCACCCTGGCTGAAGGGCAAGGTTGGCGTGGACATCGACAGAGAGATCTCGGAGACGATGGCCGAGCTGGAGATCGCGCCGCTACCCGCCGAGCTGCGCGGGATGGCATCCACGCGGATCGCCCAGGCTGCACAGGCCCTCGGCTACGACTGGCAGCCGCAGCTCAAGTTCATCCGGGCCGGACGCGGCCGCGGCTTCGATGCGAAGTGCGGCGCCCGGTGCATGCTCGGCTGTCGCTGCGGAGCGAAGTGGAACGCGGCCGAGTACGTGGATGAGGCAGTGGCTGGCGGCGCCGAGCTGCGGACACAAGCCCGCGTCGAGCGGGTGCTGATCGAGGACGGGCGTGCGACCGGTGTAGCCGGCGCTTTGAGCGGGCAGCCGTTCACCGCTCGGGCCGAAACCGTGGTGTTGGCGGCCGGCGGCATCGGCACCCCGCGCATCCTCCAGGCTTCGGGTCTGAGCCGGGCCGGCGCGGGCATGACCATGGACGTCACCGTGATGGTCTACGGCTTCGTCAAGGAACGCGGCATCGGGAACGAGCCGCCGATGACCTGGTCGTGGGAGAACCCCGACGCGGGCTACATGCTCAGCACCCTGATCGATCCCTGGCTGCTCTATCCGCTCATCACCACGCTGAAGGGGCTCCGTTACCCGCTCTACTGGCCGCAATGGAACAACATCCTGGGGGTAATGATCAAGCTCAAGGACGAGGTCTCAGGCGGTGTCTTCGCTGATGGCAGGATCAGCAAACCGCTGACCGCCAGCGACCGCGAACGGCTGCGCATGGCGGAAGAGGTCTGCCGCAAGATCCTGATCGAGGCCGGCGCCCGACCCGACACGATCTTCATGACGCCGCTGCGCGGCACCCACCCGAGCGGCACGGTGCGGATCGGCGACATGCTGGACCGGAACCTGTGCACGGAGATGCCTGGCCTGTATGTTTGCGATGCCAGTGTCTTTCCCGAAGCGCTCGACCGGCCAACGGTGCTCACCATCATCGGGCTGGCCAGGCGGCTGGCCGGTCACCTGGCGAGCCACTGAAACGACCGCCAGAGGTGCGATGGATGCTCGCGCTGCTGGCATGAGGGCGAGAGAGCCGGAAGTTTTGGGATGAGCCATACCTGCGGCGGCAGCCGTTGCTCGGCATCGGTCGATGCGTCGAGGTGGGGTGCGAGACGTGCGTCGCGACGATCTCCTCTCCCGACTTGAGGCCCATCCGCGCGTGCCCCTGGCGGAGTTCCCGACGCCGCTGCAGTTCTTGCCTCGGCTGAGTCGGGCGCTGGATCGCCAGATCTACATCAAGCGCGATGACGCCATCGGGCCGGGCCTGGGCGGCAACAAGGCGCGCAAGCTGGAGTTCTTTCTGGCCGAGGCCCAGGCTCAGGGTGCGCGTAAAGTGGCCACCTTCGGCGGTCTGCAGTCCAACCATGCGCGCATCACTGCCGCGGCAGCCCTTCGACTCGGCATGGAGCCCCACCTCCTCTACTTCGCGCGCCGCCCGTCTCGGCTGACAGGCAACCTCCTATTGAACAGCCTGATGGGCGCCCGCATGCACTTCACGCCGATCGGCGCCGCAAGCAGCGGCGGGAGGACGCTCGAGACCGCGATCCGGCTCGCGCGCATGGTGGCACGCGTCCAGGTCGGACCGCACTACTTCATCCCGGTCGGCGGGCACTCGTGGCTGGGCTGCCTCGGATACCTGCGCGCGGCGGCGGAGCTCGACGAACAGGCGCCCAACCTGGGCATCGGGGCTGCGCGGCTGATCGTGGCGGCAGGATCGGGCGGCACGCTGGCCGGCCTCATGGCCGGTTTTGCGCTGCTCGATTCGCCGCTCCGGCCCCTCGGGATTGACGTCGGCAGGCTGTGGAAGGGCTTCCCGGCGTCCATCGGCCGGCTGGCGTCTGAACTGTGCGCTCGCTTCGGCGCGCCGCGCTCGTTTTCGCCTGCCCAGACGCCCCTGATCGAGGGCGCGTACGTGGGCGAGGGCTACGCGATCCCATCGGAGCAAGGCATGGCGGCGATCCGCCTTCTTGCGGAACTCGAGGGGATCTTCCTGGATCCGGTCTACACGGGCAAGGCATTCGCTGGTTTGCTCGACCTGGTGGCGTGCGATGCAATCGGCCGCGACGAACCGGTCATCTTTCTGCATACCGGCGGCCTACCGGCGCTCTTTGCGGATCTGCCGTGAACGGATCCCAGAGGCTAGCGGTGCGGCAGACCATCTGAACCGGCGGGCTTCCATAGTCCGGCGGGGCGATTCGGAGAGGCGATCTTCCCATGGCTCCATCTTTCGACTTCCAGGAGAGCTATGACGTCCTCGTCGCCGGAGCGGGCGTCGCCGGCGTGGCTGCAGCACTCCAGGCCGCACGTATGGGCCTACGCACCGCGCTCATCGAAAAGACGGTGCTGATCGGTGGATTGGCGACGACCGGCCTGATCAACATCTACTTGCCGCTATGCGACGGTCACGGCCGGCAGGTCACCTTCGGCATCGCCGAGGAGCTTCTGCACCTCAGTATCAAGTACGGGCCGGGTGACGTGCCGCCGGGGTGGCGTGATCCGGGCGAGCATGCCGAACGCGGCCGGTATCGGGTGGCATTCTCACCGGCGTCATTCGTCCTGGCAATGGACGAGGCGCTGGAGGCCGCAGGGGTGACATGGTGGCTCGACACCCTGGTCTGCCGGCCGGCGCTGGAGGGCGATCGCGTCGCCGGCCTCGAAGTGGAAAACAAGAGCGGCCGCGGTCTGCTGCGCGGCGGCTGCGTCGTCGATGCCACTGGTGACGCCGACGTGGCCTTCCGGGCAGGCGCGCCATGCGCCGAGGCCGACAACTGGCTGTCGATGTGGGCCGTACAGATCTCCCTGGAGCGCGCTGCGAAGGCGGCGGCGACCCCTGAGTCGGTGTCCCTGCTGGAGATGATTCACCTCGGCGCGGACAACGCCGGTCGGGGCGCTCCCGCCGGGCATCGCAAGCTGCACGGCACAGACGCAGAGCAGGTGACGCAGTTCGTGTTGGACAGTCGCCGCCTGCTGCGCGAGCACTATGCGCGCGCGTACCAACAGGCGGCCGTCGACCGTCACACGCTCTTCCCGGTCACCCTGCCCGGCATGGCACAGTTTCGCACGACGCGGCGCATCCTCGGACGTGAGACGCTGACGGACGGGCAGCACGGCCTGCATCGGCCCACCTCCATTGGCCTCGTGGCAGACTGGCGCCGGGCGGGTCATGTGTGGGAGATTCCCTACGGCGCTCTGCTTCCGCAGCGAATCGCGGGGCTGCTGGTGGCCGGGCGCTGCATCTCGTCGGAGGGAGATGCCTGGGAGGTGACGCGCGTCATCCCGCCGGCCGCACTGACCGGCCAGATCGCGGGTCTTGCGGCCGGCCTGGCCGTCCGGCACGGCGCGCTGCCCGACCAGATCGGCGCAGGCGAAGTGCAGACCGAGGCGGTGAAACTCGGCATCCCGTTGCATCTCTAGCCGGCAATCGGCATCCGCCTGCGATGCTCCGGAGGGCCACCGGTCATGTCAGAGATCAGGGTGCGGGGAGCGCGGCTTCACAACCTCAGGAACGTCCCCTTGTTGAGGGCGCGGCTCTGATCCTTCGGGCGGGCCGGCAGCCGGCATGACATTATTGACAAACCACCGCACTTCCGCGATAATCGGATTGACACGTGTCAGCCTGCACGTGCCAACCATTCGAGAGGCCTCCCCGTGTCCGAACGCGTGACTCAAAGCGATGTCGCCCGCCTGGCCGGGGTTTCACGCGCCACCGTGTCCAACGTCATCACCGGACGGGACGGCGGCAACGTGCAGATCACCGAGGAGACGCGGCGGCGAGTGCTGGCGGCGGTCAAGACGCTGGGCTATCAGCCTCACGCAGGCGCTCGCAGCCTCCGTTCCGGTCGCAGCGACACCATCGCCCTCTTGATCCCCGATGGCAATAACCCGCACTGGTGGTCGATCGTTCGCGGGGTTGAGGCCGTGGCACGCGAGGAAGGATGCCAGCTCGTCCTGACCGTCAGCGGTCAGGAGGCCGAACGCGAGCGCCGTTCGCTCCGTTCCCTTGCCGAGCGGCGGGTGGATGGGCTCATTCTCATCCTGACCTATCCGGGCCGGCTCGCGGGAGAACTGGACGCGCTGCGGCTACAGGGCAGTCCCATCGTCACCTTCGGTCATGAGCTGCCGGGCAAGGATGTCGTGACACAGGATTACGGACCCGGCACGCGCGAGCTGATGGAGCACCTGCTCGCACTCGGCCATCAGCGCATCGGATTCATCCACGGTGTGGCACGCACCGGCCTCGGCGCCGATCGGCTTTTCGCCTACCGCCGCGCTCTGCGCGCAGGCGGCCTGGCGTACGAGAAGCAGCTAATCGCTCAATGCGGGCCGTCTCCCGATGACGGCGCCTGCGCCGCCCACCGCCTGCTCGACCTGCCGCTGCGACCGACGGCCATCCTGGGAGTGAACGATCTGATGGCGATGGGCGCGCTCCAGGCGGCCTACGAACGCGGCCTGTCCGTGCCGGGGGAGCTCTCGGTCGCCGGCTTCGACGACATCGACATCGCCGAGCACTTGACCCCACCCCTCACCACGCTTCGCGCGCATGGGGAGGAGATCGGTCGCCAAACCGCCACGCTGCTCTTCCAGCGCCTGGCCGACCCGGAGCGCCCACAGCAGCGCATTGCCATCCCGACCGAGCTCGTGGTCCGGGGCTCGACCGGACGGCATCCGATTTGACAGCGTGCAACCACTGGGCGGATGCCAAGACCGATCACGGCCTGCCCGCCGATCTGGCATCCCGGCAGTCCAACAGGGATATCCGCATTGTTCCCGGAACTGACGAATCGGGAACTGATGTATCGCCAGCAGCTTCTGGCATTGCTCGACCGACAGGAGGAATGGCATGCTCTATACCCGTCGCAACTGCATCATCGAATGGGCGTACACCTCCGGCAAGGGTTACATCGATCCGTTCAACGACGTTGAACTGGATGTCATTGTAACCGACCCGGACGGCCGCGAGCTCACCGTGCCCGCGTTCTGGGCCGGCGATCAGACCTGGCGCGTGCGCTTTGCGCCGCAAGAGATCGGGCAGTACACCTACCGCACGGTCTGCTCGGATGCGAACAACCCCGACCTCCACGGCCAGACAGGCATCCTCCTGGCCGCACGCTATACCGGCGACAATCCGCTACTGCGCCGCGGCTTCCTGCGCGTGGCCTCCGATCGCCGCCACCTGGAGCACGCCGACGGCACACCCTTCTTCTGGCTGGCAGACACCTGGTGGATGGGCTTCACGCAGCGGTTGAACTGGCCCGCCGATTTCCAGCAGCTCACTGCCGACCGGGTCGCCAAGGGGTTCACCGCTGTTCAGATCGTCGCAGGGCTTTACCCCGACATGGAGTGGTATGACGAACGCGGGATGAACGAGGCCGGCTTCCCCTGGACAAAGGATTTTGCGCGTATCAACCCGGCCTACTTCGATATGGCAGATCTCCGCATCGCCCACCTGGTGCGCTCCGGCCTCGTGCCATGCATCGTCGGCGAGTGGGGCTACTTCATGGATTTCGCCGGGCCGGAAGTGTTGAAGAGGCATTGGCGTTACATCGTCGCCCGCTACAGCGCCTACCCCGTCACCTGGTGTGCTGCGGGCGAAGCCATGATGAACTACTATCTGCTGAAGGATCCGCAGCGCAACACCGATGAATGGAAGCTGGGTCGGCGGGCGCAGTGGTCCGACCTGGTGCGCCACATTCGGGCGCTCGACCCCAACAAGCACCCAATCACCATCCACCCCACCCAGTTCGGCCGCGAGCAGGTGGATGATCCGGCCGTGCTCGACTTCGAGATGCTGCAGACGGGACACAGCGGCTTCAGCAGCCTGCCGAACACCCTGAATGCCGTGGAGAAGTCGCTTGCGGCCGCGCCAACACTGCCTGTCCTGATCGGCGAAGTGAACTACGAAGGGATTATGGAGTCGAGCCGCGAAGAGATCCAGCGCTTCATCTTCTGGACGGCGATCCTCTCCGGCGCGATGGGCCACACCTACGGCGCAAACGGCATCTGGCAGATCAACGGCCGCGATGAGCCGTACGGCCTCTCACCGCACGGCTCATCGTGGGGCAATCGGCCGTGGGACCAGGCGGCTGCCCTGCCCGGCTCAGGTCAGGTGGGGCTGGCGAAGCGATTCCTGGCGCGCTTCCCATGGGCCGACTTCGAGACCCACCACGAATGGGTCGAGCCGCACCAGACCGCCGAGAAACGCATGCTGCCCTATGCCGCTGGCATCCCGGGGCAGGTGCGGGTGATCTACATCCCGGCTGAGGCGTCGTGGATTGCGTGGCGCGGCGCCATGACGGTCAGGGGCCTCGAGGCCGGTGCAACGTATCGCGCCACCTATTTCGATCCGACTAACGGAGCGGAGCACGATCTGGGCCTGGTGTCAGGTGGCGCGGACTATGCAGCGCCCAAGCCACCCGTCTTCCAGGATTGGGTATTGGTGCTGGAAAAAGCGTAGCGACTTCACCGTCATGTCGGGGCGCCGTACGGGAGAGAAGTAGAGAGCGCTTCTTTCGCGCCCTTGCCAGCCCGGCGTCTCGTTGGTGAAATTGCCCCATGTGTCTGTCAACGGATCGTACAAGGAGGCAAAATGAAGCTCAAGGCAAAACTCGGCAGCTTGTTTGCTTTGGTCACCGTGCTGTCGCTGCTGATGGCCGCGTGCGCGCCTGCCGCAGCACCCCAGGCGCCTGCAGCCCCGCCAACCGCCACGCCAGGCATCGTCGCCATCCAGAAGGCCGAGCAGGCCCAGACTGAGCTGGAGGGCGAAATCGTCATCAGCATTCAATCCAGCGACGTTCAGACCTACCAGGCGTTAGCGGATGCGTACATGAAACTGCACCCGAAGGTCAAGGTGTTGGTCGAGCTTCGGCCGCCCGGCGGCGAGGATAGCTACCTCCAATGGGTACGCACGCAGTTCGCGGCAGGCACGCCGCGCGTCTCGGTCCTGGAGAACCCGCATTTCCTCGACTTGATCCAGGAAGGTCGCATTCTGAACTGGGGACCTTATATGAACAAGGTCAACCCGTACACCGGCAAGAAGTGGGAGGAAAGCTTCGAGCCGTGGGCGCTCAACCTCACGCGCGACCTGACCACGGGCGAGCTCTACTACCTGCCCTACATGTCGAACCAAACCTTCTGGGTCTACAACAAGGACGCGTTCAAGAAGGCCGGCATCACCGATGTCCCGCCCCAGCCCACCTGGGATCAGTTCGTGGACTGGTGCAAGAAGCTGAAGGCGGCAGGTTACATCTGCGTTGCCCAGGAAGGCGTCACCGATCGCATTTGGGGCGGCGGGAAGCTGCCGTGGCTGATGCGTTCGGCAATGGACCAGTATCGCCGCTCCGACGTACAGCTGGCGCGCTGCCAGCCCGGCGACTGGTGTTACCAGGAAGCGATCGACAGCAAGTGGAAGTACGACCCGACCGATCCACGCAACGACGACCCGGACAGGGTCTCTGTGAACGTCGTGCGCCATCTGGCTGCGCTGAAGGAGAAGAAGATCACCTTCGACAACGAGTGCACGGCCGAGATGATGGATCAGATCGGCCGCGTCTTCAAGATCGAGAACGGCTTCGTGCCGGAGGGTTTCCTTGGACTGAAGGACAGCTATCCGCTTTTCCTGACCGGCAAAGCGGCGATGCGTCAGGATACAGGCCGCATCTTCACCCAGTTTGAGAAGGATATCAAGGCGCTTGCGGAAGGCGCGTACCCCGACGCCTCCGCCGTGAGCAGCGATCAGGCCAAGGTCGCGACCGCGTTCGAGATCGGCACCTTCGCCTTCCCCTCCATCGAGGGCAAATGCGTCCAGGCCAAAGCGCGCGCCAACGAGCTGCCATCCGGTTACCTGGCCATCCCCAAGAAAGATCGGAAGCAGAACGACCTGGAAGTGGATTTTGTCATGTTCTGGGTCAGCCCGGCCGGGATGAAGATCTATCTGGCCAACAAGCTGGATCCCAAGAATCTGCAGGGCGGAATCCAGGGGCCGACGATCGTCAAGGGGGTCGAGCTGCCTGATAAGTGGCAGAAGATCTTCGGCAGCCAGCCGTTCATCGGCAACTATGAGAAGCCGGGCGCGCCGGCGGATAAGGTGGCGCGCGGCTTCTGGTTCTACGAGCCGACCAAGCGCGAATGGGCGATCATGGTGCAGGACTTCTTCGCCGGCAAGCTCTCTTCCAAGGACTTCGCCACGAAGTATCAGAAGCTGTTGGAGGACAACTGGGACGGACTGCTGAAGTATCTCAACTTCACGGCCGAGGATATTCAACATCCTGAGAAGCGGCCGCCCGGGTGGGTCGCAGGTGGGCCGTATTGAGACGGCGCCAAGCAAGGCCAGCTCGGACCGCCACACCGAGGCGCACTCAGGGATGAAGTCAAAGCGAATGCTGCGGCCATTCCTGGTCCTTGCGGCGCTGGCGCTCCTGTCGGCCACGCCCGCGTGCGGCCAGGACGCAGGAGGCCAGCTGTGGCGCTTCGACGCCGGCGGCCGGGTGCAGGCCGTGACAACGACTGCCGCCGGCGATCGCGTCGCCGCCGGCAGTCGCGACAATCGCCTGCGGCTGTTCGACGGCGGCGGCAACCTGCTCTGGGACTTCGTCGCACAGAACAGCATCCTGGGCGCGGACATCTCGGCAGACGGCCAGTGGGTGGCGGCAGCCTCGGAGGACCGTAACCTCTACCTGCTGGACCGCTCGGGCGCCCCCCTGTGGCAGTTCAGAGCAGGCCGGGCGATGAACAATGCTGCGGTCGCCGACGACGGCTCGTTGGTCGTCGGCACTTCGGATGACCGCTCGTTCTACGTTCTCGATGGTCGCGGCCGGCTTGCCTGGCAGGAGGATCTGGGGATAGGGGTCTCGGGCGTCGCGATCTATGGGACCGGGGATCAGACGCGAGTCGTGGTCGGCTCGGACGATGGCCACGTCACGGTCTACAGCCGCACGGGCGAGCCACTGCTGCAAAGCCGGCTCGACTACGACGTGAAGTCGGTGGCGGTCACGCCAAACGGCGCGGCCATTGTCGCCGGCGCCTCCGATGGTTCGATTACGCTCCTCGATGGAACCAACGGCAAGCCACAGTGGCGCTATGCGGCAGGCAAGGCCGCGCCGGGCGCGGCGGGGCGCGCGATCAACAGCGTCGCCATCTCGCAGGACGGACGCACGATCCTGGCCGGCTCCAGCGACAGGCAGGCGTATCTGCTGGATGGCGGCGGCAAGCTGATCCAGACCTTCCAGCCTGGCTCCGAGGTGCTGGCGACGGCTCTCTCTGGGGACGGGCAGCTGCTCGTGCTGGGCACTGCGGGCAACGCCGCACTCGCACTCGACCGCAGAGCAGCGCTGGCCAGCCGCACAGCCAGTCGGTCGCGGCAGAGCGCGGCAGTGGCCGTCGCGCTCGCGGTCGTCGTCGGGATGGTGGCGGCATCCGTCCTGGCGGTGCGCAGCACCGAGCGCGGCGCGCGGCTTTGGCAGCGCACGATCGCACGGCCGCGCAGGCTGGCGCGACGCATGTGGCAGGCGCGGCTGTCTTACCTCATGATCCTGCCCACCCTGCTGCTGCTGTTGACCTTCAACTACTATCCCGCGTTTTCGGGACTGTACCATGC
>CAYRFV010000004.1:43366-49412 GCA_964423545.1 uncultured Anaerolineales bacterium | reverse complement strand
GCGTCAAAGGTGTACACGACCCTGGTGCGGGCCATGATATCGTGCCACCCACGACGGTTGGGATCGACCAGAATCCACAGAAAGCCGAGGAAGAACACCGCCGTCGAAAGGTAAAACCCGATGATGCGCACCACCACCTGCCCGAGCCCAAGTTGCCATCTGCCATCCGATCGCACCACCCGCAGCCCGAAGAGAAGCTGGCCCAAGGTACTGCCGAACAGGTACCAGAACACACCCATGTACACCGCACTCACCGCCGCAGCAAACGATGCGGTGCCAAACAACGCCACCATCGTGGTGCCGAACATCGAGGAAAGGTCCTTGCCGACGAAAGTGGTGATGAGGTCAACTGACACACCGATCACGACGAACGCCACGACGATCACCAGTTGATCGATGAACCAGGCAGCGAATCGGCTGATGAAGCCGGCCGGGAGGGGTGCAACAGGCTGAGCTTTCGATTTTCGCGCCATGCGCTACTCCTGTCACGTCAGCCCACTGCTGTAGGGTCGCCGGGCTCTGCCGCAGACGTGGCGGCACACGGTGGCCGTCGCAGCAGGCGGTGCGCGATTCGCTCCAGAAAGCCATCGGCAGTCGCTGCGCGCTCGCGCGCTTCGCCGACCATCATCGTGGTCATCCCCACACTCTGCTGCTGAATGATCGCCTGCACACCCTCATTCTCGCCAAGCACATCGAAGATGTCGTCGATCGCCTGTGTGGAGGTGCGAAGCATCAGGGCGCGGCTGTGGAGGTCTTCCACCCGGCCCTTCTGGACCCAGCGCTCCACAATCGTCGCGCCACGCTCCGCCCATGCGTCATACCGCCGCTGCCAGGGTCGCACCATCCGGTGGTGCTTGAGGGGTTCAGCAACCTGCGAGGCCAGGTGGCCAGCCAGGGCCACTGAATGCTCCCACCGCCCCAGACCCTCGCGCAGCGCTTCTGCGCCCTCAAAAAGCATGCCGACGACGGCATAGCGGGCGCGGTCAGCTTCGGTCTCAGCGTGCTCCACCGTGGGCGAAAGAACGTCGGAGGCGCGTAAGCGCGCTTCCTCGGCCTTCAGCCGGCGCAGAGCCTCGTCGGTGCCTTCGAGAACTCCGCCCACAACAAAACGCAATACCGATTGCAGCGCGTCGAAGTTCGATGGGGCCGCCGCGTGGAGCGCGTCGCCGTCCAATCTGTCGCTACGGGTGTTATCAGGAACCGCCATCTGATCTCCAATATGTCTGGGCCGCCGGCCGTGGGTCTCCCGAGCGAACCGAGGTTGCGCCGACTGCGCCGTAGAATGCGATCATCCGCGCCGCCAGTTCCGTCCATCCGGTCTGATGGCTGGCCTCCAGACCTGCCTCGTTATCACCATGAAAGTACGCATAGACATCGTGCGTGGCGTAGCTGTCGGCGTCACCCTTGTCGCTGTAGTCCGTGCGCGGCACCGCACTGTCGTTCACTCAGGTGCGGTCCCCACATCCTGCAGGGCGCCTCATCGCGAATCGCTGCGGCCAGTCGGCCCTGTCCTGCTGTCATCATGTTCCTAGAGATCCGAACGATCCTTCGACATCCGTTTCACCAGAACGTGCCGGACCAACTGCGCAGGCGAGCCATCGAGGAGACAGACGCGAAGTCAGAGCCAGGTGGGCCGCGTCGGCATGCGCTGTCGTTCACATGCTCTTGTCCAGAGAATCGGCAAGATCGGTTGGACACACCGACAAAACGAAGTATAATGTACCCGAACCGTAGCGCGCTGTCAAATCGTCTTGCTGACCGGCGACCGCTTCGGACACCCTGCCGGCGGGCGCGTCGTTTCGAACAGCGCGCTCGGCCCGTGAATCGCCTGTTTGGAGGATCAGATGAATCGACGTCTTGGCCTGGTTCTGGCGCTCACACTGCTCGCGCTCTCGATGGCGCTGTCCGCTTGCCTCGGGGGGGCTCCGCAACTCCCGACGCTGCCCACGGCCGAGAAGGCGGCTACCACTCCTCAGCCAGCGGGGCGCACACCCGCAGTGGTGGCGACTGCAGCCCCGGCCATCACTCCCACGATTGCCGCCACCAGGGCTACCACCGTCACAATGCCGGCTATCGCTGCGACAGCCAGCGTGACCGCCGCCGTACGGTTGACCTCCACGGCCAGCACACCGGCGACGCCCATCAGCCAGACCAAACCGGTGACGACCTTCACCGTCACGACGCCGGTCAGACTCCAAGACGCGCTGTGGGTGCTGGAGTCGTATGGCAAGCCTGACAAACCGGTGAAAGTGCTGCCACAGGCGCCGATCACCGCGCGCTTCGGCGGCGATGGCGCCATCAGCGGCTCTGCCGGCTGCAACGACTACAGCGGAACGCATGTCGCCGGAGGGGATGAGCTGTCCATCGGGCCCCTTGCCGTCACGCGCAAGGCTTGCCTGCAGCCCGTGAATCAGCAGGAGCAGACCTACCTCGACGCGTTCCAGGCAGCGCGCACTTTCACGATCTCGACTGACGGCAGACTGAGGGTCACCTATCCGGATGGCGTGCTGACGTTCGCCGCCCAGGCTGCCGCAGCCGCACAGCCAGCTCCGGCGGTCCCGATTACGTCCACGGCGGGCATCACCGGAACCTCCACGGTCACGGCAACCGCGCCGATCAGCGCGACCGCCGCCATCAGCGCGACGCCCCAGCTCACGCCGCGCGCGCCGCAACAGCCCGTCCGCATCCAGTTTCCCAAGGGCTCCACATCGGACAAGATCGAGGGGCATGTCGAGCCGGGCGCGCCGACCCTGTATGTGCTGCGTGCAGCAGCCGGTCAGACCATGACGGTGCAGCCGAGTGCGACCAAAGGATCGATCCAGGTCAGCATTGTGGGCGCCGATCGTAGGGCGCTGGCGAGTGTGACCTCTCCGGCGACGTGGACCGGGGTGTTGCCGGCCAGTCAGGACTACTACCTGACTGTCTCGGCGCCGAAGGGCGCGCCAGGGACCAACTATTCGCTGACCATCGCGATTGTCGGCAAGACAGACGCGCCACCCTCACCGGCCAGCGAACCGACGGTCATCCGTTTCGAGCCTGGCTCCAGCACCGCGCAGGTCAGCGGGCAGGTCAAGCCGGGAGGAAGCGTGGCGTACACGTTGAACGCCAAGGCGGGCCAGAAACTCACCGTCAGCGTCAGCGCGAACGGACCGATGCGTGTCGCCATTGCCGATCCGAAGGGACAGCTCGTGGGTCTGGCCGGACCCGGCGCGCCGTGGTCCGGTGCGCTGCCGCTCACCGGCGAGTACCGCCTCACCGTTCAGGCGCCTGTCGATATCGGCATGGTCAGCTATACGCTGGAGATCACGCTGAGATGACCCGACGGCCGGCGCCCCACAAACTGATGAAAGGGACAAAAGGGTTCATATGAAGCGTGCGAGACCGATTTTGGTTCTGTTGGTTCTGATGGCCCTGACAGTCATTCTTCTGGGCGGGTGCGCTCAGACGGCACCGACGCCGACGCCCACGGTCCCGCCACCGCCACCAACGGCGACGTTGGCGCCCGCTCCCACCCAGCCGAGACCGCAGCCGACTGCCACGGCTCCGGCAGCGGGAGACGCGGTCTGGCAGCGTATCCAGAAAGACGGCACGATGATCGTCGGCACATCGGCCGACTACCCGCCGTTTGAGTTCTTGAACGATAAGTTCCAGATCGACGGTTTCGATCCGGCCTTGATCCGCGAAATCGGCAAGCAACTCGGCCTGAAGGTTGAGATCAAGAACTTTGCCTTTGACGGCCTCTACAACGCGCTGCAGCTTGGCCAGGTCGATGCGGTGATTGCGGCGGTTTCGATCACGCCGGAGCGTGAGAAAGTCGTCGATTTCTCCAGCCCGTATTACGTTGGGGAGGATGGGCTGCTGGCCTCGGACAAGTCGAAGATCACCGAAATCAAATCGATCGACGAGTTGGCGCAGCTGAAGATCGGTGCGCAAAGGGCAAGCGTCTACGAAACATTCCTGCAAGACGCGCTGATCGACTCGCGCAAGATGCCGCAGCGCAACCTGTTCAGCTTCACCGACACCGCCCAGGCAATCAGCGCCCTGAAGTCGAACAGGATCGATGTCGTGATGCTCGATGCCGGCGCGGCGAACGCTTTCATCCGGCAGGGAGGCCTGAAGAGCGTGGGCGGCGGCCTGGTGCCGCAGTATTACGGCATCGCCGTGCCGCTGGGCGCCGATGTCCTGCGCGACAACATCAACAGGTCGTTGGCTCGCCTCCAGGCAGATGGCACGGTCACGAAGCTGCTGCTTCAGTACACCGGCAACAAGCCCGACCCGGCCGTCCCAACCCCCACTCCGCGGCCCACGAGCACGCCGCGAC
The DNA here is from genome assembly GCA_964423545.1 of uncultured Anaerolineales bacterium. GTDB lineage: Bacteria > Chloroflexota > Anaerolineae > CG2-30-64-16 > CG2-30-64-16 > JALOOE01. The sequence goes on along the minus strand of CAYRFV010000004.1, from coordinate 45,091 downwards.
CGCCTGTGGTCGTCACCCCCACGCCGGTCAGTTGCATCGACGGCATGGCATGGGTGGCGGATCTCACCTTCGATGACAAGAACATGACGGCGCCGCCCGTCATTCCCCCCGGCCAGCCGTTCCAGAAAGGCTGGCGCGTGAAAAACACCGGCACGTGCACCTGGTCAACGGCGTACCGGCTGGTCTATGCCTACGGCAACACTCCTGCTGCCAGAATGGGCGGCCAACCGGCGCCGGTGACGCAACCCGTGCCGCCCGGCGCCACCTATGACTTCTTCGTCAACCTGGTGGCTCCGCTCCAGCCGGGAGTGTACCAGGGCTTCTGGCAGATGCAGAACGGCAGCGGTCAAAGCTTCGGCCAGACGGTCTACGTCGGCATCCAGGTGCCCGCTCCGCCGAAACCCACCGCCGCCCCGACTGCGTCGCCAGTGCCCGGCATCAGCTTCACGGTGGACCGGACGAACATCAACGCCGGTGAATGCGTGACCTTTTCCTGGAACGTGACGAACGTCCAGGCGGTCTACTTCTACCCCGACGGCGTCACAGACTGGCAGAACTACGGCGTAGCAGGCCAGGGGTCCAGTGTCCAGTGCCCCACGCAGACGACCACCTATGATCTGCGCGTCGTCTTTCCCGACAACTCGGTGCAGATCAGCCAGATCACGATCTACGTCACGCAGAGTGCGGCCCCGCTGATCGCCTACTTCGCGGTCAACCCGCCACAGATCGGCGCTGGACAATGCGTGAACATCCAATGGGATGTGCAGGGTGCGGTCAACCAGGTGACGATCACCCGCGGCGGCGCAGCGATCTGGGACAATGCGCCGACGCGCGGCAACATGGATGACTGCCCGCCTGGCAGCGGCGTGGTCCCCTACGTGCTCACGGCTTCCGGTCCCGGCGGCACAGCGAGGCAGCAGCGCGATGTGACGATCGTTGCCCAGCCACCGACCGCCATGCCACCGACGGCGACACCGGTCGTCCCGCCAACGCCGGCCCCGCAGCCCCCTGTGATCCATTCCTTCTCGGTGCAGCCGGATCGGATCCAGTCGGCTCAGTGCGTCCAGATTCAGTGGGCGACCGGCGGCGGCACGGAGTGGACGCGCCTGACGCGCAACGGCGCAGTGATGCTGGATCACGGCGGGCTGAACGGGTCGCTGCAGGACTGCCTTACCGAGCCGACCAGCTTCGTCTATCGGCTGGAAGCCTTCAACCATGTCGGACAGGCCACCGCCCAGGAGCGCACGGTGACGGTGCAGGCGCCGCCTACCCCAGCTCCACCGCAGGCTCCGACCATCAAGTTCTTCAACGCGAGCGCCAAGGATATCACTGTGGGACAGTGCGTCGTGCTGAGCTGGGAATTCTCGGGCGCCACCGCCACTACTCTGCTGAAACGGAACAACGATGTCATCGCGCAGGACTTCGGATCGCCAGGGCAGCATCAGGATTGCCCGCCGGCTCCCGGTGGCATCACCTACACCCTGATTGTCAGCTCCGAGCAGGCATCGGCTAACGCCGCGCAGTCCGTGATGGTGTATGCAGCGGTCGTGGCGCCAACGCCACGACCGCTGCCCGCCCCACAGCCGGCGCCCAAGTGACGATGCCGGCGAACGGACCGCTGCCGCTCGGTTGCGCCTGAGCAGGCCCGCGCAGGGACATAGAAGAACGGCAGGAGAACCAATCCTCCTGCCGTTCTTGTTTGCCCGCACCGCCGGTGCGGCCGCA
>CAYRFV010000004.1:23548-43266 GCA_964423545.1 uncultured Anaerolineales bacterium | reverse complement strand
AGGAGAACCAATCCTCCTGCCGTTCTTGTTTGCCCGCACCGCCGGTGCGGCCGCATCGGCGGGGCGGCCTTGCATTATCGGCCGGCCTGTGGTATCACTGGGCGCAGCGCCAAGATCGGCTCAGCGCCGGGAGACGCTCCGGATCACCGATTCTTGAATGCGAGGATGATCAGCGCAACGCCGCCGACCAGTGCCAGGAGCCCGGCCGCCCATGGGAGGGCCAGGGTCGCCCGGCCGATATTGGTCAACAGCCAGATGCCGATGATGATGTCGACGACGCCCAAGATGATCGACCAGACCCCGTCGCCCTGGAAGCCCTTGATCAGGTAGAGGATTCCCATCATCAGCGCCCAGACGCCGAGCATAATGGTCAGGGTGGCGCCGACGACCAGCGTCGACCAGATGGGATGCTGGAGCACCAGTAGGCCGGCGATGATCCCCAGGATGCCGATCAACAGCGACCAGTACCACTTGCGCTCCTTATTGGTGAAGACGGCGACGATGTTGAAGATGCCGCTGACCAGGAAATAGGCACCCAAGAAGGTGGTCACGACGACCGACGTAGCGCCCGGCGATGTCAGCAAGAGAATGCCCAGGATCAGCACCGCAATTCCTTCGATGAGGATGAGCCACCACGGGGCAGACGACTTGGTTTGGGTGAGTGCAGCAGTCATGGCGATGTCTCCTGATAGCTAAAGAATGATGAGCGAAGAAACGACATGTCGCACACGGTGGCAACCGGTCGCGCCGTGATGCCGGCGCCGACCATACGAAGAAGGGTTCTTGGGGTGTCAATGCATAGGCCATCCTCCTGCCCGGAGCTCTCCGCCCACGCCGGCGGCCTGATCGATGCAAGCGCACGATAGATGTAAGCGCACTATAATCGAGGGCAGGTGTTTTGTCAAACAGTTTTCAGGTCGCCCACGGAGAAAGTGCACAGATGCGCAACACCCTGCTTGCCGTCTTCGCCCATCCCGATGACGAGTCGTTCGGCCCCGGAGGCACGCTGGCCAAGTACGCGCGTGAAGGGGTGGAGGTCTGGCTGGTGTGCGGCACCGATGGAGCGGCCGGCAGCATCGAGGCCGGCCTGTTGGCCGGTTACGCCGGCCCCGGCCAGGTTCGGGCTGCCGAGTTGTGCTGCGCCGCGCTGGAGCTCGGACTTGCCGGCATCGACTGGTTCGGGTATCGCGACAGCGGCATGGCCGGTGCGCCCGATAACCAGCATCCCGACTGTCTCGTACAGGCGCCGTTGGATCAGGTGACCGGGCAGATCGTCGCTTCCATTCGCAGGCACCGGCCCCAGGTCGTGATTTGCGACAATGAGTTCGGCGGCTACGGACACCCTGACCACATCAAACTGCACCAGGCCACGGTGGCGGCGTTTGCTGCGTCAGCCGATCCGGATCGGTATCCGGAAAGCGGCCCACCGCATCAGGTCCAGCGTCTCTACTTCACCGCGTTCAACCCCGGCGTACTGAAGGCGGTGGTCCGGTTGATGCCTCTGCTCGGCCGCGACCCGCACAAGTTCGGACGAAACGGCGATATCGACCTGACAAAGATCGTGAGCTGGGAGACGCCGGTGCACGCACGCATCGATGTGCGGCAGTACTACGATGTGAAACAGCGCGCCTCCGCGTGTCACCGCAGCCAGGGCGGGCCCGCCGAAGCATTCCGCTGGCTGCCGGACTTCGCAGTGCGGCGCATGTTCGGCTTTGAGACGTTTCAGCAGCAGGCGCCCCCTCCGCTGCCGGGCGCAGCGCTGCGTCGCGAGCTGTTTGGATGAGGGGGCTGCGGCCGTGAACGGATCCGCCGGCGGCACTCCATCGGCTGAGGGAACGAACGATGAAACTCCAGACCAAGTTTGACCCGAATATTCAGCAGGCTGTACCCTTCTTCGCGGTGGTCGACATCGAAGCATCGGTCCGCTTCTATGTCGATGGCCTCGGCTTCGAGTTGACCAGGCGCTGGATCGATGAGGGCAAGCTCCGCTGGTGCTGGCTCCAGCGGGGCGGGGCGGCCGTGATGTTGCAGCAATTCCCCACCGAAGGACGCGATGCCTGGACCCCGGTCGGGAAGGTGGGAGTGGGCGTCTCGATCTACTTCATCTGCACCGACGCTCTGGCGCTCTACCGGGAGTTCAGGACGCGCGGGCTCAACCCCTCCAAACCCTTCGTCGGCAACGGGATGTGGATCACCTCGCTGTCGGACGTCGACGGCTACAGGCTGGAGTTCGAGAGCGTCGCGGACGCGGCCGAAGGCACGGAGTACGGGAACGGCTGAGGTCGCAAGGAACCTCCCCCAGGCGCTGCGCAATTCGAGATTGCCAGCGCGCGGGCTCTGTGCTAACATGCATGTCGTCTGAATCGGATCCTGTACTCGAAAAGAGCCAATGACCCGCGATCTCCTCCTCGCCATCGACAACGGCACCCAGAGCCTGCGCGCACTGCTCTTCGATCTGCGAGGCAACCTGCTCGCCAAGGCGCGCGTGCCGATGAACCCGCCCTACTTCGCCGATCAGCCCGGCTGGGCCGAGCAGGATGCCGGCGCTTTCTGGTCCTGCCTGTGCCGCGGCTGCCAGCTTCTGTGGCGCGAGGCTGCAACGGCAGGGCTGGGCGACGTCCGGCTGCGGTTGGCCGGGGTCGCCCTTACGACGCAGCGCGGCTCGGTCGTCAACGTCGATCGACAGGGCGAACCGCTGCGGCCCACCATCCTCTGGCTGGACCAGCGACGCACGTACGGACTGAAGCCTGTCGGCGGGTTGTGGGGGCTGCTGTTCGCTCTCACCGGCATGCGGGAGACGGTCGCCTATCTTCAGGCCGAGGCGGAAGCCAACTGGATTCGCACGCAGCAGCCTCAGGTCTGGGAGCAGACCCACAAATACCTGCTGCTCTCCGGCTTCCTCACCTACAAGCTGACTGGCCGGTACTGCGACTCGACGGGTTGCCAGGTGGGCTATGTCCCGTTCGACTATAAGCATCAGCGGTGGGGCGCGCCTTCCGACTGGAAATGGCAGGCCGTGCCGATGGATCCTGCGGTGTTGCCCGATCTCGCGCCGCCCGGCGAACCGCTTGGCGAGATCACGCCCGAGGCGGCCACAGCCACGGGCATCCCGGCCGGTTTGCCACTGATTGCTGCAGCGGCGGACAAGGCGTGCGAGGTGATCGGCGCGGGCTGCCTGGAATCGCGCATCGCCTGCCTGAGCTACGGCACCACGGCGACCATCAACGCAACGCATCGCCGATACATCGAGGTCATCCCGTTGATCCCGCCCTACCCGGCGGCCGTCCCCGGCGCCTACAGCCTGGAGGTGCAGATCTTTCGCGGCTACTGGATGGTGAACTGGTTCAAAGAGGAATTCGGCTATTTCGAGCGCTCACTGGCATCGGAGCGGGACATGGAGCCCGAGGCCCTCTTCGACGAGCTGGTGCAGGCGGTTCCGCCCGGCTCGATGGGCCTGATCCTCCAGCCCTATTGGTCGCCCGGTCTCAAAGATCCCGGCCCTGAGGCCAAGGGCGCCATCATCGGCTTCGGGGACGTTCACACCCGCGAGCACTTCTATCGCGCCATCCTGGAAGGGCTGGCCTATGCGCTGCGCGAGGGTCTCGAACGCATCGAGCGGCGCAGCAGGACGCCGATCGCCGAGCTGCGGGTCTGCGGCGGCGGCTCGCAAAGCGATGCAGCGATGCAGATTACGGCCGATGTCTTCGGGTTGCCGGCGGCCAGACCGCACGTCTACGAGACGTCGGGCCTGGGCGCCGCCGTCGTTGCGGCGGTGGGCCTGGGGCTGCACGCCGAATTTGCCGCAGCCATTGCAGCCATGACGCGCGTTGGCCGCGTCTTCGCTCCCGATCCGGCGGCGCACGCCATCTACGACGGCCTGTACGCCCGCGCCTACCAGCCGATGTATGGCCGTCTTCGGCCGCTGTACGAAGCGATCCGCGATGTGACCGGGTATCCGGAGCGGGTGATGGGGTGAACCGGACAATTGTCACTCAGGAGTTGTCTCCATTCCCCCCCCGATGCTCATCCTGCTGATCCTGTGGGCCGCGCTGCTGTTCGGCGGCTTCATGCTCGGGCGGCCACAGCCGGGCCGCGACGGGCGCATGCCGACGTGGACGCGCATGGCCTCCACCTGCGTTCTGGTTGCGGCAGGCTGGAGCTGGTTCGCCTACGCGCGCGGCACGAGCGCGGCAGCCTACGCGCGCCTGGTCGCGATCGGCATCACACTCGGGTTCATCGCGGACCTGACCATGGCCAGGTTGTTGCCGCTGTCCCCGCGCGTGCTGTGGGGCATGGTCATCTTCGGGCTCGGACACGTGGCCTATATCGCCGCCCTCCTCGGCGCCGGCAGCGCGTACGGGCTCGATGCGACCGGCCCGCGCCTCGCAGCATGGCTCGCCTGGCTGCTGGTCGCTGCGTTGGCCTGGTATGCCGTCGTATTCCGGGGCCAGCGCCCATCGGTGCTCCACTGGGCTGCGCTCCCCTATGCGTTGCTGCTCGCCAGTACGGCGGGAGTCGCCACCGGCCTCGCGCTTCAGCACGCGGCGTTCGCACCACTCGCCGCCGGCGCGGCGCTCTTTCTCATCAGCGACCTGATCCTTGCAGCGCAGCTTTTCGCCGGCCGCCGTTTCCATCTGATCGACGACGTCATCTGGCTGACCTACGGTCCGGGTCAGATGCTGATCGTCTACAGCGTCGCGGCTGCACTCGCCGTCGCGTGAGGAGCAGCGGACGGCTCCCCGGCGCCGCAAAGAGTACCCATTTGGGTAGTAGACGACGCGCGGCGGACGGAGTAAACTGGCCCCGTAAGTCCGAACGCGGCCAGCACGGCGCGTGGCGGCGTTCGCTTGCGCAAGCGAACTCACCGGAGGAGAAAGGAGACCCCCGACAATGGGTAAGACTGTAGCCGAAGTCCTGGAGATGGCGGCGCAGGTGAAGATGGTCGACTTGCGGTTCACCGACCTGCCCGGTGTATGGCAGCACTTCACCATCCCATCGCGCGTGCTGTCGGCGGAAACGTTCGAGAACGGCGTGCCGTTCGACGGTTCGTCCATCCGCGGCTTCAAGGAGATCCACGAATCCGACATGATCCTGGTGCTCGACCCCGGCACCGCATTCATTGACCCGATCTACGAAGTGCCCACGATGGCGGTCGTAGGCGATGTCTATGACCCGATCACACGGGAGCCGTACAGCCGCGATCCCCGCTTCATCGCGCAGCGCGCAGAAGCGTATCTTAAGCAGACCGGCATCGGTGACACCGTCTACTTCGGTCCCGAACCGGAGTTCTTCATCTTCAATGACGTGCGGTACGGCAGCGCCACCAACGAAGCGTTCTATCACATCGACAGCCGCGAGGGCTGGTGGAACAGCGGCAAAGACCTGGGGCCGAACTTCGGCGGTCAGATCGCGCCGAAGCGCGGCTATTTCCCCACGCCACCGACCGACACATTGCAGGATGTGCGCAGCAAGATCGTGATGGCGATCGAGAGCGCGGGCATCCCGGTGGAGATTCACCACCACGAAGTCGCCACGGCCGGTCAGGCCGAGATCGGCATGCGCTTCGATACGCTCACGCGCATGGCCGACAATGTCATGGTCTACAAGTACATGGCGAAGAACGTCGCTCGGCAGAACGGCCTCACGGCCACCTTCATGCCCAAGCCGCTCTTCGGCGACAACGGGAGCGGCATGCACTGCCATCAGAGCATCTGGAAGGGCGGTAAGAACGCATTCTACGATGAGAGCGGCTACGCCCAGCTTTCGGATACGGCCAAGTACTATATCGGCGGCCTGCTAAAGCACGCGCCAGCCTTGCTGGCACTGGCCGCGCCCGGCACCAACTCCTACCGCCGCCTGGTGCCCGGCTTCGAGGCGCCGGTCAACCTGGCCTACTCGCAGCGCAATCGCTCGGCCATCTGCCGCATCCCGGTTGGCTCGCGCAGTCCCAGGTCGAAGCGCGTCGAGTTCCGGGCGCCCGATCCGTCGTGCAATCCGTACCTCTGCTTCGCGGCACTGCTGATGGCTGGCCTGGACGGCATCCAGAACCGCATCGACCCGGGTGAGCCGATGGACAAGGATCTCTACGGTCTGCCGCCCGAGGAAGCCAAGCTGATCAAGCAGGTGCCAGGATCGCTGGACGCGGTGCTGCATGCGCTGGAAGCGGACCACGAATTCCTGTTGAAGGGTGACGTGTTTACGACCGACCTGCTCGAAACCTATATCGCCTACAAGCGTGAAACTGAAGTCGACCCGATCCGGATGCGGCCGCATCCTTACGAGTTCACGCTCTACTACGACGCCTGAGGGGTCTCCCTCCCTCCTTGGTTCCGTGCAGGCGAGACGGGGGCCTCGCCTGCACGGGGGGCAATGCTCAGCGAGCGCACCGAGTATCGGTGCGCTCGCTGCACTTTAACTGCACGAGCTTATTCCAAATTGTACCCGAATGGGTACTAGATATCGGGGCCGCCAGTGGGTAGACTGCTGACTGTTGTCACATCTCAACGACACGACATCTTCAGTCAACGGAGGATCGACATATGGACAGCATCAACGCAGGCGACACTGCCTGGGTCCTCATCTCGACCGCGCTCGTGATGATGATGACCCCAGCGCTGGCCTTCTTCTACGGGGGGATGGTGCGCAAGAAGAACATCCTCTCGACCCTCAACCTGAGCTTCATCCTCATTGCGCTCATCAGCATCCAGTGGCTCCTCTATGGCTTCTCGCTGGCGTTCGGCACGAGCATCGGTGGGATCATCGGCGGGCCGACTTACCTGGGGCTGGCCGGCGTGGGCGCAGAGCCGAATGCCGACTATGCGGGCACGATTCCGTTCCTGCTGTTCGCCGCTTACCAGATGATGTTCGCCGTGATCACCCCGGCGCTCATCACGGGCACCTTCGTCGAGCGCGTGCGCTTCAAGGCCTTCCTGATCTTCAGCGTGTTGTGGGCAACGCTGGTGTACGATCCGGTGGCGCACGCCGTGTGGGGCGTGGGCGGCATCCTGCGCTCGCTCGGCGCGCTCGATTTCGCGGGCGGCACGGTCGTTCACATCACCGCGGGATTCTCGGCGCTGGCGTTCGCCCTCGTGATCCGCTCGCGCCGGGGATTCGGCAACGGCAGCCTGGAGCCGCACAACATCCCATTCTCGGTGCTCGGCGCGGGGCTGCTCTGGATGGGCTGGTTCGGCTTCAACGGCGGCAGCGCGCTGGCGGCGAATGGCCTGGCCGTGAGCGCGCTGGTGAACACGAACACCGCGGCGGCGGCCGCAGGACTGATGTGGATGCTGCTGAGCTGGCGAGACAACAAGCCCAGCGTGCTCGGCATCATCACGGGCGCGGTTGTCGGACTCGTGGCGGTGACGCCGGCGGCGGGTTTCGTGACGCCGATCGGCGCCCTGATTATCGGCGCCGTGGCGGCGCCGATCAGCTACTACGCCATCAAGCTGCGCCAGGCCCGACGCCTGGATGAATCGCTGGACGTCTGGGCCTGCCACGGCATGGGCGGGGTCTGGGGCGCCCTGGCCACGGGGTTGTTCGCCACCAAGACAGTCAATCCTGCCGGCGCCGATGGCTTGTTCTACGGCAATCCGGCCCAGTTCCTCGTGCAGTTGGTGGCGACCGGGGTCACCGTGGTGTTCGCCTTCGGCGTGACTTACCTGATTGCCAAGGGGCTCAACCGCACCATCGGTCTGAGCGTGACCGAGACTGAAGAGCAGGTCGGCCTCGACATCGCCGAGCACGGCGAACGGGCGTATGCGTAAGGCGAAAGGTCAGGAGCGCACACATGACCAAGAAAATCGAAGCGATCATCAGGGAAGAGAAACTGTCGGATGTCAAGGATGCGCTGCAACGCATCGGCATCGTGGGGATGAATGTCACCGAGTGCCGCGGCCACGGCCGGCAGGGTGGCATCGAGCTGACGGGACGCACCGGCACCTACAAGGTGGACATGCTGCCGCGCATTCAAATCAACATTGTGCTGAGCGACCACAACGTCGAAAAGGCCATCGAGACGATCTGCGAGGCTGCGAAAACCGGCAACGTAGGGGACGGGCTGATCTTCCTCTATCCGGTGGATGATGTCATCCGCATCCGCACGGGGGAGCGCGGGCGCGCAGCCCTGATGTATCCCGGCGATATCGACGAGCGGCGGGAGAAGACAGGAACCCCGTCGGCGAACGGCGCCAAGAAGTAGGATATCGCACAGAGACCCGCTCGGGAGTCTCTGAGCGGGTCTCTGCATCTGACGACCTGGGCCGCATAGTGCGCCCTCATCGCCCCGCCTGACCCCTCCCGAATACAACCCCGATCCCGAAAGGCGTTCGATTGGTTCAGCCGCCGGAACGGGAGACTTGACAGATCGGGCAGAGCTTCCTAGAATACGCTTGCCTCAGTTGGGCGCAAGGACAGGGATCATCCTGGAGCTCCTTGCTGCCGTCGAGACTTCCTTATCCACTCTTCACTTCGCAAAGGAGGTGAGGTCACTCGTCTATTACAGCAGCGAAGCCAGTGTGGCTCTCGGCGATGCGGTAGACGCCGGGAACTCACGCGATGACCTTCTACCCCGCATCTTTCAGGTTGCTCAAGGGAGGACAACATGCCAAGGGAACTCAAGCGCAGGGAGTTCCTGCGCACGATCGCCTTCGGCGCTGCGGGTGTCGTAGTCGCAAGCTGCGCGGCGCCGACGCCTCAGGTGGTCGAGAAAGTCGTCGAAAAGATCGTCGAGAAACCGGTCGAGAAAATCGTCGAAAAGGAAAAGATCGTCGAGAAACCGGTTGAGAAGGTCGTCGAGAAGGTCGTCCCGCAGACGGTCGTCGTCCAGAAGGTGACTGGGGGCCTGCCTGTGCCCCGTGCAGAGGCGGCGGTCATCAATGAGACGACGGTGTTCCGCATCTTCGATTCGGCCAATCCCTATATCCCCAACGGTGTCCTGCAGTCCGGCATCCACATGGTCTTCTCGCGCTTGATGTATCTGAACTGGGCCAACGGCGAGAGCATCAACATGCTGGTGGAAGGCTACAAGTACAACGACAAGTTCGATGAGCTCACCTTTAAGGTGCGGAAAGAGGCCAAGTGGAACGACGGCAAACCGTTCACCGCTAAGGACATTGCCTTCACCGTGGAGATGCTGAAGGCCAACACCCAGTTGAGCTACGGCGCCACGATGAAGAAGTGGGTGGACAGCGTCACCACGCCCGATGACTACACCATCACCCTGAAGCTTACCGCACCCAACCCGCGCTTCCACTGGACCTTCAAGCAACAGGGGTCTTGCGTCATTGTGCAGGAGGCCGAATGGAAGGGCAAGGATCCGACCACCTACAAGGCCTTCCCGCCCATCGGCACCGGCCCTTACAAGTTCCACAGCGCGGTGCCTGAGGCGCGCATGATCATCTACGAGAAGGTGGATAACTGGTGGGGCAAGACGCTCGGCTACGATCCCGGCCCCAAGTACCTCGTCTGGCAGACCTCGCCGCCGCCCGAGGCGGAAATCCAGGACATCGCCGACAACTACATCGATCACTCGCACTCCTACACCTCGGACGCCAAGCTGCTGCGCCGAACCCAGGAGTTGAACAAGGCCGTCGTGCTGGCGCCCTGGCGCGATCCGTGTCCGCGCGGCATCTGGTTCAACAATGCCAAGTACCCGCTCAGCAAGCCCGAGGTCCGCTGGGCTATGTTCCACTGCATCGACAAGAAGAAAGCGGCTGAATCGCTCTATCCGTGGCCGACCGTCCCCGCGGTCTATCACTGGGCCGACTGGGATGCCAACAAGAAGTACGACTTCAGCGAAGTCAACCAGAGCTTCGACATGACGTTCAGTGTGGATACGGCCAACAAACTGCTGGACGGCTTGGGCTTCAAGAAGGGAGCCGACGGCATTCGCGTGGACGACAAGGGCCAGAAGATGGAATACACCATCCTTGTCCCGCAAGTCGGCGTCACCGGCGAATACCCCATCGCGCTGGACTTCGCTGAGAACCTCGGCAAGGCCGGCATCAAGGCCAACGTCAAGTGGAGCGAAATGGCGCCCTTCGATGACGCCCGCAACCTCGGCACTTTCGACATCACCTCGCACTGGTGGTGCGGGAACTGGCAGGAGCCACCCTACACCTACTCAAGCTACCTGGTGGAACAGCTCAAGCCGGTCAACGAGCGGGCGACCGCGGGCAACTGGCCGCGTGTCAACGATCCGAGGCTGGACAAGCTGGTCAAGCAGATGGAGAGCATGAGCCCCGACGATCCGAAGATCATGGACGTCTACGAAGAGGCTTACAGAGTGTGGATGGAGAACCTGCCGTCGGTGCCGGTCATCCAGACGACCTTCGTGATGCCGTTCAACACGAAGTACTGGAAGGGCTGGCCCGATGAGAAGAACATCTATGCCGTGCCGTTCACCTGGTGGCCTGAGTTCCAGTTCGTTCTCTACAAGGTAACGAAGGCCTAGCGCACCCCGTCGCTTCCCCCTTCCTGCGCATGCGGGAAGGGGGAAGCGTCCTCCGTGGATCAACATCGCCCAGGACAAGAGCCATGTCGAACCACCCGGTGCTCATCTACGTCATGAAACGCGTCGGCCTGTACCTGTTCACCATCTGGGGCGCGTTCACGATCGCCTTCATCTTCTTCCATTTGGTCCCGGGTGATCCCATCTCGGCGTATGTGGCCCAGATGGAACAGCAGTACTCGTACAAAATGCCGGACGCCGAGCAGGTCATCGAGGCGTACAAGAAGATGATGGGCCTGGACGGCAGCCTGCTGCAGCAGTATCTGCGCTACCTGGAAAATGTGCTTCTCAAGTTCAACCTCGGCCCGTCTTTCGTCTCGTTTCCAACGCCGGCCGAGAAATACATCTTCGAAGCCTTGCCGTGGACCGTTTTTCTTCTCGGCATCGCCACGTTGATGTCGTGGACGGTCGGGTTCGTAGTCGGCGGTATCGTCGGCTGGCGACGCGATTCCCGGCTGTCGGCCGGCATGACCGACCTGGCGCTCGTGTTCTCCCAGATTCCGGCCTATTTCTTCGGCCTGGCGCTCCTGTTCACCTTCGCCTATGGCCTGCAATGGTTTCCGCGGCGCGGCGCCTTCGATCCGGCCATCCCGAAGGAACTCAGCTGGGAATTCATTCAAAGTGTCATCCAGCATGCTACCCTGCCCGCGATGTCGCTGGTGCTGGTGTCGGCATTTGCGTGGATGATCTCCACGCGCGCCATTGTGGTGAGCATCCTGGGTGAGGACTACCTGGTGTATGCGAAGGCAAAAGGCCTCAAGAGCGGCAGCATCCTGCGCCACTACGTGCTGCGCAACGCCATGCTGCCCCAGGTCACCGGCCTGGCGCTTTCGCTCGGTTTCGTGCTCAACGGCGCCTACCTGGTTGAGAACCTGTTCCAGTATCCGGGGCTGGGCACGTTGTTCCTGAATTCCCTCGGACTGCTCGATTACAACACCGTCCAGGGCATTATGCTGATGTCTATCACGCTGGTTCTGACCGCGACTCTGGTGCTCGACCTCGTGATGCCGCTCGTGGATCCGCGGGTGGCACGCGAAGGAAAAGCATAGGGGTCGGGATGCAAGGAGAAGGGGGAGTGCTTTGAGTATCCGACAGGTCGTCTTCCGCAGCAAGCTGCTCATTATCGGGCTAGCGCTTCTTGGGACGCTGATCCTGATCGCGTTGCTGCAGCCCGTGCTGAACCGTCTGCTCATCGGCGACATCAATCCGGTTTCGATGGGAACGTACCAGGCCTACGAGGATCCGTCGCTGACTCACCCCTTGGGCACCGATCGTTGGGGACGCGACTGGCTGGCGCTGTTGATCCTGGCGCTGCGTTACTCGCTGATCATCGGCGCGCTGGCCGGCATCGCGGCCACCTTCATCGCGGTAATCATGGGGTTCGTTGCCGGCTACAAGGGAGGCCGTACGGACGGCGCCATGCGCACTTTCACCGACATGGTGTTGGTGATCCCGTCCTGGCCCATCCTGGTCACCATGGCCGCGTACATCAAGGGGCTGTCGATTCCGGTGATGGCGCTGCTTCTGGCGCTCTTCAGTTGGGCTTTCGGCATGCGCACGATCCGCTCCCAGGTGCTCTCACTCCGGGCGCAGCCTTACGTGGAGCTGGCTAAGGTCTCCAACCTGAAGGACCGGGAGATCATCTTCCAGGAGCTGATCCCGAACCTGCTGCCTTACATCGGCGTGGCGTTTGCGGCGACCACTGTCGGCGCCATCCTTGCCGAGACGGGCCTGGAGCTGATCGGGCTTGGGCCCGGCGGCAATGTCATCACCCTGGGCCTGATGGTCAACTTCGCGCTGCGATGGGGCGCCCTGGCCCTCGGCAAGGTGGAGCTGGTCTTCGCACCCGTGATCGTGCTGATCCTGATCTTCGTTTCCATCAACCTGATCAACATCGGGCTGGAGGAAGTCTTCAACCCCCGTCTCAAGCGCGTGACCGGAGGATGACGCCCGATGATGCCCAAAGCGCCGACCGATGAACCGCTCCTTCGCATCCGGGATGTCCGCGTTCACTACAACAGCGTCCACGGCATCTACAAGGTGGTGGATGGCGTTGGCTTCGACGTCATGCACGATGAGGTGCTCGGCATCGCGGGCGAATCGGGTTGTGGCAAATCGACCCTCGTGGAGGGTCTCCTCCGCCTGATCGTGCCGCCGGGCAAGATCGCCAGCGGCGAGGCCGTCTCCTCGGCGCTCACCGAAGGGATCACCAATAACTGCGACCTGCTCAGTCTTTCGGACGAAGAGTACCGGCAGTTGCGGTGGAAGAGCATCTCTTACATTCCGCAAGGCTCGATGCACTCGCTCAATCCGGTGATGAAGATCGAGGAGCAGATCATCGACGCGATGCTCACCCACGTGTCGATGCCCAAGCAGGACGCCAGGGCCAGGGTGGTCGAGCTGCTCGGCATCGTAGGCCTCTCGTCCGCCGTGGCCGGGCTCTATCCGCACGAGTTGAGCGGCGGCATGAAGCAACGTGCAATCATCGCCGCAGCCATTGCCCTCAAACCCAAGCTGGTCATCGCTGACGAGCCAACCACGGCTCTCGATGTAACGATCCAGAAGCTCGTGCTTCAGACCCTGATGCGCGTCAAGCGCGAGATCGGCTGCACCATCATGGTCGTGAGCCACGATATGCCCGTCCACGCGCAGATCGCCGACCGGCTGGTGATCATGTATGCCGGCCGGGTCATGGAGGTCGGGCCGGTCGTCGCCATCTTCGACGATCCACTCCATCCGTACAGCCAGGGCCTCATCGCCACGATCCCCTCGATTGCCCAGGAGCGCAGACGCCTGGCCGGGATTCCGGGCGCTTCTCCCAGCCCTTTGGCCTGGCCGACCGGCTGCCGTTTCCATCCGCGCTGCAAGCAGGCGATGGCGGTCTGTCAGGATGTCCAGCCGGAGGTGATGGAGGTGCGGCCCGGTCGCCACGTCGCCTGCCATCTTTTCGGAATGACGCACGGCGGATAAATGACCACAGCCCCACTGCTGGAAATCACTAACCTCTCGAAGGTCTTCGTGACCGGTCGCGGCATCGCCGAACGCAGCGAAATCCGGGCGGTTGACGGCGTGTCCTTCACGCTGCCGGGCGATCGGCCCACGCTGCTGACGATGGTCGGCGAGAGCGGCAGCGGAAAAACCACCATCACCCGCAACATCCTGGGCCTGGTGACGCCCACCAGCGGTGAGATCCGCTACAAGGGCAAGAACATCTTCAAGATGACCAGTCCAGAATGGACGCACTACCGTAAGGAGGTCCAAGTGGTTTTCCAGGACCCCTACGGCACCTACAACCCGTTCTACAAGATCGATCGGGTGCTTCAGGTTCCCATCCGGAAGTTCCGACTGGCCTCGACCAAAGTCGAGGAGCAACGCATCATCGACGAGGCGCTGCGCGCCGTCGAGCTGCGGCCGCCCGACATCATCGGCCGTTATCCTCATCAGCTCAGCGGCGGCGAGCGCCAACGCATCATGCTGGCGCGCATCTACCTGATGCGACCTCAGTTGATCCTGGCCGATGAGCCGGTCTCGATGATCGATGTCTCGCTGCGCGCCGCGTTCCTCAATATCCTGCTGCGCTTCGAGCAGGAATACGGCATGTCATGCATCTTCATCACCCATGACCTTGCGGTGGGCTACTACCTGGGCGGGCGCATCCTGATTCTGTGCCAGGGACGCATCGTGGAGATGGGCGACATGGACGCCGTGGTGCGGCAGCCCAAGCACCCCTACTCCCAACTTCTGATCGCCTCGGTGCCGCCTCCCAACCCGAAGGACCGTTGGACGGAAAGCGATATCAAGGCCGGCGAGCTGCGCCGCTCGGCCGACCTGCATCTTGGGTGCATCTACCGGGACCGCTGCCCACAGGCGATGGCGAAATGCGCCGAGGCGCCGCCACCACAGGTCAAAGTCGGCGTGAATCACGAAGTCGCGTGTTACTTGTATTGAGATGACCAGGAGATGACCAGCTTCGATATCGTTCGCCCTCCCGACTCGGTCGCGGTGCGCACCTCCGACGGGCCGCGCGCGCTGCGGCTGGAGGGCGGCCGATGGACGACCGGCGACATCGCCGTCAGCACCTCCGTGCTGGGCGACCGACTCGTCGTGGAGGTGTACGCAGAGCGGACGCCCCTGGAGCGAATTCGCCTGCGCTGGCGCTCTGCAGTCCCCGGTGGACTGCGCTTTCTCGGTGACGCATGGGAGCGGGGTTACGGCGACCTGGAGTGGCGCGGTCTGGTCGCCGAACGCGTGATGCCGTGGTACTTCCTGGCGCACGACGACGGGAGCGTGGCAGGTCATGGCCCGCTCACGCACGGCTGCGGCGTGCGGGTCCAGGCGGGCGCTCTCTGCTTCTGGATGGTGGATGGCGCCGGGATCAGCCTTTGGCTGGATGTACGCAACGGCGGCGCAGGGGTCGAACTGGGGGGCCGCACATTGCACGCCGCCGATGTGATCGCCCGTCGCGGCCGCGAGGGCGAGACCCCCTTCGCGGCAGCACGCGCCCTGTGCCGAATGATGTGCGACGCGCCGCGGGAGTTAGCGTTGCCGGTCTACGGGGCCAACGACTGGTATCACGTGTACGGCAAGTACTCCCACGCGGGGATTCTGGCTGATGCGCAGTTCCTGGCGGAGCTTGCCCCGCCGGGGGAGAATCGCCCGTACATGGTGATTGACGCAGGCTGGCAGCCCCTTGCCGGCGACTTGGGACAGGACGCCATCTGCGGCGGACCATATGTGGGCGCGAACCCACGCTTCCCGGACATGCCGGGCTTGGCCGCAGCCATTCGCGCGACCGGCAGCCGTCCCGGCATCTGGATCCGGCCGCTGGCTGCTGCGCCGGGTGCGTCTGTCACGTCCCTCCTGCCTATCGAGCGCGCCGACGACAGGAGCGCCAAACGCGCCGTACTGGATCCCAGCCTGCCCGAGGTGCTGGCCGATGTGGCCGGCAACTTCCGCGCCCTGACCTCCTGGGGCTACGAGCTGATCAAGCACGACTGGTCGGCATGCGATCTATTGGGACGGTGGGGCTTCAAGATGGGCGCCGAGCTGACCAACCCCAGCTGGCACTTTGCCGACCGCACGCGCACTACCGCCGAAATCGCCACGGCGCTCTATCACGCCATCCG
The DNA here is from genome assembly GCA_964423545.1 of uncultured Anaerolineales bacterium. Taxonomy (GTDB): domain Bacteria; phylum Chloroflexota; class Anaerolineae; order CG2-30-64-16; family CG2-30-64-16; genus JALOOE01. The sequence continues at coordinate 27,633 of CAYRFV010000004.1, read as the reverse complement.
AGAGGGCGCAGGAGACGCGATCGTGATCGGGTGCAATGCGTTCGGCCATTTGGGCGCAGGCCTGTTTGATCTCCAGCGCGTCGGCGACGACACGAGCGGCCGCGACTGGGAGCGCACGCGCAAGATGGGAGTCAATACGCTGGCTTTCCGGGTCGCGCAGCACGGCGCGTTCTTTGCAGCGGATGCCGACTGCGTGGGCGACGCCGGCGCGGTGCCGTGGGCATTCAACCGTCAGTTCCTCGACCTGATCGCGCGCAGCGGCACGCCGCTGTTCATCTCGTTCGACCCGGGCCGCGTCACCAGCGAACAGCGGGCCGCGCTGCATGCGGCGCTGTCCGCCGCGGCCCGCCCGCAGCCCATCGCCGAACCGCTCGACTGGCTCGACACAACTTGTCCGCAGATGTGGCGGTTGGGAGACCAAACGGTGCGCTACGACTGGTACGACGATGCGGGCGCCGCAGTCGCCTGAGCGATGCATCGTGGAGCATCCCGTGAAGCTGACCAACGAGGATCGCATCCGTCTGCAACAACGTTGGTGGCAGCGCGCCAACGACATCCCCCTGGCGCTGATCTACACCCCGATGCCCGCCGCGCGCCCCACACGCTGGCGCGGCCTCGACGTCGATGTGCCCGTGACCGAGATCGCGGAACGCAAGCGCGCCGGGGCCGAGACCCAATATCGCATACCCAAGGAAGTGCTGGTCACCGGCTATGTCAACTTCGCCACTGCGTTGATCCCGGCGATGCTCGGCGCAGGGTTCGCATATGACGAACACACTTCTTGGGCGATTCCGACCGTCAGCTCGATCATGGAAGTGCGGATCACCCCATTCGATCCCAGCCAGCCGCTGTTCCGGGCCTACATCGAACGGGTGGAGGCGCTTCTTGCCGGCTGGTCGTGGGACACCTACCTGCCGGCGAATTATGCTTACCTGGGTCCGCTCGATCTGCTGGCAGGGCTGCTCGGCCCACAACAGCTGTGTATAGATCTGTTCGATCACCCCGACTACGTCAAGGGCAAAGCGGTTGAGGCGGCCTGCTTCCTGGTCGAGATGATGAATTATGAGCTTGCCCTATTCCGAAAGGCTGGATTGACGGACGGCACGCCGTGCGCGTTCAACTATTGGCTGCCGGGCAGCGGATTTCTCTTCTCTGAGGATTTCTGCGCCCTTGTCAGCCGCAAGCACTATGCCGAGTTCTTTCTGGAGCCCGACATCATCTTCTGTCGTGCGGTCGATTCGGCTTTCCTTCACGTTCACTCCGCGGGCGCACAATGCGTCCCCGCCATCCTGGAGAATCCGTATGTGCGCGGCATTGAGCTGGCGAACGACGCTGGCAACCGGGATATCCAGGGAGTGATCGAAGCGGCGAAGCGGGTGCAGGCGCGCGGGCTGCCGCTGCAGGTGTCGAGCTGGGAGCATCCGCTCGATCCACGCGAGATGCGGTTGGTGCTGGACGAGCTCGACCCGCACGGTCTGCTCGTGGCATTCCAGGCGCGCTCGCTCGAGGAAGCGCACGTCCTCTATCGGCTGATCAAGGGCAGTGCGTGGGAGTAGCGTCCCACGCGCCCCCGAGTCAAGGGATGACCTGTCACCACCAGTCGCCGGTGTAAGGATCTACCGCACATGGCAATCACCCTCACCAAGAAGGAACGCCTGACACGGCAGGCCCGCGGGCAGGAGATCGATCGCGTGCCGGCGCTGGCCGGCTGGATCGGCGGGGTCCGCGTCCTCGCCGCGCTGGCAGGCATCAGTCCTGAGGCATACCTGGCTGATCCGCTGGCTGGCGTGGTGCGGGCCGCCGTCGCCCTCGACGCCGACGGAATGATCAGCCCGGCTGTGCCCCGCAGCCTGGACCAGATACGCACCGGCTCGGTGGTGGAGGCCAACTTCGCGAACATTCCGCCGGAGGCGCTGCTGGCACGCGCCAATACGCTGCCCGACAACGAGCGAGAGATCCTGGCCAGCTTCGACGCAACCGCCGCGGAGGCGCACTATCGGGCCTACTTCGAGCGCGCCTTTGCCGACTGGGAAGGGATCGAACCGATCCCCAACTTCTGGGAGATCGGTGGGCATTTCCCTCTGTACACGGAGTTCGGCTACACGGCCTTCTTGATGGCATGCGCGCTTTACCCTCAGGCGGTGGGCAAGATCTACTGGGCCAGGAGCCTCCACTCGCGCGAGCGGGCGAAAGTCCTCCTGAAGCTCTATCGCGAGTATGCTCTCGTCCCGATCATGTTCTGCGGCGAGGATGTCTGCAACAACAAGGGGCCGATGGTGTCGCCGGCGTTTCTGCGCCAGCACTACTTCCCCACGGTCCAGTTGATCATCGAGCCGTTGGTGGATGCCGGCATCCGGCTGATCCACCACTGCGACGGTGATGTGCGGCCCGTGGTGGATGACTTCGTCGCCATCGGGTTCAGCGGTTTCCAGGGCTTCCAGTATGAGCTCGGGGTCAATCCCTACGACTTAAAGCGGCGCCGCAGCCGGCTGGGCGAGGAGATGCTTTTCTTCGCCGGCCTGAGCGTCTCGCGCACGCTGCCGTTCGGCGCGCCCGACGACGTACGCGCCGAAGTGGACTACTTCCTCGACTTCACTGACGGGGGCAGAGGGCTGTTTCTGATGACGAGCAACGTCACAGGAGTGGAAGTGCCGCCGGATAATCTCCGTGCGGCCTATTCGCACGTCAAAACATGGGATCCCTCGCGCCCGCGCCCGGTCCGATGGCACGCATGGCCCTGGAACCAGAGCGAGCGCCGCGGCGCCTGAAGAGGCGTCGCCCCTGCCGGTCAGCCCATCGTCAGCCGCCCAGCAACCCTTCCTGCGATACCCCGTACTGCCCCGCCACCTCGACCATGTCCTGCCACGTGGCGTCAGGCAGGTAGATGCCGTCGCGTTCGCGCTGCACCCTTGCGCGGTGCTCCGGCTCGCCGGGGATCAGGATCTCGTCGAAGCCGGGCGCCTTGCGGCTGGCCTTGATATAGGCCGAGAGCCGGTCGACGGTGTCCGTGAGCTCCTCCACCGGGCAGAATGCGGCGATATCGATCGCCATCAGAAAGACGCCGTTCCCGGTCGAGTGCTCCGGCAGTGAGGTGCAGCCATGGCCCGTCAGCGCGCCCCCCAGCAGATCGGCGACCATCAGGAAGCCGTAGCCTTTATGTCCACCCAGCGGCAGAATAACGCCGCCGTCGTAGAAATCGGCGGGATTCGTCGATGGGTTGCGATCGCGATCCAGGATTTGACCCTCCGGGATCGCGGCGCCCTTCGACATCGCCACGCGCAGCTTGCCCTCAGCGGTCACCGAAGTAGCGAAGTCCATCAGGAAAGGCGTCCCGCTGCGCGGAAAGGCAAAGGCGAACGGGTTCGTGCCGAACACACGGTCCACCCCGCCGTAAGGCGCGGTGAGCTGCGATGAGTTACAGGTGACGAACCCGATCATCCCATGCTCGACCGCCATCAGCGCATACTCGCCCAGCCGGCCAATGTGCCCGGAGTTGCGCAGGCCTACTGCGCCCAGCGAATACTGGCGCGCCTTCTCGATGGCGACCTCCATGGCCCGCCGCGCCGCGATCTGTCCGAAAGCCCAATGCGCATCGATCAGCGCGGTGGTGGAGGTCTCACGCAGCACCTCGAGCCGGGCGCGTGCATCGATGTGGCCGCGCTCCATGCCGCGAATGTACTGGGTGAGGCGGATCACGCCGTGCGAATCGTGACCCGTGAGATTGCCTTCAATGAGGGATGCAACCACCTGTCCGGCAGTGTCTGGATCCACCCCGGCCGCCTCCAGCAGACGCGTCGAGATCGCCCTCAGTTGGGCAACAGTGAAAACTGGCATAGGTCATCCTCCTACGGGACGGGTGCTCGACTCCAGCGCAGTGGCTGTCAGCCGGTCGGTGGCCGGTTCCTGCATCAGCCCGGCGGCCGCATCCGACCTGATGCGGAGCCGCTGAACGTAGACCATCAGCGCCGCACTGGCCAGGGCCAACACCACGCCCAAGAGAAACAGCGCCGGATAGCCGGCGGTGGATGCCAGCCGGCCGCCGATCAGGCGCACGAAGGTCTCGTCGACCGTGCCATGATAGCAGC
>CAYRFV010000004.1:18724-23538 GCA_964423545.1 uncultured Anaerolineales bacterium | reverse complement strand
TGAATCCCGCTCCGGAGACAATCGCACGCTGGCCCGGAGCTGCAAACTCCATTTGCAGCGTCTGGTACGGGGGCATCCAGAGACTGAATAGCCCCAACACGATCATCGTGCCGAGAGCGGCCGCCACCCAATGCGGCACAAGCGCCATCATCAGCAAGTCCAGCGCGAGCGCCACGGATGACAGCATCATGGCGCCGCTGCTGCCGTAGCGCCGCGCAACGCGGGCGCTGTTCAACGCCGCAACCACCGCCAGCCCCATGCCGGCGGCAGAGACCAATCCGATGACCGAAGTCGGCATGCCGAACGCGGTGTCCATATAGGCATAGGTGAACGCACGGCAACTGGCAACTGCGCCCTGGTTCAGGAATCCGCAGAGAAGCAACAAGATGATGGGCCGCCACGGCGCACGCGCGGCGGTGAGAGCGCTCGCATGCCGCTCGTAGTGCAGCGGTCCGGTGCGCGCCAGCAGGAACACACCCACAGCACCCAGAACGATGCTCACCGCCAGTCCATAGCGATAGGGGGCCGGGGTCGCCGTCGTCGTGCCGAGCAGCAGTGCGAACGTGGCCGGCAGCACGCCTGCCAGCAGCATCCCTGCCAGGTTGGCGAAGCCCAACAGCGCCTCGCGCAGTGCGTAGGCCGTCTTGCGGTTCTCGGGCGTGGTCGTAGCCACCAGGATCGGCACCGAATTGACAACGAGCAGCGACCAACCCAAGGTGTTGACCAGCTCTGGGATGACCGGCCAGACTGAACGCATGGGCCCCGACAGCAGCTCCGTCAGCGGCAGCAGCGCCAGCCCTCCCGCCAGCACGGCGGCGCCGATCAACATCGCCCGGCGCGGGCCAAGCCGCGCGCCCAAGGCCCCCGACGGCAGGCCCAGGACACCGAACAGCAGGGCGCCGACGGCATACAACAGCCCGATCAGCTCGAGTCCGGCGCCGAGCCGCAGCAGATAGATGACTCGCAGGAGCTGGGTGATGCCCAGGAAGGCCGCAGCAAAAACCATGAGAGACGCGTTGACCAACCACGCGTCGCGGCCCAGGGGAGGCAAGAAGGCGGGGCGACCTGGGCGAATCACGCTCTGCCGGCCTGGCCGAAGAGGTCGATGTAGTGCCCACAGCGCTCGCGGAAAGCATCGGCGGCGAGGCGGGCCAGCTCGAAGTAGGACGGGGCTGTGGCGCGCGCCGCGGCGACCATCCGATTGGCCGCGGTCATGAAAAGTTCGGTCGCCACGTTGATCTTGGCCACGCCATGCTCGATCGCGGCACGGAACTGCGCATCCGTGAGCCCGGAACCGCCATGCATCACCAACGGGATCTCGACGCGGCTGCGGATCGCATCCAGCAGGTCGAGATCGAGGCTTGGGTTGCCCTGGTAGACGCCATGCGCCGTGCCGATGGCCACCGCAAGGAAGTCCACCCCGGTCTCGGCGGCGAACCGCTCGACCGTGGCGGGATCGGTGAAGCCCATGCGTTTGGCGCCGAAGCTCTGATACTCCTTCCCACTGCCGACGTGCCCCAGCTCCGCCTCGACCGACACGCCGACCGCATGCGCCGCGCGCACGACCAGCTTCGTCTGAGCGATGTTATCCTCCAACGGGAGCTTCGAACCGTCGAACATCACATCGGTGAAACCGAGCGAGATGGCCCGGATGCACTGCTCGAAGCTGGCGCCGTGGTCAAGTATCAGCGACGCGGGCGCCTTGAGCGCAGAGGCGGCCGCCCGGATGTAAGCGACATTCGCGGCCGCGTTGGGCTGCTCGAAGAAGCCGCCATACAGGCCGATGAAGGCATGGGCGCGCTTCTCCTCGAAGGCGCTTATCATGCCATCCGTGGTGTGCATATCGAACGTATCGAACAGCGCCAGCGCATAGCCGCCGGCTTGGGCATCCAACAATGCTTGCTTGACTGATACGAGCGCCATGGAGATGATTCCTCTCTGATGCTGACTGCAGAGGCGCGGCGCACAGGGAGCCTCGCCTGCGGGGCGCGGTCTCTGCGCTCGCGCGCCTCGATTAAGAGGCGCCGTCGCATTACGACAGCGCCACGCCGCGCGTGCGCAGGAATTCGATCACTTGATCGAAGCATGGGATGGGGCGGCGTCCCCCTAGACCGGTGCACTTCAGCGCCGAGACCGCGGTGGCGAAGTGGACGATCTGTCGCACATCCCAGCCGCGCAGCATGCCGACAATGTACGCGCCGTGAAAGACATCACCCGCCCCGGTGGTGTCCATCACGTCGATATCGAAGGCAGGCACATGGAACGCATCGGCGCGCGTCACCGTGTAGCTGCCGGCCTTGCCCTCGGTCTGCACGACCACCGAGGGCCCCAGGTCGATGATGGCGCGGCCGATCTCCCACGGATCGGTGCGGCCGGTCAGGACCGCACCGAAGCCGGCGCCGCAGATCAAGACATCGACCCGGCCGACCAGGGCGCGCATCTTGGGCGGGATCGGGTGCCGTGTGGCTGAGCCGTCAAGTACGACGGTCTTTCCCGCCGCGCGCATCCAGCCTGCGGCGAGCAGCGCGGCGTCGGCATGGTAGCCGTCAAGATGCAGCACCTTTGCGGCAAGGAAGTAATCTCGATCCAGCTCTTCCGGGGCAAGCTGGAAATCCTGGAACGTCTGGGAGCCAGTGAAGAGCCGTTCACCCGTCTGCTCGTGAACGCTGACCAGCACGATTTCGTTCTCCGGCACGGGGCGGCGCACCATCCGGCTCACATCGACGCCGCACTCGGTCAGCGTTTGCAGCTTGATTTCGGCCAGGCGATCGCTGCCGTAGGTGCCGACGAACCCGGCCGGCACGCCCAATCGCGCCACAGCTGCCATGGCAGTTGCCACCGGTCCGCCGCCGTCAATCGCCATGGCGCTGAAGTGCGATCCCTCCTCCCAGGTGGGCAGTTTCGTGATGCGAATCAGGATATCGAGCGTGGCCATGCCGAGGCCAACGACTTGGTTTGTGGTCATAGCTGCGGGATCCAGGGATTCGACCTGAGGCCGGGTCAGCGATCGCTCGCCGTCTCCTACAGCATCACCGGTCGAATGTCCAGGAATTTGCAGGCCTGAATCAACGCCTCGGTGAAGTCGCCATGGATCATACTGGCGTGGTGGACGAAGCCTTCCTCCACCAGCGTGCGGTACAGCCTGGCGTGGTCCTTGACCTCGACCCACGACCAGGTGCCCGCCAGCGCCTCGTCGGATGGGATGACCTCACCGGTGGTGATCAGCAGCTTCCACTGGTTGTCGTACTCCGCCAGGCGGCAGAAGGTGACTCTTCCGGGCCGAATCTGGAACTGGTTCAACCCCGCCTGCGGATCGATCTCCGGGGCGGGAAGCGCGCCCGCCATATCCTTACGCGAGCGCAGCGCGGCCTTTGATCGGTCTGCGGCGAGTGAAACGGGCGCGTTGCCACAGTGCCAGGCCAGCAGCCAGTTCGGATTGTCGCGATGTTGGATCGTCCAATCGATGAAATGCGGCGCCGTGGCCCCCAACGCCGCGTGGTATGAGATCAGCATCGCCTCCGCACCGAGCACATCGGCCTCGCAGGCAGTGAACATGCCGCGATCGGTCAGCCGGCTGTAGGTGTTGCACACCGAGATGTTCATCATGCGCTGGATCGCGGGCCAGCACTGCACGGCCATCGCCGAGAGCTTCGACCGCCGCCAGAACTCGGCCAGCGCCAGCTCCAGCTTGGCGGCATTGAGCAGATAGCCTGAGCTTACCGTGATCTGCGGGAACTCGCTCTGCACGCTTGCCATCGTCTCTGCGACCTGCGGATCGTCGTCAGCATAGCGGCGAGTCATCTCGACGATGTCGTCCAGGTTGGCGTAGATGATATTCTGGCCGAATTTGAGCGCCAGCGCGTGCTCGTCGTATCCGACCGTCTCGAAAGTGGCCGGGCGGACGCCCACCTGGCCCAGCCGCGCTCCCTTCATGCCTTTGACGACTGCCGCGGCCCGGATGAATGGGTCTACAGCCGCCGCGAACTCCGGTTCATCCGGGAAGAAAATGCCGGCGAAGTGGAACGGAATCTTGCGCCGATAGAGGGCCGAGGCCATCGAGAGGTTGCCGCAGTAGGAGTCGGACTGGCGCGCCATGGCGGGTCCGTCCAGGCCTGCCGGCTCCTTGGTGGCATAGAGCAGCACCGGCACACCGAGCTTCTCGGCGACCTTGCCGGCGGAACGCTCGTCACCGAAATCGAGCGGGCAGAGCGCCAGCGCATCCACCCGCTGGCTGCGGAAGTAGTCCACCACGGCTTCCGCTTCGTCCAGGTCATGCACGGCGCCGAACGGCGTCAGACCTTTGTCGGCGTCCAACGTCCTGCCGTCGGGCGAAGGCTGCGGCATGACGACCTGGGCAACGCCAGAAAGCGCCGAGAGCGCACGGAAGCTCTCCTCGCGCATCCTGGCTGTCCATGGGGTCCACTGGAAGCGATAAGAAGGAACAAAACCGAGTCGTACACTGACCGACATGTCCAGGGGGTCCTTTCCGGAGGCACTCCGAAATCGTTTTCGTGCGCCAACATACATACTCCTGTTCGCGTCCGATGTCAAATCAGGTCGCACCCTCTCCGCGGAATCCTATTTGACAGATCACCGGCAACCTCCTAGAATGACCGCGCCAGCGAGATGAGGTGACGTTCGAGTCATATGTTCCTGAGAAGATTTCGGAAAGGCGCTCATGTCATCCACAGACACGCGGACCCGCACGCGAGATCGGTCGCGGCGGGACCTCCTCAGAGCCGGCGCCGCAGTCGGCGCTGCCGCAGTCGGCGCTGCCGCAGTCGGCGCTGCCGCAGTCGGCGCTGCCGCAGTCG
>CAYRFV010000004.1:0-18624 GCA_964423545.1 uncultured Anaerolineales bacterium | reverse complement strand
GCGCTGCCGCAGCACCCAGGCCGCATCACTCTTCCGCCGATCCCGATGTGACGCCGCCGCCCCTGGCCATCATCGTACTGACTCGACTGGCCTGGGGGCCGCGGCCCGATGATCCGATTGCGAGCATCGAGGCGTTCAACTCGTTGGGCGCAGACGACGACGCTCGCTTATCAGCGTGGGTGACCCAGCAACTCGATCCGGCGTTCCTGGGTCAGACCGACGAAAGCGATGATCGTATCGCCGCTGCTGCGGCGGTCTTGCCCAGCCTGAATCTGAGCTTGCAGCAGTTGTGGTCCACCTACTACACCGCGGCCGGCGCCGACCGGTCGCGGCCGGCGCGCGACGTGCGCGTGGCGACCCTCCTCCGCGCTGCCACCAGTCGACGCCAGCTATACGAGGTGATGGTCGACTTCTGGCACAATCATTTCAGTGTCTATGCGGGGGGCTCCGACTACGCCAGCGCAACGTGGGCGAGCTACGACCGTGATGTAATCCGCGCGCATGCGCTCGGCAACTTCCGCGTCTTGGTCGAACGTGTCGCCAAGAGCACCGCGATGCTCTACTACCTGGACAACTACATCAGCCAGGGCGCGGCATTCAACGAGAACTGGGCGCGTGAGTTGCTCGAGCTGCACACCCTGGGCGCCGAAAACTACCTGGGCACGCAAGATCCGACCGGCGTGCCGACCGATCCGGTCAGCGGCCTGCACGTGGGTTATGTCGACAATGATGTGTACGAGGCAGCCCGCTGCTTCACCGGATGGCGGGTCAACGACGGCCGTTCAGGTGCGCCGGGCAACGACGGCGCTTTCCTCTACCACAACCCGTGGCATGATCGGGCCAACAAGTTCTACCTCGGCAAGTACATCCCCTCCGACCAGGGGCCGGAAGTTGACGGCAAGCAAGTGCTGGATTGGCTGGCGCAGCATCCCGGCACAGCGCGCTTCATCATGCGCAAGCTGTGGCGCAGGCTGATCGGTGACAGCGCGCCGGCGCCAGGGACGCCGAACGCGACCTTCGACGCTGCGGTCGCCAAGTGGCTGGAGCTGTGGAACCCGGCGACGCCGGGCAGCGAGGGCCAGATCGGAGCGGTCGTGCGCATTCTCGTCACCTCGCCCGAATTCAAGGCAACGTGGGGCGAGAAGATCAAGCGGCCGCACGAGGCGCTCTACAGCGCGGTTCGCAGCATGGGCGCTGAGATTAAGCCGGACAACGGCGGGCTCGGTTCGCTGTGGTCTGCCTACAACGCCATGGATCAGCAGCTGTTTGGCCGCCGTCCGCCGGACGGCTTCCCCGACATTCGCGATGCCTGGACGAACACCACGTCGATGCTCTATCGGTGGCGTCTTTTCAACGGCCTGCTGGAGAACAGCTACTACAACACGACGAGCGACACAGGCGTGCAGGTGGACAACGCCGTCCTGCTATCGCTCACTGCGCCCAACAACACCCCCCAAAGCATCGTGGAGTTCTGGGCTGCGCGCATTCTGGGCCGGCCGATGGACGACCCCGCGCATCTCGCCGAGCTCGTCAGGCTGATGCAGGGCAACACGACGCCCCCCTTGCCCGGCATTGTGTATGCCGCGCCCACCAGTCCGATGAGCGCCACCGACATCAGCAACCGTCTGCGCAGGATGATCGCTGTCCTCCTGATGTCACCCGAATTCCAGTGGAGGTAGCGGATGGACACCCACACGAAAGTGACGCGCAGGCAGTTCATGATAGGGTGCTCCGCGGCCATCGCCGCGCTGGCCGGATCGCAGATCCGCACCCTGGCGTTCGCAGTGGGCGCAGCCAACCCGGATGCGCTCATCGTCGTCTTCTTGCGCGGGGGGTGGGACGCGCTCAACGTGGTCCCGCCCATCGCCGATGGTTCCGATCGCGGCTTCTATGAGACGGCGCGGCCCGCGCTCAAGCTGGGGACGAGCGGCGCGAACGCAGCCCTCAACCTCGATGGCTTCTTCGGGATGCATCCGTCGCTGTCGCCGCTGATGAACCTGTATCAGGCCCAGCGGCTGGCCGTCGTGCATGCGGCAGGCCTGGTGTACGACACGCGCAGCCATTTCGATGCGATGCAATACATCGAGACGGCCACGTTGGGCAGCAGAACCGGCCACGGCTGGCTCACGCGTTACCTCGAATCGTTGGCGTTGCCGTCCGATGTGGTGCTCCCGGTGCTGGCATCGGGCTCGTCGCGGCCAACGTCGCTCCTGGGTTATCCGCGGGCCGTCACCATGGCGAGCCCGACGTCGTTCAACCTCGGCGGCAGTTCGACCTATCGCAGACAACAGACCGACGCCGTGCGCACGATGTACGGCTCGGCCACCGACTGGCTCGATCAGGCAGGCAAGGAGACTATCGCTGCCGTCGATTTGATCCAGGCCAATGGCATCGGCGCCTATACGCCGGCGAACGGCGCGCTCTATCCGTCGGGCCCCTTCGGCAACAACCTGAAGCTGATTGCACAGATGATCAAGGCCGGGGTCGGTCTGACCGTGGCCACGATCGACCTGGGCGGCTGGGACACACACGAGAACCAGGGCGTCGCGCCCACCAGCTATATGGGGACGCTCCTGGGCACACTTGGCCGCGGCCTGGAGGCATTCCACTCCGACCTCGAAGCGTGCGGCGGTTCGACCGACTACAACGCCACGACCACGGTGGCAGTCATCAGCGAGTTTGGCCGCCGCCTTAAGGAGAACGCCAACACCGGCACGGACCACGGCCACGGCGGCGTGATTCTGCTGCTGGGCAAGCCGGTCAAGGGCGGCAAGGTGTACGGGCAATGGCCCGGCCTTTCCAACGATCAGCTCTACCAGCGCGCTGATCTGGCCGTGACCACCGACTATCGACGGGTGCTCAGCGAGTGGCTGCGCGTGCGCGCGGGCCGCAGCGATCCACAACTGGCCGCGATCTTCCCGGATTATGCCCAGCAGGCGGACCTCGGCCTGGTGCATCCCCCGGCCTCAACGCCGGGAACGAGCTGCGTGATCCCGAGGCGGATCTATCTTCCGATCATTCAGCAGCCATGAGCCGTCCGGCGCTCTGCTGAATCTCAGAGCGATGGCGCGCCGGGCGGACCGCGATTTGCGCGCTGGCCCATTCTGCGCGAGCATACCCTCGACATCGCGCCCGATTCAGGGCGCGGTGCACGGCCGGTGCGGCGCAACCAGCACGACGATGGGGCGCAGCTGCCTGCGCTCCATCACCGAGCGTTGCGTCGACAACCGACCGATCCAAGACTGAAAAGAGGGAGCACCGAATTGTCCATTTCTGCGAAAAGCGTTGAAAAAACTCCGATCAGGGTGCTGCAGTTCACCCAGCAGCAGGGCTTCCGAAAAGCGCTCAACGAGCGCGTCGATGCTCACCTGCGCGATCACGGCATCCCCGCGCGCGATGTGCCGGCGATGTACCTCAAGACCGCGGTCGCGCTGGGCTGGTGGCTCGGCGCGTACCTGCTTCTGCTGCTCGGCGGCTTCCCTCCGCTGATCAACGTCCTCTTGTGTGTGGTGTGGGCGCTGGCCATCGCCTCGGTCGGCTTCAACGTGATGCACGACGCGAACCACCGCGGCTACTCCGACAGAGCCCGCGTCAACAAACTGGTCGGTCTCAGCGCCGAGATGCTCGGCATGAGCGGATTCCGGTGGCGCACCAAGCACAACGTGTGGCACCACACCTACACCAACATCGCCGGCTACGACGATGATGTCGAAGCATTCGGCCTGATGCGCCTCACCCCGCGCGACCCGTGGAAGCCGCTACACCGGGGGCAAGCCTGGTACTTTCCCCTGGTCTACAGCTTCATCGGCTTCGATTTCATCCTCCGCGACTTCATGATGGCGCTGTTCGGCAAGTCGGACGCCAACCACGTCTACCCGAAGATGAACCGGGAGGACAAAATCACCTTCTGGGCCGGCAAGCTGTTCTTCTTCACGATCATGGTTGTGCTGCCCCTGCTGGTCTTCCCCTGGTGGCAGGTGCTGATCGGTTTCTTGATCGTGATGCTGACAATCGGGCTGGTGATGGGCGTCGTCTTTCAGCTCGCACATATCAGCGGCGACGCAGCCTTCCCTGAGCCGGTGGGCGACCCGGCGCACATCGAGAACGAGTGGGCCATTCACCAGGTCGAGACGACGGTGGATTTCGCGCCGCGCAACCGGTTGCTGAGCTGGTACATCGGCGGGCTAAACTATCAGATCGAGCACCACCTGCTGCCGCACATCTGCCACCTGAACTATCCCCGGCTGGCGCCGGTCGTGGCGGCCACATGCGAGGAGTTCGGCGTCCGCTACACCTGCCACGCCACCTGGCGCAAAGCGTTCGCCGGTCACTGGCGCGAATTGCGCCTGCTTGGGCAGACGCCTGAACGAGCGGCCGGCTGAGATAACCTGCAGAGGAGCACCGCAGTGTCCGATCAATGGCTGTCGCTGCCCGGAGCGCCGGCAACTGCTGGCTTGACGTTTCGCACGTTCCTGGGGCCATGGAAGGCGGATGTCGAGGCTTTTCGCGGCCATTGGGGCTTCGCCGAACCCACCGCAGCCAACTATGAGGAGTGGCTCGACGACCCCATCGCGATGATGGCGGACTTATGGCAGATCGCCTGGGATGGAGACGAGGTGGCGGGGCAGGTGCGCAGCTTCATCAATCATCAGGAGAACGCCGAGCGGGGGCGCCTGCGCGGCTACACCGAATGCATCAGTGTCAGACGGCCATGGCCGCGGCGCGGTCTGGCGCAGGCGCTGATCCTGAACAGCTTGCGCATCCTGGCGCAGCATGGCATGACTGAAGCCGCGCCGGGCGTGGACACCGAGAACACTTCTGGCGCGCTGCGCCTCTACCAGCGCTGCGGCTTCCATCCTGTACGCAGCAGCGCCATCTGTCGCAAACCGTGTGGTGCGAGATGACCAGTCCGACTCTGCCGACGTTCATCTTCATCCTTCTGGCGCTCATAGTCCTGGGGCTGCTGCTGTGGATCGTCAACGACGTGCGGCGAAAACGCGCCTTCTCCGTACAGGACGCGATTGCCTTGCTCGGCATTGTCATCTCGACCGCTATCGCCTTGATCCCGCTGGCATCGTCGTCGCAGCCCGCCCCGACGGCGACCCCTGGACACCCCTCCCCTTCGGTCGTGATCGAAGGTCCGGATGCTGCACCCCTGGGCCAGAAAACGTACTTCACGCTGACCAGCCAGAATGCCGTGCGCGCCGAATGGAGCATCGGCGGCTTCGGCGACGGGAAGCCGTTTGTCGTCGACCCGCTCCGCAACAGCCACCAGATCTATGTGGAACCCACCGACGCGACCCGGATCGGCGATAGCTTCGTGATCGCGGTGACGGTGTACGCCGCGGGAGGGCAGGCTGCTGGCGCCACCAAGCGCTTTGTGATCAGCCAATAAAAGGAAGGCCAGATGACCCTCTCCATCCAGCAGGCCATCGACACCCTCATCGGAGCAGTTGAGGCGCCGCCGCCGCCCGACACAGTGGACACCGTCAAGATCGGGGATCCGGCGCAGGCGCTCACCGGCATCGTCACCACCTTCCTGGCGACGTGCGAAGTGATCGAACAGGCCAGCCGGCTCGGCGCGAATCTGATCATCACGCATGAGCCGATCTTCTATAACCACCGCGACGAAACCGGCTGGTTGGCCGATAAGCCGGTCTACGAAGCGAAGCGCCGCCTCATCGAGGAGCGCGGCCTCGTCATCTGGCGCTTCCACGATCTGCTGCACAGCCTGCGTCCCGACCCCACCGTCGCCGGCCTGCTCGATGCGCTGGCGTGGATCGCCTGCGCACTGCCGGAGCAGCCCAACGTCTGCCGCATTCCGCCGGTGACGCTGCGCGAGCTCGCCGAGTGGGTGAAGACACGACTGGGCCTCGAAACGGTGCGCATCGCCGGTGACCTCGAGATGATGTGCCAGGGGATCGCGCTCCTGCCTGGCTGCCCCGGCCGCGTCCCCCAGCTTGCCGCGCTTGCCCGGCCGGAGATCGATGTCCTCATCACCGGTGAGATCAGCGAATGGGAAACCAGCGAGTACGTCCGCGATGCGGCCCGGCTGGGCCAGGGGAAGGGACTGCTCGTGCTGGGCCACGCCGCCAGCGAGGAGCCGGGGATGCGCTGGGTGACCCCCTGGCTGCAGGCGCGGCTTCCCGAGGTCGCCGTGCACTTCGCCCCGACGGGCCGGCTGTTCCACTGGCTCTGACCGGATAGGGAGTCCGACCGCGGACGGCGCGGAGCAGGCCATCGCCGGTGCGCATGGCGCACTGTCATGCGCGAACGATTGGGTCAGGAAGCGGATGGGAGGCTGTGATGTATCAGACAGATAGGTACGAGGGGATGCTGGCCGAGACCGTGACCCACGCCGGCGCGGGTGGGGAGCTCATCAACGCGTATTTCGCCCGACCGTTGGGATCGGGGCCGTTTCCGGGCATGGTCATCATCCATCACATGCCCGGTTGGGATGCCTGGTATCGGGAGGCGACGCGCAAGTTCGCGCACTACGGCTACGCGGCGCTCTCGCCCAACCTCTACTGCCGCGCCGGGCACGGCACGCCGGAGGATGTGGCGGCCAAGGTGCGAGGGGTGGGCGGCGTTCCCGACGATCAGGTGCTGGGCGACGTTGCCGGTGCACTGGCCTATCTCCGCTCGCTGCCCTATGTCAACGGCAAGGTCGGCGTCTTCGGCACCTGTTCAGGCGGCCGCCACGCCTATCTGGCAGCGTGTCGCATCAAAGGCTTCGATGCGGTCATCGATTGCTGGGGCGGCCGCGTGGTGATGGCCAAAGAGGAACTCACGCCCAAGCAGCCGGTTGCGCCGATCGAGTACACCGCCGACCTGGCGTGCCCGCTCCTGGGGCTGTTCGGCGAAGAGGACCGCAGCCCGACCGTCGAGCAAGTTGCCATCCACGAGCAGGAGCTCAAGAAGCACGCGAAGCCCTACGAATTCCACATCTACCCGAAGGCGGGGCACGGCTTCTTCTACTACGACCGGCCGGCCTATCGGCAGGAACAGGCCGTAGACGGTTGGGGCAAGGTCTTTGCGTTTCTGGGGAAGCACCTTCAGCGTCAAGCATGATGCGTCGAACGTCAGGGCGGCGATCGCGGCTCTTGCTGCGCCGCCCTGACGTGTGGCGTGGCGTCAGGAGGCCAGCCATGTGCACTATGATCGCGCAACAGGTCGCGATTGACGGCAGCGGCAAAGGGACAACCGGCTGGTTTGCAGTGAGGCAGGCGAGCGTCTCATATGATCACCCGTTCAATGCGCCGCTGGAGCATGCATTGAACATCGACTTCGTCAACGAGGCACAGGGGCCGGGCGCGCGCGTCGCAGTCGAGTTGAGTGCGGAATCGGCGCGCGCGTTGGTGGAGACGATACTCGCCGTGCTCGACCGGGCCGAGGCAGGCGGTTACCTGGAGCATCCCGTCTGAGCCCGGGAAGGCGTGCGCCATGCACCTCCCTGACGCGACGCCGATCACCTTCTCGCCCACCGGCGCCACCGCCCGCATCGAGGAGAACAGCCGCGAGGCGAACACTCCCCTGCTGCATAAGTGATCGTTGCCCCGCGCTCGGGGCCAAGGAGCACGCTGTGACCCAGGTCATCATCAACCCCCTCGACCCGATCGGCACGATCAACCCCAATCTCTATGGCCACTTCGCAGAACATCTCGGCCGCTGCATCTACGACGGCATCTGGGTGGGCGAGGATTCCTCGATTCCGAATATGGGCGGCTTCCGCAGCGACCTGGTCATGGCGCTGCGCCGGCTCAAGCCGCCGGTGATTCGCTGGCCAGGCGGATGCTTCGCCGATGACTACCACTGGACGGACGGCATCGGACCACAGAGCGAGCGGCCCCGGCGCATCAATATCCACTGGGGCGAGGTGATCGAAGCCAATGCGGTCGGCACACAGGAATTCGTGCGCTTTTGCCGCCTTGTCGGCGCAGCGCCGTACATCTGCGGGAACGTCGGCTCAGGCACGGTGCGCGAGCTGCGGGATTGGGTGGAGTACTGCAACTTCCCAGGGGACAGCAGTTGGGCGCGGCGCCGTGCTGCGGACGGCAGCCCAGAGCCGCTCGACGTGACCTATTGGGGCGTCGGCAACGAGAACTGGGGCTGCGGCGGGCACTTCTCGCCGGAAGACTACTGCGCCGAGTTCCGCCGCTACGCGTCGTTCGTGCGGAGCTTCGGCAAGCCGCTCTGCGTGATCGCCTGCGGGCCGCCCAGCAACGATATCGAGTGGACGAACCGCTTTTTCCGCAAGCTGCGCAAGGACTACTGGGACTTCCGCAACATCCACGGCTTCGCCGCGCACTACTACTGCGGCTCGGCAGGCACGGCTACGGAGTACAGCATCGACCAGTGGTATCAGCTCATCGCGCGGGGGTTGGAGATGGAGCCGCTGGTCGTGCAACACCGTACGGCGATGGATGCGTTCGATCCGCAGCGGCGCATCGGCTTGATCGTGGATGAGTGGGGCGCCTGGCACCCGGTGGAGCCGGGCACGAATCCGCGCTTCCTGTATCAGCAGAACACCCTGCGCGATGCGCTGGTGGCCGCCACGACGCTCGACATCTTCAACCGCCATGCCGACAAGGTAGTGATGGCAAATATCGCCCAGACCGTGAACGTACTGCAGGCGATGATCCTGACCGAAGGCGAGAGGATGCTCATCACCCCCACCGGTCACGTCTACGAGATGTACGCGCCGCACCAGGGCGGCCAGGCCGTTCGCACGCTGGTGGAGACAGAATCGGTCGCGTGGCAGCACGGGGAGCAGCAGGGGTCGCTCCCGGTCGTCGCGGGGAGCGCCTCGCTGAAAGACAAGACCCTCTTCGTGACGCTGACCAATTGCCACGCTACCGAAGCGGCGGAGGTTCCCGTCAGCCTGCTGGGCGGCGCGGCCGCACGCGCGTGCCGCGCGACGGTGCTCACCGGCGAAATCCACAGCCACAATACGTTCGACCGGCCGGAAGCGATCCAGCCGGCAGTCCGAGCGGCGCAAGCCACCGGAGCACGGTTCACCGTCGAACTGCCGGCGGCCGCGGTGGTCGCGCTCACGATCGAGTTGGAGTAGCAGCCATGCGCATCCTTACCTGCAACATCCGCTACTTCGGCGCGCGCGACGGCGACAACGGCTGGCTGCAGCGCAAGGAGCTGTGCGCGGCGGTCATTCGCTCGCGGCAGCCGGACGTGATCTGCTTTCAGGAGATGTGGGCCGAGCAGTTCGCCGATCTGGCGGCCGCCCTGGACGATTTCGAGACGTTCGGCATGGTCGATGAGCCGGCCGGTCGCCATCCCATGAATGCCATCTTCCACCGCGCCGCCTCGTTCCGGCGCATCTCGGCGGGAGGCTACTGGCTCTCGCAGACGCCGCACGTGCCGGGATCGCGCGCGTGGGACAGCGCGTGCGTGCGCCTGGCGAACTGGCTCCGGCTGCAGGATCGCGGCAGCGGGGCTGAGTTCCGCGTGGTCAACACCCACCTGGATCATGTCAGCCAGCTCGCGCGCGAACACCAGGCCAGGTTGATCGTCGAAGACGCGGCCGCCTATCCCGAGACCTACCCGCAGCTCCTCACCGGCGACATGAACGCAGACTGGCGCAACGAGGCGATCGCCATCTTGCGCCGCGGCGGCTGGCGCGACACCTATGCGGCGGTCCATGGCACGGAAGATCCCGGACACACCTTCCATGCCTTTCGCGGCCCGGATTTCGTCTCCGATATCGGCAAGATGGATTGGATTTTCGGCCGCGGAGCGGTGACGGTCTCTGAGGCCGAGGTGATAGTGGACGCTCGCGCAGGACGATTCCCGAGCGACCACTATTTCGTCGGCGCATCGGTGCGCATCGGCGCACCATGAAGCCCCTTGCCACCACAGGACGACCCATGACTCCAACATCTCACTTCGTCGGCCCACTGCGGGTCCACCCCACCAATGGACGCTACTTCACGGACGATCGCGGCGATGCGATCTATCTCACCGGCTCGCATACCTGGGCCAATCTCCAGGACATCGGCCGGCCGGGCGATCCGCCCTTTCCGTACGACGAGTATCTCGACTTCATGGAGGCGCACAACCACAACTTCATGCGGCTGTGGATGTTCGAGCAGCCGGAGCGTGCGTGCTGGACGGACGAGCGCATTGTCTTCGATCCGCTGCCTTGGGCCAGGACGGGCCCAGGTGTCGCCAACGATGGCCTGCCGAAGTTCAACCTGGCGGTCTGGAACGACGCATACTTCGAGCGGATGCGCCGGCGCCTGCTCCTGGCGGGCAACCGCGGGATCTACGCGGCGGTGATGCTCTTCCAGGGCTGGAGCCTGGCGGTCAACCACCGCGGCCTCGATCCGTGGCCGGTGCATCCGTTCAATGCCGCCAACAATGTGAACGGCGCGGACGCGGCCTACACCGGCGGGGACGAGGCCGCCAACCCGTCGCTGCACAGCCTGCACAATCCCTGCGCGGTCGCGCACCAGGAGGCATACGTCCGGAAGGTGATCGACACAGTCAACGACCTGGATAACGTCCTGTGGGAGATCATCAACGAAGGCGGATCGGTGGAATGGCAGTTCCACATGACCGACTTCATCCACGCCTGCGAGCGCGGCAAGCCGAAGCAGCACCCGGTCGGCATCACGTCGGGGAGGCCATGGATCCGCAATGCACCGCTCTACACCGGTCCGGCCGAGTGGTTCTCTCCTACGTCGCAGCCGAACTGGTGGAACAAGCCGGAGGTGCGGCGAATCGAGGACTACAAGGAGGATCCGCCGGTCGCCGACGGACGGAAGGTGCTGGCGCCCGACACCGATCATCTGTGGGGCCACGGCGGCAACCCCAAGTGGGTCTGGAAGTGCTTCACGCGCGGCCACAACCCCATCTTCATGGATCCCTGGCAGGGGCTGTATCTGGGGTCGACCGAGGAGATCGCGCCATGGTCCTTCACCGGCGGCATCAGCAAGGATCAGCGCGACTATCCTGACTGGGAGCCGACGCGACGGGCGATGGGAGATACACGCCGCTTCGCCCAGCGCATGAACCTGGCGGCCATGACCCCGCGGCCCGAGCTCGCCACCACGCGCTACTGCCTGGCCGATCCGGGCGAGGAATACCTGGTCTATCTGCCGGAGGGCGGCGCAGTGACGATCGATCTGTGCGATGCGGCCGGCCGTTTCGCCGTCGAGTGGTTCCTGCCTGCCCTGGGACGCGTTTTCCCCGGCGCCCGACCCCTGGACGGCGGCGACTATGCGGCGACCATCGCACCCTTCACCGGCGATGCCGTGCTGTATCTGAAGAAGGTCGTGAGCCGCGCGGAAGGATAGGGGGCTCAGACTATGACGGACCCGATGAGCGACAAGGCGCGCCGTGAGGGTGTTGACAACGGGAATAATCTCTGGTATAACGGATTCCAGTGCAGCGGCCTCGCGCCAGCGAGCGGCTGCATGACTTTCACCGGCAGACCGCGGTCGACCCGAACGACTGTGCCCTGATTCCTGGTCGTCCCCCGGCCCGATCGCAGACCTATGACAGAAAGGAGATCAGTTCGGAGGAGTAAGTCGCTACGGCGCCCAAAATCGATTTTGGCCACCGGCCATCGCAGCAGCCTCGCCGGTGAAGCACACACCATCCAGCTCACACACGGTGAAAGGAGAGTTCTGGCAATGAAGCAGCTCAATCGTCGTGAGTTTCTGAAGCTCGGCGCCATCCTGGCTGGCGGCGCCGCCATTGCAGCGTGCGCCCCCGCGCCTGCACCCGCTCCGGCCGCGCCCGCGGCCCAAAAGCCGGCCGAAGCTCCCAAGGCCACCGAAGCCCCCAAGGCCGCAGCCCCTGCAGCGGGCGGCAAGAAGCTGGAGATCTTCTCCTGGTGGACCTCCGGCGGTGAGATCGAAGCCCTCAACGCACTCCTGGACGCCTTCAAGAAGAAATATCCCGGCATCGAGATCGTCAACGCAGCCATCGCGGGCGGCACCTCCTCCGGTGGCGACATGAAGGCCGTGCTCCAGACCCGCATGATGGGCGGCGATCCGCCCGAATCGTTCCAGGTGCACCTGGGCGGCGAGCTCCTCGGATCCTATGTGGCCGCTGACCGCATGGAGCCGCTGGACTTCCTCTACAAGGAGGAAGGCTGGGATAAGGTCTTCCCGCCGCAGCTGATCGGGATTGCGTCCAAGGACGGCAAGCCCTACTCCGTGCCGGTGAACATCCACCGCGCCAACGTCCTCTGGTACAACAAGAAGATGTTCGATGACATCGGGGCCAAGCCGCCGAAGACCTGGGACGAGTTTTTCGCGGTCGCTGACAAGTTCAAGGCGAAGAACATCCCTGCGCTGGCGATCGCCGAGAGCTCTGCAGGCTTCGCCGCGCATGTGTTCGAGACCGTATTGATCGCCGTCATGGGGCCCGAGAAGTTCACCGGTCTCTTCACGGGCAAGACCAGGTGGGACGACCCGGATATCAAGAAGGCGCTGGAGATCTACAAGAAGGTGCTGGGCTACGCCAACCCGGACTACCTCAGCGTGAGCTGGGGCGACGTCAACGACCTGATGGTCAACGGCAAGGTTCCCATGATGATCATGGGGGACTGGACGCCGGGCGTGCTCTGGTCCAAGGGCTTCAAGGACTTCGGCTGGCAGGCGGCGCCGGGCAACGAAGGGGTCTACCAGATGCTGTCGGACTCCTTCGGTCTGCCGAAGAATGTCAAGAACCGTGACGCTGCGATCAACTTCCTGCGCATCGTCGGCTCGAAAGAGGGGCAGGACGGCTTCAACCCCGCAAAGGGCTCGATTCCGGCCCGCACCGACGCCGATGTGTCGAAGTACAGCGACTACCACAAGTGGGCCATGGAGGCCTGGAAGAAGGAGAAGCTCGTCCCGAGCATCGTCCACGGCGCTGCGGCTCCGGTCGCTTTCATGACCGACTACATGAACGCCATCAACGTCTTCGCCACGAAGAAGGATGTCGATCAAGCCGCCGCTGCGATCCTCAAGGCCGCCAAGGATGCCGGGTTCCAGAAATAGCCCGGCGACCGCGATTCCAGGGGGCGGCGATGCTGCCCCCGTTTCGACTCCGCACCGGCGACGATCCAGGTTACGTGGCGACAGGGCGATCGCCGTTGCGGTGTTGATCCCATCCATCGTGGCGGTCGCCATCTTCATCTACTTCTTCATCGCCTACACCTTCTACGTGTCGGTGGTGAAGTGGCCCACCCTGCTGCCCGACTACACCTTCGTCGGCCTGAAAAACTGGCTGAACATGTTCCAGGATATGCGCTTTCAAATCGACATGCGCAACCTGGTGCTATACGCCGCCGGCTTCATGACGCAGTGCATCGTCGTCGGCTTCCTGCTCGCCTCGCTCCTGGATTCCAAGATTAGGAGCGAAGCGGTCTTTCGCACGATCTTCATCTTCCCGTTTGCGGTCTCCGGGATCGTCACCGGGGTCGTCTGGCGCTGGCTGATGTATCCCTCAGCCGGGCTGAACCAGCTCTTCGAGGCGGTCGGCCTGGGATTCATGAAATCGAAATGGTACACCGACCCGACCTGGGGCATCCTGGCCGTGACGATCGCTGCGACCTGGCAGTTTTCGGGCTATGTGATGGCGCTTTACCTGGCCGGGCTGCGCGGCATCTCGCATGAGCTGAAGGAGGCAGCCGCAATCGACGGGGCCAGCACCTGGCAGCTCTACCGGCGCATCATCATCCCGCTGCTGGCGCCTGTCACCTTCACGGCGGTCGTGCTCACCGGCATGGGCTCGATCCGCATCTTCGACATCCCGGCCGTGCTGGGCACTGGCGCGGCGTTCAGCACCGATGCGCTGGCCTTTCATATGTTCCAGCTCACCTTCCAATCCAACAAGATGTCGTCAGGCGCGGTGATCGCCGGGGTGATGATCCTCCTGGCCGCGATTCTGGTGGGGCCGTATCTGGCCAGCCTGCAACTGGAGGAGTAGCCGATGACGCTGCAACGGCGATTCTCGCGCGGCGCGATCTACTTCATCCTCGTCGCTGCGGCGACCTGGTATCTGCTGCCCATCTTCCTGATGATCATCACCGGTCTGAAGACCTATGACCAGGTGAACATCGCCACGATGTGGGCGCTGCCGTGGCCCATTTCCCTCGACGGCTTCAGCCAGGCGTGGGAGAAGGTGGCGCCGAACTTCAGGAACAGCCTGATGATCACCGTGCCGGCCGCGATCATCTCCGCGTTCATCGGCTCGATCAACGGGTACATCTTCGCCAAGTGGAAGTTCCGCGGCTCGAACCTGATCTTCATCCTCTTCCTGGTCGGCATGTTCCTGCCGTATCAGGGGGTGCTGATTCCCCTGGTGTATACGCTGATGGCGTTGGGGCTGTACGGCTCGCTCGCCGGCGTGGTCTTCGTCCACTGCGTCTTCGGCATCCCGATCTGCACCCTGATGTTCCGCGGCTACTTCGCGGGCATCCCGAACGAGCTGATCGACGCGGCCAAGATCGACGGCTGCGGCTTTTTCGGCATCTATCGCTGGATCCTGCTGCCCATCTCCTTCCCGGCGTTCGCCGTCGTGCTGATCTGGCAGTTCACCACCATCTGGAACGACTACCTGATCGGCCTGATCGTGGTGAGCAACCCGCGACTCGCGCCGGTGAACGTCGCAGTCAAGAACCTGGCCGGCACCTACACCACGCAGTGGCAGGTGCAGATGTCGGGCGCACTGCTCGCCGCGCTTCCCACGATCATCGTCTACCTCGCGCTCGGCAAGTTCTTCATGCGCGGGCTGCTGGCAGGGTCGCTGAAGGGGTAATCGAAGGTCGCCCCGCCCGCACGGCGGACATGCAACTCGAGAAGCCTGGCGCGCCTCACCGGGAGCGCCGGGCTTGTTTGCGTCCGGCATCCACCTCCTGGAGCGCCGCCTGCGACCCGCCTGCGGCGCCGCTCGCCACGTGAGAGGGGCCCTCACCACGCGAGTGGGCGTTGCGACGTCGCGAAAAGGGCTTGACATACCGCGCAAACAGGACTATGATGTCGATAGTCAGTGTCGGCTAGACACGCTGATCGCTGATTGTCGTGGCTGTTGTCCCATCAACGTGATGGCCCCCTGACGTTGCCGGTCCGGGTCTCTTCCCGGTGCGGCAACCGCACTTTCCGCTGTGTACAGGCTGTGTACGTACTTGGCCAGTCTCACCTTAATCCCCTTTCTGCTCAGAAGGAGGTAACACCGATGAAGCAGAAGCTTTCGAGACGCCGGTTTCTTCAGTACACCAGTATCGCAGCGGGCACCGTAGCGCTGGCGGCATGTACGCCGGCGCCAGCTCCCAGTGCCCCCGCGCCCGCAGCGCCCGCCGCCACAACGGCGCCCCCGGCCGCTGCAGCCCGGCGCGACCATGGAGGCTTGGTCGCGCATGACCGATGTCGCCCAGAAGTCCCAGAAGGAGATCATCGATATTTACAACGCGAAGAACACCAAGGGCAACAAGGTGGAGTTCGTCTACATCGCGCAGACCTCGGGCAGCCAGGCGGACGAAAAGCTGCTGACGGCGGTCGCCGGCGGCACGCCCCCGGCCGCCTACTATGCCGACCGCTTCACCGTGCCGCAGTTCGCGTACCAGGGGTTCTTCACGGACATCACCGACCAGGCAAAAGCTGTCGGCGTGACGGCCGACCAGTACTTCGACTTCGCGTGGAACGAAGCGACCTACAAGGATCGCATCTATGCGCTGCCGTTCGACACCGACACCCGCGCGCTCTGGTACAACAAGGAGATCCTCGCGGAGGCCGGCCTCGACCCGGAGAAGCCGCCCAAGACGCTGGACGAGCTGAAGCAGATGGCCGCCAAGCTGACCAAGAAGGGGAGCGGCGGGCAGATCACCCGCTTCGGTTTCCATCCGCTCTGGGATCAGGCCTGGCTCTACACCTGGGGCTTCGCGTTCAAAGGGGAGTTCCAGGACCCCAAGACGAAGAAGATCACCTTCAGCCATCCCAACAACGTCAAGGCGATGGAGTACATCAAGGCCTGGGTCAATGAGATCGGCATCCAGGACATCGACGCCATGATGGCTGCATGCACCGGCGCCACCTGCAGCGGCCCCAACGATTGGTTCTGGACCGGGCAGTTCGCCACGACCTGCAGCGGCGACTGGAAGGTGGCGCAGCAGAAGCAGTACAAGCCGAACGGCAAATACGGCGTCGTGCCGCTGCCGGGGCCGGAGGGCCCGGCGCCGCACGCCAGTTGGGCCGGTGGCTGGAGCTGGGCGGTGCCGAAGGGCTATAAGGATGTCCCCAATGCGTTCGACTTCGTGGCATACACGTGCGGACCCGAGGGTTCGCTGAAGTACAACAAGGACACCTACCATATCCCGACGACCAAGTCCGCTGCCGCAGATCCGTATTTCCGCGAGGACCCGCTGCACGCGGTCTTCATGGACCTGCTGCCGGTCTCTCACTCCCGGCCGCCGATCCCGTTCGGCAGCAAGCTGTGGGACATGCAGGTCAAGGCTTTCCGCGATGAGATTCCGCACGGCACTAAGTCGGTCGTCGACAGCCTGAAGAACATCGACGATACGATCAACAAGGACCTGCAGGACGCCGGCTTCTTCGGATAAGCCGCGCGTCGGCCGTCCCGTTTGGCCGACGTGCCGCGGCAGCGTCGTTGTACCACGTAGCGCAATCTGGCAGATTGCGCTACGTTCCCTCCCCAATTCGTATCAGCCAGCCCGACAGAGGAGAGCCATGGTAAGCATAACGGCTGTCGCGAGACCCCATCGGCGGCGGATGCGCCAGAGCACGCGCAACACCATCAACGGTCTCCTGTTCGCCTCACCGTGGCTGATCGGGCTGCTCGTATTCTGGATCTATCCGACCCTAGCCTCGGCCTTCTACAGCTTCACCCGGTTCAACGCGGTCCAGACGCCGGTATGGATCGGACTGGCAAACTACGTCAAGCTGTTCACGAACGACACTGATTTTCGGGACGCGGTGTTCAACACCCTCTATTTCGCTGTCATTTCCATCCCGCTCGCCATTCTGCTGGCTTTCTCCCTTGCCTTGATGCTGAACGCCAAGATCAGGGGACAGGTCGTCTATCGCACGATCTACTTCCTGCCCACCCTGGTCCCCGAAGTCGCGCTCGCGATGGTGTGGATCTATCTCTTCACGCCCGGATCGGGGCTGGTCAACATCCCATTCGAGTGGCTCGGCATCTACCGGCTCTGCTGGCTGACCTGTCCCCAGATGGCGCGACAGACCCTGGTGCTGCTTGCGTTGTGGATCATCGGGCAGCAGGTCGTGCTCTACCTCGCCGGGCTGCAAGATGTGCCGCAGGATCTCTATGACGCGGCGGACGTCGACGGCGCAGGCTTCTTTCGCCGGCTGTGGCATGTCACCGTGCCGCTGATGACCCCGATCATCTTCTTCCAACTGATCACCCTGATCATTGCCTCCCTCCAGTTCTTCGCGATCCCTTATATCATGACGGGAGGCACAGGGTTTCCAGCGAACAGCACGCTCTTCTATTCGATCTATCTCTACAAACAGGCGTTCCAGTACTTCAACATGGGATACGCTTCGGCGCTCGCGTGGCTGTTGTTTATGACAACCTTGATCGTGACGCTGATCGTCTTTCGCACGTCAAGGGCATGGGTGTTCTACCTGGGCGGTGAACAGTCATAGAAGCGAGCTGCAGCGAGCCGGCACACATGACGCACAGATAACGGGGAGACAGGCGCAATGGCAGTCGAGACCCAGGCAACGGCTCCGCAGCGATCGGCGCCGCGTATCAGAGTGACCAGGAAGCACGTCAAACAGACGATTGGCAGCATCCTGAAGCATGCCGCTCTGATCCCGGCGGCCTTTCTTTTCCTGCTGCCGTTCCTCTGGATGCTATCGACCTCGCTCAAGTCAAAGCCGCAGCTCTATGTACACCCCCCCATCCTCTTTCCGATTCCGCCGAGCTGGTCCAACTACCCGACGGCCGTCACCTACATCGACTTCTTTCTGTATCTCCGCAACACACTGATCATTGCCGTCGGCGCGACCGTCGGCGCGCTTCTGTCCTGCTCGCTAGTGGCCTACAGCATTGCACGCATCCCGTGGCGGGGGCGCGATTTCCTCTTTGCGCTCACCGTCGCCACGCTCATGCTCCCCTTTCAGGTGACGCTGATTCCGCTCTTTCTGGTCTTCAAGAACCTGGGGTGGGTGGGAGACTTCCGGCCGCTGATTGTTCCTCACTACTTCGGGGGCGCGCTCTACATCTTCCTGCTGCGCCAGTTCTTTATGTCTATCCCGATGGAGCTGTCGGAGGCGGCGCGCATCGACGGCGCGAGCGAACTGCGCATCTACGCGTCGGTGATCATGCCGCTCGCAAAGCCGGCTCTAGCGACCGTGGCGATCTTCGAGTTCATCGCGCGCTGGCGCGATTACCTCGGCCCGCTGATCTATCTGAACAACCAGAAGCTCTACACCCTCTCGCTCGGCATCTATCAGTACCGCTCGCAGTACGGCGCGGAGTGGGAGCTGCTGATGGCGGCCTCGGTGCTGATCACCTTGCCGATCATCCTGCTCTTCTTCTTCTTGCAGAAGACCTTCGTCCAGGGAATCGCGCTCACAGGCATCAAGGGGTAGGGGCGACCCTGCGTGGTCGCCCCGGTCGCGTGGTCGCCCC
>CAYRFV010000003.1:31459-55755 GCA_964423545.1 uncultured Anaerolineales bacterium | reverse complement strand
CGACCACCGAGACGATACCGGGAGTTTTCAGCTGGAACGCCGACGGCACGGCGATGAGCTTCAAGCCGGCGCGGGCGCTCGAGTTCGGCACGCGCTACTATGCCAGCATCGCCCGGTCCGCCAGGCCGGCGAACGGCCAGGGCGCGCTGCGCACGGCAAGCGGCCAGGAGTTCACCACGGTCTTCCCGCCCAAGATCGTGCGCACCACCCCGCGCGATGGTGATCTGCGCGCCGCCACGACCGGGGGCGTCCGTTTCGAATTCGCCAGCCCTCTCAATCGCGCCAGCCTCGTCAGCGGCACGGTGACGGTCCTGCCCCGGCCGACGCAGGTCTTCACCAGCTACAGCGACTGGGACGGCTCCCTCAACGTCAACTTCGCCAAGGGGCCGAACACCGCTTACACGGTGACACTCTCTGGGAAGGTGGCGGATCCGTACGGCAACCTGCTGGGGCAGGATCAGGTGGTGCGCTTCACGACGCGCGAGCTCGACCCCTTCATCTCCCTCCAGAGCCGCGGCAGCGTCGGCGCCTACAACGCGTACACGACGACCGTTGCCGCGGTCACCTACCGCAACGTCGGCGACCTCTCCTTCGGCCTGTGGCGCGTGCCCGATGACGACTTCGTGCGGCTGACGGGGCGCGACGCCTGGGAGACGCGGAGCCGCTATGCGCCCGCCCGGCCGAACCTGGTGCGCGAGTGGAACGTCCGCACCGCGGCCCCGCGCAACGCGGTCGGAGTGATGACCGCCACCTTGCAGACCCCGGAGGGGCAGCCCGTGCCGCCGGGGCTCTACACCCTGGTCGTGGACAGCGAGACCGCGCAGCTGCCGGAGGGGAGCGAGTCGCAGCGCCAACTGCTGGCGCGCACGACGCACAACGTCACCCTCAAGGCCTGGGCCGGCGGCGCGCTGGCGTGGGTCACCGACCTGAAGAGCGGGCAGCCGGCGCCGGGCGCCACCGTGCGCTTCACCAACGGCGCCGCGCTCGATCGGCAGGCGACGACCGATGCCGACGGCGTCGCGCAGGTCCAGTTCGATCCCCCGCGACGCGTGTGGGAGCCGCTGCTGGCGCTGGCCAGGACGCCCGACGGGGGGTTCGGCGTGGCGTCGAGCGCATGGAGCGACGGCATCTCCCCGTGGGACTTCGGCGCACCGTCGGCCGGCGCGGCCGAGCCCTACAACGGCTACGTCCACACCGATCGTCCGATCTACCGCCCCGGCCAGACGGTCTACTGGAAGGCGCTCATCCGACGCGACGACGATGCGCTCTACACCCTGCCTGCGCCCGGCCAGGCGATCACGGCGACGATCCGCGACGGGGAAGGCAAGGAGCTCTCCAGCCAGCGCCTGACGCTGGATGGGATGGGGGCGGCCCACGGCGAGCTGGCGCTCGACCAGGACGCGGGGCTGGGCTACTACAGCGTCCAGGTGATCGTGCCCGATGGGCTGCCGGCCGAGGACCGGCCGGAGACGAGCTTCAGCGTCAGCTTCCAGGTGGCCGAGTATCGGAAGCCGGAATACGAGGTCAGCGCGCAGACCGACCGTCCCGAGTACGTCCAGGGCGAGCAGATTCAGACGACGGTGCAGGCCAGCTACTACTTCGGCGAGCCAGTGACGGGCGCCGAGGTGCGCTGGGTGCTGCTGGCCAGCGACTACAACTTCAGCCTGCCCGAACCGCCGGAGGGCGGCCCCTACAGCTTCACCGACTGGGACTGGTACACGCCCTCTCGATCGACGCATGGCGGCGCGTTGAGCCAGGGGGAGGGGGTCACCGGACCGGACGGCCGCTACACCTTCACCGTTCCGGCCGACATCACACGCTTCCCGCAAAGCCAGCGCTATGTCTTCGACATCACGATCCTGGACGCGAGCGGGCAGGCGGTCTCGACACAGGCGAACGCCATCGTGCACAAGGCGGACTTCTACATCGGCCTGCGGCCGCAGAGCTACGTGGCCAAAGCAGGCGAGCGGGTCGCCATCGACGTCCTGACGGTCGATCCGCAGGGCAAGCCGGTGAGCGAGGCGGACGTGGCGCTGGTCGCCAGCCGGACTCGCTGGTACAGCGTCAAAGAGCAGGCTGAGGACGGCCATTTCTACTGGATGAGCAAGGCCGAGAAGACCCCGGTCTACAGCGAGACGCTGGCGACGGGGAACGACGGCGCGGCCGTCTTCCGTTTCACGCCGACCGAACCGGGAGAGTACAAGATCGAGGCGACCGCGCGCGACCGGGCCGGCCACGCGGTGCGGAGCGCGACGTATGCGTGGGTGAGCGGCCCGGACTATGTGGCGTGGCGGCAGGAGAACAACGATCGCATCCAGTTGGTCGCGGACAGGAAGGAATACGCGGTAGGCGATACAGCGCGGCTCCTGGCTGCCAGCCCGTACCAGACGCCGGTCAAGGCGCTGCTCTCGATCGAGCGCGGCGGCATCCTCAGCCACGAGGTGATCGACATCGAGCGCAACAGCCAGGTGATCTCCCTCCCGATCCTGGAGGCCTATGCGCCGGACGTGTACGCCTCCTTGATCCTGGTCAAGGGGATGGATGCCGCCTCGCCCGCGGCGTCCTTCCGCATGGGCCTGGCGCCGCTGAAGGTGTCGGTGGCAGACAAGGCGCTGCAGGTGGTGCTGACCCCACGCCAGGTTGCGCCGGTCTCCGCGTCCGCAGCAGCCACTGAGACCCTGCGCGTCGGCCCGCGCGAGAAGATGACCTGGGAGGTGCAGACCCTGGACGCGGCCGGCAAGCCGGTCTCGGCCGAGACGTCGCTGGCGCTGGTGGACAAGGCGGTGCTGGCGCTGGCGGGCGACTTCGCCGGTTCGATGATGGATCGCTTCTACCGGGAGCGCGGGCTGGGAGTGACCACCGCCGCGACCCTCGTGATCAACGTCGACCGCCTGGTGGCGCAGCTCGCCGAGGGCGGGAAGGGCGGCGGAGGCGGAGGCGGCGATGGCGGCGATCTCACCGTCCGCCGCGAGTTCCCCGACACCGCCTACTGGAACGCTGCGGTCAAGACCGGTCCTGACGGCAGGGCCGAGGTCGAGCTGGCGCTGCCCGACAACCTGACCACCTGGACGATGGATGCGCGCGCGATCACGGCCAGGACGCAGGTGGGCCAGGCCAGGGCGGACGTGATCGCGACCAAGGCGCTGCTGCTGCGCCCGATCCTGCCGCGCTTCTTCGTCGAGGGAGACCGGGCCGAGATCGCGGCCATCGTGCACAACAACACGCAGGACGAGGTGAAGGTCGATGTCAGACTGAAGGCGGAGGGGCTGGAGGTGGCCGCGGCCGCGCAGCGCACGGTGATCCTCAAGGCCGGCGACACGGCCAAGGTGGGCTGGCCGGTCACGGCGCAGACCGCGGCCGATCAGGTCAAGGTGTTGATGTCGGCGGCCGGCGAAAAGCAGTCCGCGGCCGGCGGCCGGCTGTCGGACGCGGTCGAGGTGGTCCTGCCGGTCCATCGCTACAGCACGCCGTCCGTGGCCGGTTCCAGCGGCCAAGTGGGGCCGAACGAAAGCCGCCTGGAGCTGTTCCGCCTGCCGCCGAACGCGGATCCGACGCGCGGGGAGCTGGTGGTGAGACTGGAGCCGAGCCTGGCGGCCGGGATGCTCGGCGCCTTGGACTTCCTGGAACACTATCCCTACGAATGCACCGAACAGACGGTGAGCCGCTTCCTGCCGAACGTCGTCACCTTCCAGGCGCTCCGGACGCTGGGGCTGACCCGGCCTGAGCTGGCGACGCCGCTCGCACAGCAGGTCGGCGTGGGGCTACAGCGGCTGTACGCCGGGCAGCACATCGACGGCGGATGGGGCTGGTGGGCCAAAGACGCCAGCGATCCCACCGTCAGCAGCTACGTGGTGCTCGGGATGGCCAGGGCCCGACGGGCCGGCTTCACGGTCGATCCGTCCGCACTCGAGCGCGGCGTCCGCTACCTGAAGGGCCGGGTCGAGGCGCCGGCCGGCCTGAAGCCGTGGGAGCTCAACCGGCAGGCGCTCATCCTCCATGCGATGGCCGAGGCGGGCGCGGCCGAGCCGAACCGGGCCGGCGCGCTCTACGAGCGGCGGGAGGCGCTGAGCCTCTACGGCAAGGCGATCCTCGCGCTGACGCTCGGCCTGATCGACGATGCGGCGAGCAAGCCGCGCATCCAGACGCTGCTGGCCGACATCACGAGCCGGGCGGTCACCAGCGGGACCGCGACCCATTGGGAGGAGGCCTGGCTCGACTCCCGCAACATGAACACCGACACCCGCACCACCGCCATCATCGTCGCCGCGCTGGCGCGGCTCGACCCGAAGCACAGCCTGGCGCCGAATGCCGTCCGCTGGCTGATGGGCGCACGGCAGGCCGATCACTGGGAGACGACGCAGGAGAGCGCCTGGGCGATCATGGGATTGACCGACTGGATGGCCGTCGCGGGCGAGCTCGAAGGGGATTACACCTGGCGCGGCCTGCTCAACGACGCGGCGCTGGGCCAGGGCCAGGTGACGCCCGCGACGGTCGGGACGGTCACGACGCTGCGGGCCGATGTCGCCACCCTGCTGGCCGACCAGACCCACGCGCTGGTGATCCAGCGCGGCCAGGCTCCGGGCCAGACCGGGAAGGGGCAGCTCTACTACACGGCGCACCTCAACAGCTACGAGCCGGTGGCGCAGGTTCAGCCGCTGAACCGCGGGGTAGTCGTCAGCCGGGAGTATCGTCTGGCGGACTGCGGACTGCCCGCGGCCTCGACGACGGCCGCGCCGGGCGACAAGAGGAGCGGCAGGCCAGCCGCCGCACCGGAGTGCCCGCCGGTCACGGCCGCGAAAGTCGGCGACGTGATTGACGTACGGCTGAGCATCGTCGCACCGCAGCAGCTCTACTACCTGATCGTGGAAGACCCGCTGCCTGCGGGTGCGGAGGCCATCGACACGAGCCTGCGCACCACCTCGACCACTGCCCAGGGGCCCGAGGTGCAGCAGGTGCGGCCGGGCGCGCCGGGGCAGGCCGCCGCGAAGGACTGGCGCTGGAACTGGTGGTGGACGCCGACCCATGTCGATCTGCGGGATGAAAAGACCGCGCTCTTCGCCACCTGGCTGGAGCCGGGCAGCTACGAGTTCCGCTACCAGGTGCGGGCCAGCCTGCCGGGCGAGTTCCTGACGCTGCCTCCGACGGCCTACCAGATGTATCACCCGGAGGTATGGGACCGCGGGGCCGGCGCGACCTTCACGATCACACCGTGAGTGCAGCGGCGCGGACCCGTTCTCCCAGAGCGGGTTCGCGTCGCCGGGGCGAGTTGACGCGGCAGGCGCCGCGATGCTATACTCGCAGCGTGGATTTCGATGAAAGAAGGTGATCCGATGCCCGCAGTCTCAAGTTACAGCGTTCTGTTCTATGGTGGGCCAGACGGTTACCAGACCAACCGCGCGCAGATCCAGTTAAGCGATGCGGCGGGCAACACCCTGGCCTGGCTACGGTTCAACGACCCCGGCATGTTCTTTGAGCCGGACGCAAACGACGGCGGGATCATCAAGATGCATCTCCCGTCGGCTATGTTCCAGGGCGTCCTCGACGTTCTCCGCCATGAGAAACCGATCAACGTCTACTTTGCACAAGGACGCGGCTTCCTGGGCACGTCGGGCGAACCGGTAGGCGAAGGCGAATAGGGAAGGCGTGCCGGTGAGCCAGGCCGGCGCCATCTGACACCAAGCCGCACGCGGCGCGTGCGGCTTGTTTCCCGCGCCGTCGCGTCGCTGGTCATCCATTCCTGCGCTCATGCGCCGGCTGCGCCCGGCGACGCGGCTCATTGCTCCAAGCTCCTGCGGGGAAGGCAACCGCATGATCCCCCCGCGCGCCCGCTGGCTGAATCGCTGAAGCGGCTGGCTGTCTTGCCCACTCGAACGACGCATCGTCGGCGATGAGCGGCACGATAGCGATGGGCGCCTCTGCTGGCGTCAAGACCTTGCGGCCGATGGAGCGTATCGCGACCCCGACAAACGGCCGCCGTTCCAGGCCTCGAAGCTCCGTCACATGGCCACCACGAAGGCGATCGCCATCCCGCCGTCATGGGATAGGCTCAGCGCCCAGCACGTCAGGCCGCGCGCCTGGGCCAGCCCGGCTGCCCGCCCATACAGATGCACCTGGGGACAGCCGGCCCCGTCCAGCGCCACCTCGATCTCGCGCCAGCCGACCGGTCCGAAGCCTGTACCGAGCGCCTTCGCCACCGCCTCTTTGGCCGCCCAGCGCGCCGCTAACGACTCGGCACGGCCGGCGCAATCGGCCAGCTCACGCTCGGTGAAGACGCGACGACTGAACCGCTCGCCGTAGCGCGTGGCGATCAACGCCACGCGGCGCACTTCAACCAGATCGACGCCGACCGAGAGATTGCGGATAGGATCCTCTTCCGTCACGGCCAGGCTCACGTCACTGTCCGTCGACCTTCGCGAGTGCGAAGCCGAACCTTATCCGGGCCCCGCCACGGCCAGGACATACCTGCCGGTCCCCAGGTACTTCTGCGCCGCTTGCTGCACGTCGTCAGCCGTCAGGCCCTCGATAATGCCGGTGTAGCGCTGGACGTAATCGAGTCCCAGGCCGTGCCACTCGATATCGACCAGGATGCTGGCGACGCCGTCGTTCGTCTCCAGTTGCAGCGGCAACGAGCCGGTCAAGTAGCGCTTGCAGTCGGCCAGCTCATCTTCCGGCGTCCGCTCGTCAGCGAGCCGGTGCACCTCGTCCAGCATCGAGCCGATGGCCCGCTCGACGTTGGCCGGGTTGACGCCGGCGATCGCCAGCCACATCCCACTCTGCCGGTTGGCCGCAAGCTGGCTGTAAGCGTAGTACGCCATTCCCTGGCGCTCGCGCACATTCGTGCCCAGGCGGCCCATCATGCCGAACACCCCGAGCACGGTGTTCGCCAGCCGGGCCTTGTCGAAATCGGGGTCGAGCCGGCGCATCGCAGGCCACCCCATGATGATGTCCGACTGGCTTTTTTCGGGCATCGACACCCGGCGTTCGCGCACGCCTTCGAGAGGCGGAATCGACGGCAGCGCAGCGCGGGCCGGGCGGTCGCCCCCCCAGTCGCCGAAGGCGGCCGTCACCCTCGCGACCGCCTCATCCGCCGGAATGGCGCCTACTACGGCGATCACCATCCCCTGGGGCCGGTAGAACGTCTCGTAGAACTCGACCAGGGCGTCCCGCCGGATCGCGGCGTTCGTCTGGCGCGTACCCAGCAGGTTGCGACCCAACGGGTGGTCGCCATAGGCCAGCTCGCGAAAAGCCATGCTGGCCATCTGGCGCGTATCGTTCTCGCGCTCGGCGATGGCGGTCATGCGCAGGCCGCGCACTTTCTCGATGTGGTCGACCGGGAAGGCGGGGCGCCGCAGCTCATCGGACAACACATCGAGCACCAGATCGAGATCCTCGGCCAGCGACTTCGTCGAAAAGCTTGTGGTGTACCGGTCCGCGCCGAAGCCGATGGACGCTCCGACCGCCTCCACCGTCTCACTGATCTCGGTGAAGGAGCGGCGATGGGTGCCGCGGCTCAACAGGCTCGATGTGTACGAGGCCAGTCCGGTGAGGTCCGCCGGCTCATCCAGGTTGCCCACCTGAAGATAGCCTTCCAGCACGATCGACGGCGCGCTCCAGTTCTCGCGCGCCAGCACGGTGATGCCGTTGGGCAGGGTGGTGCGCAGCACGTCTTGGGGGCCGGGAAGAGCCGAGCCGGAGGCCGAGAGCAGGGGACGCAGCGCGCGCCCGCGCCCTTCCGGTGCGCCGGTGCGCCGGTCTCCTCCCGCTGCCCGATGCAGCACTTGTTGCAATCCGCTATTCACCGTCCGCCTCCCCTGCGCCGTCAGGCGCGGCGCCGTCGTCGCCGGTCGGCACATAGCGGCCGACCGTGCGCAGCTTGGGTTGGAGATACGCCTGCGCCACTCGCTGCACATCGGCCACCGTGACCGCAGACAGCCGGTCCAGAAAGCTGCCGAACCAGCCCACTTCCGCCAGGATCTCGCTGAAGCCGAGCCAGTAGCCCTGGTCGGTGACGCTCTCGCTCGAATAGGCGAACTGCGCCCGCGTCTGTTTGATCGCCTTGTCCAGCTCCCCCTGCGTGACGGGCTCGGCCAACACCCGGTCGACCTCGGAGAAGAGCGCGGACTCGACCTCATCGAGGGTGTGACCGTGACGCACCGTGGCCGATAGGCTGAGAAGGTATGGGTCGATGGTGGAAGTCATCGCGCAGTCGGCGTCCGCAGCCAGCTCCGTCTCGACCAGCGCCTTGTAGAGCCGCGAGCTGCGGTTGGCGGTGCGACCGCCCATCAGCGACATGCCTTTGGCGCCGCCCAGGATCGTATCGAGCACCACCATCGGATAGAAGTCGGGATCTGTGGCGCGCGGCGCCCGGTAGCCGACCTCGAGATAGGCAGTCGAGCCCGGCCCTTCGACGGTGACGCGGCGCTCGCCGCGCTGCACCGGCTCCTGCACCGCGAAGGGCGGCAGCGCCGGGCCGTGGGGCACGGGGCCGAACAGCGCCTCGATGCGCGACAACATCGCGTCCGTCTCGAAATCGCCTGCGACCGCAACGATGGCGTTGTTCGGCGCGTAGAACGTCCGATAGTGCGAATAGAGCTGGTCGCGCGTCATCGCTTCGAGGTCGCACTGCCAGCCGATCACCGAATGATGATAGGAGTGCGCCTGAAACGCTGCGGCCTGCAGCGCCTCGCTCAGCAGAAAGCCCGGGTCGTTCTCGTTGCCCTGCCGCTCCGAGATGATGACCGTGCGCTCCAGTTCGGTCTCGGCCGGATCGAAAATAGCGTTGACCATGCGATCGGCCTCGACTCGCAGCGCCAGATCGATGCGAGCGGACGGCAACGTCTCGAAGTAGGTCGTGAAATCGATCCAGGTCATGCCGTTGAACATGCCGCCCTCGCGGGCCACGGCCTTATCGAATTCGCCTTGCGGGTAGGTGGGCGTGCCTTTGAAGAGCATGTGCTCCACCCAGTGCGAGATGCCGGTGATCCCGGCATGCTCGTTGCGACTGCCCACCCGGTACCAGATCCAGAAACTGGCGACTGGCGCGTGGTGCATCTCACGCAGCACCACGGTCAAGCCGTTGTCCAGAGTCGTCTTCCTGATCGCACCCTTCTGCCCAGTCACGCGCTGCTCCCTTCGCTCATCATCCCCTCATCCTGCTTGATTGCCGCCGCGTCGCGCCACCTGATCCCTGCACGCAGCATGTAATAGCCGCCGAGCAGCGTGATCGGGAACCAGAGCGCGGCATGCAGCACCACAGTATACCCGAAAGCCAGACTGTAGGGCACTCCGAGCGCTTCGAGCACCCGCGCGCCCACCTCGAACGTGCCGATATAGCCCGGCGCTGACGGCAGCGTCGTCGTCAGATTGACCACGCCGTTCATCAGCATCAGCCCAACGAAGGGCACAGAGAACACAAAAGCATGCATCACGAACCAATACTTGACCGTCTCCAAGAGCCAGATCACGATCGAGGTCACGAAGACCATCAGGACATCGCGGCCGCTGCGCAAGAAGGCCAGCCCGGCCATGAAACGCCTGTAGAAGCCTTCGACGGGCGGGCGAAGCCGGGCCGGCAGAAAGCGCTCCGCAAAGAAGCGATAGAGCGCATCCGTCCGTCGTGGGCTGATCGCCGCCCACAGGAACACTACGAGAGCGCCGAAGAAGAGGAGGCTGGCGCCTACAACGACGCCTCGGTAGAAGTTCGGAATGCGATCGGCGCCGACGAAGGGCAGAGCGAAAAAGACGAACAGCAGCATCACCAGACCGTCGAACACCCGCTCGATGATGATCGGCGCCAATGAGGTCGTCATCGGCACCTGCTCGTCTTTGCGGAGCACATACGCACGCAGGAGCTCGCCCAGTCGCGCGGGAAAGACATTGTTGCCGAAGTAGCCGATACAGACGATGGGAAAGAGCCTGCGCACCGGGATCGCCTTGACAGGACGGAGGAGGTAGTGCCAGCGCCAGGTGCGCGCCACCACTGCCAGGAAATAGACGGCAATGCCCGGCAACAGCCAGACGTAGTTGGCCGTGCGCAAGTAGAACATCATCTCCTGCAGGTGTAGCCCCTGCACCGCCAGCCAGACAAAGAACAGGCTGACCAGCACTCCCAGGATGATCTGCCACCGATTCTTCACATGCGCCTCCGCGCGCTCCCGTCAAATAACAGCAGGCGGGTCGACGCCTGATCGCCTCCGCGTTCCCTGGCCGGAGGCGGATCAGGTAGACCCGCCCATGCACACAGAACCTTACTACTGTTGCGTCAGGCCGTTGCCGGCTCCGGCGCGCTCAACATCACACCGAGCAATCGCTCCATGGCCATGGTGTGGCTGCACACACCCCGCTGCTCAAAAAAGTCGCACTCGCACTGCCAGATCCCATTCGTGTAGGCCACCTTGTACGACTGATGTTTGCCTTGGAACTCAACCTCGAAACTCTTGAAACTGATTCGCTCCGGCTGCTGCGCGTACTCACGCGCTTTACTGATCTTGGCGATCATCGCCGAATCCATACGGAAGCCTCCTCGCGCATGTTGGGATTGGCGCCTATCCCCCACTTCCTATATAGCCGGATTGGCGCCGAATGTCAATGGATGGCGCTACGCAGCTCCTCTACGATTGCTCTACGCTGCCGTCTTCGCGTTCACGGCTGGCGCGCCGGTGACTGGCCTGCATCCGAGCCGAAAAGGAGATAGTTGCGGTAGCCCTGCGCTTCCCTCACGACATTGCGCAGCCCGCTTTCCCCCTGTCGCGTCCACAGATCCGCCGACGCCGCCAGCAATTGGTCGCGCAGCGGCTGCTCAGCTCCCGGATCGGGGAAAAGCCCCAGGCGCGTTGCGAGCAGGGCCTGCCGGAGCAATTCCACCCGCGCCGGCGCCGCATCGGCCGGAAGCAGGGTGTCGAGTTGCTGTCCGTAGCCATTGATCAGGTCTGCGTTGGCCGTGATCAGAGCCTCGCGGATCGCGTCGACCTGCTCCGTCCATTCCGGAACCAACGGTGCACCGAACGCCCCGCGCGCCACCCGGTATTTCGTGGTGAGCCAGGCCACGCGATCGTGGAGCAACGTCAGGCGATCGGCGTCGGCCAGGTTCGCCGCGGTTGCGTAGAACGCGGCACGAGCCGCATCCTCGGCAAGCAGCGCCCGGCCCAATGCACCGAGCAGCTCCTCGCGGCCCTTGGGCCCGGCGCTCAGCCAACGCGCCGCCAGCCGCGCGGCGGCCTGCTGGCGATCAGCGATGGCCGCCACCACCGGCTCCGGCAGTTTGACCCCGCCGCGCAGCGCCGGCAGAATCGGCGAATACGGCTCCAGCTTGACGCCCGGACCGGCCGCAGCCACCTCCATCTGCCTGCGCAGCGTCTGCGCGAGCTCGACATCTCCCAAGGAACGGTACGCGGCTTCGACACGCTCAAGAATGGAGCGGCGCTGAGCCGGAAGCAGCATCACGCTGTGGCGCGCAATCTCGTCGGCTTGCTCCAGCGCGAGGCGTGCGGCCGCCTCGCGGCGCAGGTCGGCGAAGCGTGACGCCGCCTGCAGCGAGATATCCGCCCGGAGCATATCGCCGAGGTAGGGACTGAGCGCAGCCACGTCGAGCGCCGCCCGCACGGCCGCCGCAGCGCGTTCGGGCTCAGTTTCCAGGTAGCGATCGGCCACCAGCAGCCAATGCCCGCTGCGCAGGCTGTCGGGCAGCAGCACGCTGTGCGCGAGTCCGGCGTAGGCCGTCTCGATCTCATTCGCATCCAACGCCGCCCGGATGACCCGGTCGTCCGCTTCTCCCGCCAGGGACAACACAGCCAGATCCGGCGCAACCGCCTGTGGCCGCACGCTCTCCAGCGGGCTGATCCACTCCACCTGCGCTCCAGCCTGTCGAGACAGATAGAGATAGGCGCCTAACAGCGCCAGACCTGCGAGGGTCAGCACCACGACGCCGGCGATGAGCGCGATCAGCAGCCAGTTCGATTTGCGGAGCGGCCTCATGCCACCACCTTATCGGTGTTCTCCCGTATAGCCGGATGACGCTGTGAGTATATCATATTGTTCCGTGAAGGTCGAAAAAATGGAACCTTCCGCTGGCAGTCGTCGTCCTGATAGGGGTGGACTGCGTCCTGATAGGCGCGTCCCACCGGCTACGGGCGCACGTCAGGTACTCTGTTTGCCAATACGTCGCGCCTATGCTAGAATCCCCTGCATGTTTGCGGTTCATACGATCTGGCGGCCAAGATCTGCCGCGGAGCAATGCACGGTTTGACCGATATCGACGGTGCTGCAGCGACAGCTCACATCTGTTGTCTGTCGAGCGTGCTTGACCAACGCCCCAGTCAGGCGCTCGCAGCAGCGGCTCACCCGACCCGAAGCCCCCAGAGGCGCGCATTGCGCCTGCTTCGGGCAACTTCTTGTCCGGCGCGCCCATGACATCTGCAATCGCCGGACTTGTCCCTTAGGAGCATGACAGAACCGATGGCAGTCACTGACTATCCCAAGCCTTCACGCTCGGAGAACTGGCTGGAAGGCAAGAGGGGCAGCCGGATCATTAACTTTGTGGTGATTCCCCTCTTGCTGCTCGCAGCATTGCTGCTTCCTCCCATCTCCCTGGTGCAGCGCATCAGCGGTCTCGGAATGGAACGGATCAGCCAGGCAGGCGGCACGCTGACCGACCCCGACGGCACCCAGGTCACCTTCTTGCCCGGCACCGTGAAGCAGCCTTTCGCAGCGACGTTGAGCTCCATCGCGCGCGTCAGCTTCCTGGAAGGCAGCGCGGGCAAGGAGTTGCTGGCCGCGGCCAAGGGGCTGCCCACGCATCTCATCGCCAAGAGCCCCTTTTATCAGATCCAGACGCGCGGCGACGCTGCGGCAGAGACGGTCATTCTGATGCCGATCCCGAATGACAGCGAGCCGTACGAGACCCTGGACGTCTACACGTGGGATAACGCCAAGCAGAGCTGGCAGTGGTTGCCTCATCGCATCATCCCCGAAGACGACCAGATCGAATCGCGCATCAATGCGGTGCCCGGATCAGCCCTGGTGGTGCAGACCAATCCGAAGGCGCCCGTATTCGGCGCCGATGTGGCCCAGGCGAATGCTCTGCCCGCTGAAGGCAGGGGCGCACTGGGCCAGGCGTATCCGACGGGGCTCTTTCTCGGAGCCAACGGTGGGATCGATGGCGCGCTGGATGCGAACTGGGATCGCCTCACAAACACGTACGAGGTGATTCCGTTGGTCCGCAACCACGACGGACCGGTGGTGCGCAGCGATCTGTTGGCCAACATGCTGGTCGACAATAAGCAGCGCGACGCCCACATCAACGCCCTGGTGAACCTGGCCGTCGCCAACGCCTACAAGGGGATCGACATCGACTATCGCGGCCTTGACCAGAACCTGCGCGGCGAGTACAACCAGTTCATCGCGGCGCTGGCTGCCAAGCTGCAC
The DNA here is from genome assembly GCA_964423545.1 of uncultured Anaerolineales bacterium. Classification (GTDB taxonomy): domain Bacteria; phylum Chloroflexota; class Anaerolineae; order CG2-30-64-16; family CG2-30-64-16; genus JALOOE01. Next base: position 42,333 of record CAYRFV010000003.1, on the reverse strand, counting down.
GAAAAGAACAAGACGCTCAGCGTGCGCGTGGAGCCTGCCTCCCAGGTCGCGGATGATCGCTGGGACACCGGAGCCTACGATTGGCAGACCCTGGGGATGCTGGCCGATACCGTAAAGGCGCCAGCGCCGGTCGATCCGCGCGCATATGTGCCCGATGGCCAGCTGGAAGCACTCCTGAGCTATGCAACCGGCCAGATCGATCGCTACAAGCTGCAGTTGGTCTTGAGCGGGCAGAGCGTCGAGCAAGCAGGCAGCTACCTGCTGCAAAGGAAGTTCAGCGACGCGCTGCAGCCGCTGCTCGGCCGCATCAAGACCGACCAGACGGTCGTCGAGCCGGGCAAGCCGCTGAACCTGGCGCTCGTCTCGTCGCGCCCCAGCAGCGGCCTGGTCTACGATCCGAATATCGGCGCTTATGTCTATCGCTACCAGGATGACCAGAACACGCCGCGCACGGTCTGGCTGGAGAACGCCGCCAGCCTGAGCCATAAGCTCGATCTGCTGAAGGGATACAACATCCAGGGCGTCACGGTGGAGAATCTGCCCGCAGACGGCCTGGATGCAGATCTCTGGCGGCTGATGCGCGATTACCAGCAAGGCCGCAGCGCGCCGATCGACAGCAACTTCGCGGTCCAGTGGACGATCAGGGGCAGCGACGGCAAGCAGGTGAGCCAGGTGCGCCCCCTGACGGATCCGAGCGTGGCGTTGGCTGCCCCGGTTGCGGCAGGCGCGGTTCAGATCGAAGCCGCTATCGTCGATCGCGGGCGCGTCGTCCACAAGGAGAGCGCCGCAGGCGTCACCGTTGCGACCTTCACCCCGACCCCGACCCCGACGCCGGTGTTTACCCCGACCCCCGTCCCGAGCCCCACGCCGAGTTTCGCCCAGATGACCGTCATCAACGGGCCGGTCAACGTGCGCTCCGGGCCGGGCACGGCCTATGCCAAGATCGGTGATGCGCAGGATGGCGCGGTGTACCGGATCACGGGGAAGAGCGAGGCGAACGATTGGTTCCAGTTCAGCTTCAGCGAAGACCGCTCTGGCTGGATCTCAGCACGCTTTGCCACCGTCACCGGGCCAGCCGAGGCAGTGGCGGTCGTCAAGGTGGCGGCGCCAGTGGCCGCGGCCGCGCCGGTGGCCGCGAGCCAGCCCGCGGCCGCGCCGGCGGCCAGCGCCTCCTACCCGCCCGCAGGCGGCTACTTCGGCTACGGCGTGCAGATCGATCCGTGGGGCAACCGAGGCGCAGCCATCAATGCCACGAAGGGCATGGGCTTCAGTTGGGTCAAGGTGCAGATTCCCTGGAAGAACTTTGAAGGGTCGGCCGGTCAGAAGAACTTCCCGGACGACATCGTGGGCGACCTCGCCAACGGCGGCCTCAACGTGCTGTTGAGCATCGTGAAGGCTCCCGACTGGGCAAGGCCCGGCAACACCGATCGCGGCGTGGAAGGGCCGCCTGCCGATCCGCAGACGTACGCTGATTTCGTCGGCGCAGTGGCGGCGCGCTACAAGGGCCGCGTTAAGGCGATCGAGGTGTGGAACGAACAGAATCTGTGGTACGAATGGGGCCGCGAGCCGCTCGATGTCGGGCGTTACGTCGATCTGTTATGTCGAGCCTATCGCGCCATCAAAGCGGCCGATCCAGGGATGGTCGTCGTTGCAGGCGCCATGACGCCGACAGGCGTGAACGATGGCTCCACGGCCATCGACGACGTGGTCTATCTCCAACGGATGTACGCTGCGGGGGCCAAAAACTGCTTCGACGCCGTCGGGTCGCATCCCAGTGGCTACAACAACCCGCCCGACGCCAAGTTCGGCTACAGCAATCCGGCCGAACCCAGTTTCAAGAACCATCCGAGCTTCTTCTTCCGGGACACGATGGAGCGTTACCGCGCGGTCATGGTGGCTAACGGCGACGCAGGCAAGCGCATCTGGCCCACGGAGTTTGGCTGGGCGTCCACATCCAACCCGCACAACGGCTACGAATACGCCCGGGACAACACCCCGGACGAGCAAGCCAACTTCATCAAGCAGGCCTTCCAGCTTGCCAAGGGGTGGGGATGGGTCGGGCCGATGTTCCTGTGGAACCTCGACTACAACGTGACACAACCCAGCACCGAGCTGGCGGCGTTCGGCATCATGGGCCGGCCGGCGCAGTCTGCGTTGGCAGCCATGCCCAAGTAACGGCACAGATCGCGAAAGCCAATCGTGCAGAACGCCGAACGCACACGCAGCAATACGCTTCCACCAGGTGCGACGCACAGTCAGGGCGCGTCGCACCTGGCTACATTCTGCGCCCCGATGAACCGGGCGGTTCTGAGAGTCAAGTATGCGTATCGGTGATCGATCCTCCACCTTCCTGCTCACCGTCATCACCCTCATCCTCGCCCTCGCTATCGGAGCGGTCATTCCGCTGGCCAGCGGCAGCTCCCCCGGCGGACGACCTCAGCCGTGGACGCCTCCGCCCTCGCCCACCGAGACCGATCCTCCGGCGACCGCCACCCAGTTCTCGGCCAGCCAGGCGAAGCTCACGGCGCCGGCCGCCCCGCGTTTGACGGCGACGACGACGCGCGCCACGGGAACGCTCACCCCGACGCTGCGCGCCACGGGAACGCTCACCCCGACGCTGCGCGCCACGGGAACACTCACCCCGACGCTGCGCGCCACGGGAACACTCACCCCGACGCTGCGCGCCACGGGAACACTCACCCCGACGCTGCGCGCTACGGCGACCCTGACAGCGACGGCTGTGCGCGCGGGCGCCGTCCTCTCTCCGACGGTGGCCCTGACCCCGCGCACGGCGGCGCCCGCGCCGCGAGCCCAGGTGCGGGAGGGACCACTGAGCCTGCGCACCGGCCCGAGCCAGGTCCAGCCGGCGGTCGGCGTCGCCCAGGTCGGTCAGACCTATACGGTCACAGCCCGCACGGCAGACAACGCCTGGCTGCAGGTCTGCTGTGTGAACAACGAGCCGGCTTGGCTGGCAGCGCAATTCGTGGCAATCACGGGCACGATCGCGACCCTGCCCGTGAAGCCTTGACATCCATCCTTTGCCGGGAGAAGATCATCGATGACTCATCGCCGTCCAAGACCTCGATCCCGACCGTTCGTTGTGGCGTTCGTGCTGGTTCTGCTGGCCTTGTCATCGGCAGCCTGTCGCGCCAGGCCGAGCGCGACCGGGCCGGCGCAGTCGGCGCGCGCGGCCGTGACGGCCGTCCCGCCGACAGCCGTTCCGCGGACGGCAACGCCGCTGCCGACGGCAGCGCCCACCAGCACACCGGCGCCCACCAGCACGCCGGTTCCGACGAGCACGCCGGCCCCCACCGATACGCCGGCGCCCACCAACACGCCCACAGCAGCGCCGACCGACACGCCCCTGCCGACGCCGACTGCTTCCCCGGCGCCCACCGCAACGCCGGACGCCGCCAGCTTCAAGGTGGATGCGGAGATCGTCAACGTCCGGTCGGGCCCCGGCACGGCCTATCCGGTGATCGATCGGCTGGATCGCGGGGCCAGTCAGAAGATCACGGGCAAGAGCGAGGACGGCAAGTGGTGGCAGATTGCGGCCAAGAACGGCGCGGGCTGGGTCTCAGCCGAGCTGGTGACGGTCGACGGCCCTGCTCAGAGCGTGGCGGTCGTTAAGGTCGCGCCGCCGCCGACCGCCGCACCCCAGGCGCAGGCAGCGGCTGCCGCAGCCGGGGCCGCAGCCCCTGCCGCACGCCCAGTGAACGCCTGTTCGTTTGGCTATGGCGTTCAGATCGATCCGTGGGGTGGCGACCGGGGAGCTACTATCGGCCGGCTCAAGGATTTGGGCTTCCGATGGGTCAAGTTTCAGTTGGCGTGGAAACACTTCGAGGGGACTCGAGGCGATCGTAACTTCCCCGAAGATGTGATCAACGCTCTCCACGACAACGGTCTCCAGATCCTGGCCAGCATCGTCAAGGCGCCAGATTGGGCGCGCAATCCAGCCTTTGGGTTCAAGGAAGAAGGACCTCCACAAAACCCCGGCGACTACGCTGCCTATGTCGGCGCATTTGCAGGGCGTTATTGCGACAGAGTTCAGGCCATCGAAGTGTGGAACGAACAGAACCTGGATCGAGAATGGGGCCATGAGCCGCTCGATGCAGGTCGCTATGTTCAGCTGCTGGCAGCCGCGTACAATGCAATCAAGGCTGCCTGCCCAAAGATGATTGTGGTCAGTGGCGCGCCCACTCCTACAGGCGCGAATCCGCCCGCAGCAATTCGCGATACGACCTATCTGAGGCAGATGTATCAGGCCGGTCTGGCGCGCTGGAGCGATGCCATTGGCGTGCATCCAAGCGGCTACGGCAACCCGCCGGATGTTAGCGTACGAGATTTCCGGGCCGGAACCTATGGAAGACCGTCGCACGTCAATGATTCATCATTCTACTTTCGCGACACGATGGAGGAATACTGGGCCATCATGCGCCAGTTCGGCGACTCTGGAACGTGCTTGTGGCCAACCGAATTCGGCTGGGCATCGACCGGTAGCCCGAGGCCGAACTACGAGTATGCGGTGTATAACTCTGAGCAGGCTCAGGGCGACTACATTGCGCGAGCCTTCGACATGATGCGCGGTTGGGGGTTTGTAGGCCCGGCGTTCCTGTGGAACCTGAACTACAACAAGACAGAGCCTGGCTCAGAGATGGCTGCCTTCGGCGTCATGGATCGGCCGGCGCAGGAGATTCTTAGGGGACGACTCCGGTAGAACCTCTGGCAACTACCATCTCCAGAGGCGGCGTACGAGTCATCAAGGAGGGGCGATGCTTGCGCAGACAGTGAAGGTTGATCGTTTCGGACGGGTAGTCTTGCCAAAACCTATCCGTGATCGCTTGAAGATCGAGCCGGGTAGCGAAGTAGTCATCGAGGTGAAGGGAAAAGAAGTGACGCTGCGGCGGCAGGAGCGAGGGCAGATTCCAGTAATAACACAACGGATTGCGGCGCTCAGGTTGCCGGTGGGTGATTGGGAACTGATGGAACGCGAGATAGAGGCAGGAAGCCTGGAATGAGTGCGCCGGCAGTTTTCTTGGACACCAGTATTTTCATGTACGCTGCCGGCGCCGAGCATGTGTACAAAGAGTCCTGCGTGCGAATCCTGGTCGAGGTAGAAACCGGTTCGCTTATAGGCGCGATCAACACTGAGGTCGTGCAGGAGTTGCTCTACCGATACAGCCATATCGGCCTGGCCGACAAGGGTTTGCAGCTCAGTCGCGATGTGTTGAAGTATCCGCTGGTGGTCTTGCCCGTGACCTTGGCAGATGTCCGCCTGGCAATCGATATCTACGAGGCGCACCGCGCTGCAGGAATGAAGCCCCGCGACGCAATTCATGCAGCAGTCATGCAACACAACCGGATCACGCGCATCTTGAGCGCCGACAAACATTTCGACGCGCTGGGCACGATCGAGCGTGTCGATCCAGTGATTTTCGCAACACAACTTGGACAAGAGTAGAGGATGACGCAACGTTGCACTTACTTACAAACCATTTGGCCTTGGTTCTTCATCGCTTCCGTGCTGGTTATGGGCTTGGTGATCGCGTCTTGCAGCTCGCAGGCAGCCACCGCGACCCCCACGCCGACCAAAACGCCGCGGCCCGCCGGCAGCCAGGCCACGGCCACGCCGCCGGCAACCGCTGCGGCGCAGAGCGAGCCGTCGACCAGCGCCGCAGCGCCGACCGCTCAGGCCACGGCCGTGGCCGGCACGGTCGGGCCGACTGCCGTCGGGCCGACCGCCGTCGCGAAGGCTCCGGCCGCAGCGACCGCCACTAAGTCGACGGCCGCGCCGACGACGGCCCCCGGCAAGGCAGCCACGGCGACCAGTACGACGCCGCCGCGTCCGCCGGCCCCTGGCGGCTCCACTGCACGGATGCGCTCGCCGGAATACGGGATCCAGGCCTTCCTCTGGTGGCGTCCCGAGGTCGCGGACCGCGATCTGGACCTGGTCAAAGATGGCGGCTTCGGATGGGTCAAGCAGTACTTCGCCTGGCAGGACATCGAAGGCGCCAGGAAGGGCGCCTTCGACTGGGAACGCGCCGACCGCATCGTCGATGAGGCGAACAAGCGCGGGCTGAAGCTGCTGGTGCGCATCGGCATGGACCCCGACCGGCCGTTCTGGGCGGGCGAGCCGCCCGACAACGCGGCCCACTTCGCGGACTTCGTGGGGCAGGTCGCCGGTCGGTACAAGGGCCGCATCCACGCGTACCAGATCTGGAACGAGCCCAACTTGAACCGCGAGTGGGGCAAGAAGCGGCCCGATCCGGCCGCCTATGTGCGCATGCTGCGCGCCGCCTACGGCAAGATCAAGGCCGCCGATCCGACCGCCACCGTCATCACCGCGGGCATGGCGCCCACCACGGAAGACAGCAACCGGGCGATGCCCGATCTCAGGTTCTACCAGGGAATGTACGATGCAATGGGGGGCAAGAGCGACGGCTACTTCGACATGCTGGGGGTGCACGGCGCCGGCTACGCCGCACCGCCCGAGATGGATCCTCAGGTCGTCGCGACCGATCCGAAGCTCCACAACAACGATCCAAGCCCAACCGACCTGAAGCGGGTCTACGCGTTTCGCCACGTCGAGGATGTGCGCGATCTGATGATGCGCAATGGCGACGGCAACAAACAGATCGCCGTGTTGGAGTTCGGCTGGACAACCGATAACCGGCCCAATTCGGACTACTACTGGCACGGCGCCGGTGCGGGGATCGACGACACGACGCAGGGAAAGTACATCATCCGGGCGTTCGAGTATGCGCGGCAGAACTGGCAGCCGTGGATCGGCGTGATGAGCCTCATCTATATCCCGGACGTGAAGTGGACGGACAAGGACGAGCAGACATACTGGTCGATCCTGGGGCCTGGCTATCCGGAGCTGAACCTGCGGGCGCCGTACGTGATCGTCTGTGACTACCTCAACAAGCTGAACGGCGCCAAGTGCAAGCACGCGCCTCCGTCATGAGATGTGGCCGGGCGGGCCCTCGCCCGCTCTGACGACGAGTAGTTTCGTCTTTCGCGGGCCGGGTGTTCGAGAGCGCCCGGCCCGCGGCGTTATGAGACGGGTGATAGGTGCATCCTGAATCGTTCTCTGCAGGTCAGGGGCGGTGGTGGCGGCGTTTGGCCGCCTGGTTGCCCGACGCCGCGATCGTGTTGGGGCTTGCCGCCATCGCCTGGCTGATGGCCCGCGACTACCTGCTGCACGACCTGCTCGTCTGGGGCGACCATCCCGGTCAGTTCATGCGCTTCTGGTATCCGGCGGCGGTCTCCCTCCCGCAATTCGGTCGCGTGGTGGATTGGAATCCCCTCTGGTATGGCGGTTACCCCGAGCTGCAGTTCTATCCGCCGGGGCACGCGCTGCTCGGCCTGGCGTTCAGCATCCTCTCGCTGGGCCGTCTGGCGCCGGAGCGCATCTACAATCTGATCCCGGCCCTCGCGCTGGTGCTGCCGATCTTCAGCGTGTACGGCTTCGTACGCATTGCGCTGGCGCCGCTCGGCCGGCTCGCCTGCCGCTGCGCCGGCGTCCTGGCCGCCCTCGTCGGGCTCACCTTCATGCCGATGTGGGGCGGCGCGATGGCGGTTCGGATCGGGCTGATGGGCGAACGACTGGCGTTCGGCGTCGCGCCGCTGGCGCTGCTGGCCGGCTGGAAGCTGGTCGAGCGCCCCACCGGCATGCGGCTGGTCGTCGCGGCTGCACTGCTCGCGGCCCTTACCCTGCTCCACCCGTTCCACACGCCCGCCGTGGTGTTGGCCGTTGGCGGCTATGCCGTCGCTCGCACGGTGGCGCTGCACGGTGGCGCGGGGGCCTGGCCCCCGGTCGCCGCCTGGCTCCTGTTGGCGGCGGGCCTGGTCGCCTGGTGGGTCGCGCCGCTACTGGCTCATCAGACCCCCTATGCCGCCGGACTGCTCCGAACCAACCTGTCGCAGACGCTTGACTGGTTCTCGTTCGGCGCGGTCTTCCCAAACCTGCTCGTCGCGTCGCTCCCGGCGCTGGCGCTCCTGGCGCATCGCGACTGGCGCGTCCGGGGGACGGCGGCCGCGATGATGCTGGTGATCGCGTCGCTCGTACTGATCATCCTCTTCGTGCAGCTGGTCGTCATCGACCGGCTGCAGATCACGAGGTTCGACCCCATCCGGCTCATCGCCGAATACTACCTGGCCTTCATCCTGCTCACCGGCATGGCGGCGGGCGCCGTGGTCTGGCTCGCCCGGCGCACCCCGCTCCTGGCTGCCGGCGCAGCCATCCTGATGGTCTTCGCGCTGCGGCCAGCCACACCCACGTGGAACGACATCCAGGGGCAAATCCGCGTGATCGACGAGTTCACGTTGGACGATCTGCTCCGCAACACTGCGTTCAACGGCTTCTGGGAGGCGCTGAGGGACGATCCCCACGCCGACGGACGCGTCCTGTTCACTTCCTACTACACCCAGGTGCGCTGGCCCAGCGGAGACATCACGCCGACCGCAATCAAGGCGATGACGCCTTTCCTGACGGGTCGAGAGATCATGGGGGGGACCTTCTCGCACTGGTCGCCCGGCGCACGCCTGCTGTGGGTGGGGAACCCGTGGACGCAGCAGCTTCCGGCGCAGGTCGAAGCGGAGGACGATCAGCGGCTGTTCGGCGTTCCGTGGGATCAACTGGACGACGCTCGTCTGGTCTCGGCCGCGCGCGCCTTGAACATTACGACCATCGTGGCGGACGGCGACGACACGAATGCACGGGGCAGGCTGGATCGCTCCCCCTCCTTCCGCCGCTACTGGGACAACGGCCACTTCTATCTCTACCACCGGCTCGATGCGCAGCCCGCCTGGATCGAGGGCAGCCACGCGGACGTGCGCCTCCTGGAACGAAGCCCGCGGCGCTGGGTGATCCGGGTCGATAACGCGACGGCCGGCGCGACGCTGACGGCCAGGATGGCGATCTACCCGCTGTGGCGCGCGGACGCGGACGGGCGATCGCTGACCATCACGCCGAACGAGTACGGCATGCAGGAGATTGGGCTGCCGGCGGGCGGGCCCTACACGGTCACGCTGGCGTATCGCGAGGGGCTGGCGGAATGGGGCGGCCTGTTGATCACGCTGCTCGCGATCGGAGCGGCCGTCCTGCTCGTTTGGAAATCCGCGCGCCGCGGCTTCCCCTATCGCACCTGAAACGGCGGCAGGTCGACCGCATCGCCGCCGGCCATCAGTTGTGACCGCCCGCCATCGGCGCGGCTGTAGATGCCGGTGCGCCAGCGATAGGTTCCCGCCGGCAGCGACAGGGCGTAAGGCTGGATCAACACGTCGCCGGGCCACCAGTCGCGGCTCAGGAGCGCCAGTCCGTCCGCCTGCGCCACGCCGCGGCCGTCCGCATCCAGGATGTGATTGAAAGCGGTCATGTCGCGACCGCGCACCGCCATCGGCGGATCGAGAACGCGCCACACGAGCGTGACCTGGAACGGCTGGCCCGCGCGCGCATCGACGGGCAGGGCATAGCCGATCAAGGACAGTCCGGCGTCGAAGGTCGGCGGCGGTTCGAGGCGCTGAACACCGAGGTCGAGCGCGGTTGCAGACGGCAGCCGATAGAGCCGCACGGGCGCCCGTCCCTGCACCAGCATGCCTTCCCACACCCGTTCGCCGATCTGCGCCAGGCGCGCCTCCGTCTCGGCCGCATCCACCGCCCACAGGTAGAGGCTGGGGCGATCGTGGGCCAGCAGCAACGCCGCGGGCGACGACGGCTCGACAAAGCGGGCGAACGGCGGGCTGCCGATCAGGCTGGCGATGGCCGCCGGCTCGCCCTGGTAGCCCGGATCGACGCCGTTCACCGCCACGCGCACCTCCTGGACGTCCAGGCGCGCGGCCCAGGCGCGCGCCTGGACGGTCGCCTCCGTCCAGCGCTTCAGAGGCGGTCCGAAGGTGGACGCGCCCGCGCCCGCGTCGACGGCTGCCACCAGAGCACGATAGCCGGCCGCCCACACCGCCACGAGGAGCGCGACGGTGAGGAGCGCCAGCGACCACGCCAGCCGTGCGGGGGGCGCCGGCCGCGTCCCCCGCACGGAGACAGCCAGGCGGGCCACGCCCAGCGCCGCCCATTCCAGGCCGAGCGCGAAAAAGAGCGCGGGCAGCGGCAGCAGCACGGTCCAGTACTGCAGCGGGGGCCGGAGCGGCGCCAGGGCCAGCACGACGACCGGCCCGGCCGTCCACGCCAGCAGCAGGCGGGCGCCAACCGCGTCCGGCCCGCGCCGGCCGCGCAGTGCGGTGCGCAGCAGGCCCGCCATGAGCAGCAGCGCCAGTGGGACGACCAGGTCGCCCGTCAGCCGCCACGGCGTCTGCTCGCCGCGCGGCAGACCAGCGAGGATGTGCAGGCCATCGCCGGCGAACAGCTGGGCCGCACCGCGCAGCGCCAACAGCGGGGCCGCGGGTGCTGTGGTCGCAACGCCCGCGGCTGGACGCGCGGCCTGCTGCCAGAGCGCCGCCAGGTAGGGCAGCGCCGCGAGCGCCGCAACCGCCAGGCCCGCCGCAGTCTCCCTGCGCAGCCAGCGCCGGGGCGCGACAATGAACGCGGCCAACCAGCTCAAGGCCTGAAGGAGGGCCAGGAGGTGCGCCTGAAGCTGCAGCGCCGCGACGACCGGGAACCAGAAGGCGGCGCGGCGGCGACCTCCGGTGACCACCCGCCAGGCGAGCAACAGGAGGAGGACGCTGAGGAGCACCTGGATGTGCGCCCACAGCTTCCGGTCATAGAAGACCAACCAGGGGTTGGCGGCCATGTAGGCGGCTGCGAGCAGGCCGACCCGCGCGCCGCCGACCAACCGCCCGAGCAGGTAGGCCAGCGCAACCGCCAGCACACCGAGCGCGGCCAGAAGCCAGACGGCCGACTCCACGTGGCCGCCGGT
>CAYRFV010000003.1:0-31449 GCA_964423545.1 uncultured Anaerolineales bacterium | reverse complement strand
CACCAGCAGATAGACATCGAGCGCGCCCCGCTGGATGCCGGAGCTGGTGCCGCCGCTCAGCAGGAGCGGCGCAGCGCCGCGGGCCAGGTCCAGGCCCATGCCCGCGATGTGCGCCTCATCGTACTTGTACTCGACGAGCGCCGGCTCCCACCAGCGCAGCGCGGCCGCCAGCAGCAGCACGGCCAGCACGGCTGCGCGCAAGGGCCCGCCGGCCGGCCCGGAACTGCGTGGGGTGCGGGGAACGGAGGACACGGCGCTACTGCCGCTTCCAGTCGGCCCAGTGGCACTGCGCAGAGGCCGCTGGGCCGACCCCGTGGGGGATCTCCACCTCACGGCTGAGCGGTCGCCCCTGGGAGTCCACGACGCTCAGGAAGAAGCGCCGCGGCGGTCCGAACAGCGGGAAGTCATAACGTCCCGCCTCGCCTGCGCCCTGCTTGGTCTTCTGAATCTGCTGGTTGCCGTACTCGTCGGCCAGCCGCAGCGATACGCCCGGCAGCGGTGCGCCGAACGGGTCGACCACCGAGCCGAGGATATAGGACCCAGGGCAATCGCCGGTGCTGTTGCGCACGGGCCGGACGAGCGCGAACGCATCATCGGCCGCCCGCGCGTTGGTCGCCGGCGCGGCGGTGGCGGTCGGGGTGACCGTGGGCGTGGGGGTCGAGACGGGCTGCGCTTCGACCGTAGGGGTGGGCCGGACTGCGGTGCGCAGCGGCGCTGGGGTGGCGGTCGCTGTGGCCGGCGCGTACTGGACCGGCGAGGCCGCGGGCGCGGCGGTCCAGCGCCGCGCGGCCAGGGTGGGAGTCGGGCTGGCTGCGGGGGCCGGCCGGCCGCGCGGCGGGTCGCCGGCCGGCCACGCGGGCGCGACGAGCGAGGCGATGGCGAAGGCGCCGGCGCAGAGGACTGCGACCGCGGCCAGGAAGAGCAGCGGCAGCGTCATCCCGCGCATGCAGCACGCTCGGCAGCGATGGGGCAGTCGATGGCTCGCTCCATGGACGTCGTGCGCCCGCCGGACCCCTGGGGGTTGCCGCCCCGATTCTTGCGCGTCCGGGCAAACGCTGGTATACTCCGATCTCGAGAGGGCGAGTAGCTCAGCCGGTTAGAGCGCACGGTTCACATCCGTGAGGTCGTAGGTTCGAGTCCTATCTCGCCCACTGTAGACCTCACGGGTAGTCGAAATGACTACCCGTGAGGTCTTTGGTAAGCAAATCCTCGCAACCGCAGATCACACGGGTCCTCAGTTTCTGGTCGCTCTCGGGTCGATAAAACGCAGCCGCCGGTTATCGGTATCCAACTCGCTGGTTACCGGACTGAGCCCGAACACCCTGCGCCATTATCGCACGACCTTTGCCAAACTTCAAGCCTACTTTGCGAGTCATCTTGAGCGAAGCCGCATCCAGAGCAGCGGACTTGGGGCTCAGAGGAAAGCTTCGTGCCAGCCAACATCGTCCAGACGATCGATCCGCCCGATCCCAAGACACCGGTGGTCGAGACGCTGACGGCAGTTGTGTGGCGTCAAGTTCGGTGACATCAACCTGAAAGCGAAGACCATCAAGGCGCTGGGCAAAGGCCAGATGGAGCGGCTGGTCTACTTCAGTCTTTGACCGCGCCCAGTGCAATCAGCGTTGTCCGCTGCGCAGCAGTGATCCCTGTGACACCGGCAATATCCATCCCCGCGTAGGGGCCGGCCGGAATCAAGGTTGCCAGGCAGTCGCCACCTTCCAGGCTCCACAGGCGCACAGAGCCGTCGGCGCTGCTGCTGGCAAGCAAGTCTCCGTCAGGCCCGATATCCAGGGACGTCACGTCGGAAGGGTGTCCTTGCAGCGTCCGGCGGACTCCCCACGCGCCGACTTCATGAATCACAACGGAGTTCTCTTCACCCACGGCGGCCAGATACTTGCCCATGCCCCCGAAGGCCAGATTGAAGGCGCCGCTCGTGTTGGTGAGTGTACAGAGGCTTTCGCCCGTTACCGTATCCAAGATCCGGCTCCGTACACCATCATAGCAGACTGCCAAATGCCTTCCGTCAGGGCTGAAGAGCATGCGCCATATCGCCCTGGTTTCCGGCCGGACGCGAAAGCGCAGTCGGATCTGATGTGTCGGCTGAGCGTCATGTATCTCCCAGATCCAGATCATCCCACGGTCCGTGCCGCAAACCAGCAATTGCCCCTGTGGGTCGAACGCCACACCCACAGGATTGCCCTCCGCTACCGCCAAGCTGTGCACCACTCCGCCCGATGCAATGTCCCACAGCTTCACGGCGCCATCGCAGCTGGCGTAGGCCAGTAGCGAACCATTAGGGTTGAACGCGGCGGCCGATTGGATTCTGGCGGAAACACCCCGCAGGGCCTGACGCAGTTGGCCGGATGCCGTCTCCCAGAGACGCAGCGTCCCATCGTGACTGCCACTGACCAACCAGCGGTCATCGGGGCTAAACCCGATGCAGCGCACCAGGTCGGTGTGCCCAGGCAATGTGTGTTTCAAGCCGCCATCTTCAGCCTGCCAGAGATACAACAGATGATCGTCGCAGCCGCCAGCGATCAGCTTGTTGTCCTTGCTGATTGCCACCGCACGAATGGCACCGCCGTGACCGGTGAGCTTGCGCAAATGACGGCGCGCAGACACATCCCAAAGGTGCAGCGGACCACCCAGACTGCTGCTTGCCAGCAGCGTTCCGTCAGGACTGAAGGTTACCAGATCGATGCGTTGCCCATGACCTTGGAGCGTGCGCAATACGCGCCCGGTGCATTCCTCCCACAGCCGGACGGTCTGATCATAGCCTCCGCTGGCGATCATCGTCCCGCCAGGGGAATAGGCGACCGCAAAAACCCAACCGGTATGGCCGAGCAGAGTGCGCTGAAGCTGGCCGCTCGCAACATCCCAGAGCCGGACCGTGCGATCCGAACTGGCGCTGGCGAGCAGTCGACCGTCCGGGCGGAAGGCCAGCGCACAGACCCAACCGGTGTGCCCTTCGAGTGTGTGAACGACGTGGGCATCTTCCAGTTGCCACAAGCATATCCGCCTGTCCTCGCCCCCGGTCGCGAGGAGCGAGCCCGAAGGATGAAAGGCAATGGCCCGCACCTTGTCGGTATGGCCGATCAGTCTCTGGACCGGTGTCCTGGTACGCCAGTTCCAGATCGTCGCCCCGGTGTCTTCCTTGGCGCAGGCGAGCAGCCGGCCGTCAGGGCTGAAAGCGACGCAGTTAACCGACGCCGACTCTCTGAGTTGGCGACAGATTTCACCCGCACGCCAGTCCCAGATGATAAGCTGATGGTCGGCGCCACCACTGGCGATCAGCCTGCCATCGGGGGCGAAGGCGATGCCCCCAATGGTGTCTGTATGCCCACGCATACTGGCCAGCAGGCCACCGGTCGCGATATCCCACACGCAGATCCGGCCATCATACCCACCGCTGACCAGCATGGCGCCATCCGGCGAAAACGCGAGGGAACTGACTGCCTGACTATGGCCTTTCAAGACGAGGTAAGGCTGTAAGTCGGCGAGCCGCCACACGAACACGCCACCTTCGGATGCCCCGGCGGCCAGATAACGGCCATCGGCAGTGATTGCCACTGTCCTGACCAGGCCGAAGGTCTCAGAGAATACACATTCGCGCAACGCCGCGCCATGCAGGTCAACACCTGTCAGTTGACCGGTGCGCAGGTCCGCCTGTCGGATCGTCAGCCCGCTGAAATCCCAACCGCTTAGGTCCGCCTCAAGATGAAGAAGTAAGTGCAGGAGGTTCGCAGCGGCATAACTAGCCGCGGGCGCGGCCTCTTGTCGAAGGCGGCTCACCAACTTGCGCAGGTGCGCGACTGCGCCAGACTGGCCTCGAGCATCCACGAGTTGACGAGCGACGGGTTCCAGCAGCAGGCGACGCTGGCTCTCCTGCACGTGCTCCTCGCTCTGCGCTTTGATCATCGCGTAGCGATGGAGCCAGACCGTCTGGCCACTCGCGATGTCTTCGTTCAGCGCCATCACCAAGCGATCGGTCAGATACTCCATGATCATGTTCTGCAGCGCCAATTGCGTGCCCGCGTCTGCAGCATAACCGGTTGCCACTTCGACCAGCGAGCCATTCTGGAGCGAGCGAATCGCCTCCAAGAACTCCGCCCGCCTGGGTGGGCGAGCCAGGTTTTGCCACAACGTCTGCGCTGAGACGGGCCGACGCTCGATAGCCAGCCAGGTCACGAGTTCGCGTCCCAGTTCGCTCAGCCGGCCGAACTGCTCATCCAGCACGTCACGGATATCATCGAACACCGGCGTCTCGTCGCCGAGGAAAACGTCGACATTGCTGCCGAACAGATCACGGACCGTATCGGCTACCAGCTTCAGCGCCAATGGGTTTCCGGAGTAGCGCTCGATGAGTGTCTCAAGCGCAGTATCCTTCGCGCTGACGCCGCGGTCGCGCAGGAGCTCAATCCCTGGCGCCGCCGGCAACCCCTCGAGCGCCAGAATCCGAATCCGGGGAGAGTCCTCCTCCAGTCCCCGCAGCCCCTTCGGCAAATCCCGGGTAGTCAGCAGCAGGCAACTCCGATGGCGACTCCGGCCCATCCGGACGATCAAGCGGCCGTACTCCTCGTACCCAGCGCGAAACTGGCCGGATCGTTCGCCGGGTTCCAGAATGCTTTCGAGGTTGTCCAGGATAAGCAGGCATCGTCGGTGCTCCACCTGATCGAAAAGCAGGGATAACTTCTCATCCATGCTCTCCGGTAGACTGTCCAGATGCTGTCCGGCCATAATCTGCAGCCAGGCATCCAGCACGGAATCAAGCGGGGGCGCGTTCACAAGGGAGCGCCAGATAACGCAGTCAAAGGACCTGTCCGCCAGGCGTGCGACCGACTCCACGGCCAGCGTCGTCTTGCCCACTCCTCCCATGCCCGAAATGGCCACCAACCTGGCCCCGTCAGCAGTGAGCCAGCGATTGAGCTGTGCCAGCTCGCTCTGCCGGCCATGGAATGCCGTCCGTTCCGGCATGCCGCGCTGATCGATGCGCGGAGGCATCGCCGATGCGGGCGTGGGTCGCAGAGGCAACTGCGCCCCTTCCCTCCGGTCTGTCGTGTGCAGTGACTTGGACTGCCCGTCCAGTGCCCCTGCACGGATCAACTCGTGAAGCGCCGTTGTTTCCGGCGACGGATCTACACCCAGTTCCCCGGCCAGGATGTCTCGGCAGATCTCGTATTGCTGAAGCCCTGCGCTCCGGTAACCCAATCTGGCCAGCGCGACCATCTTCTGACGATGGCCAGCCTCGTTGGTAGGATCGATGGCCAGGAGTCGGGTCAAATCTTCGAGGCCGGCGGCGAAGTCCTCCTGATCTGCGTGCCACCCAGCCAGCGTCAGCAGGGCGTTGAGCACTGCCTGGTGCAATCGTCCCCGTTCGATGGTCGCCCACTGCTCGAAATCCGGGGCATCGGGGACATGGAAACCTTCCAAGAACTCCCCACGGTACAGCGAGACGGCAGCCTCCAATTGCATCTTATCGGCCTCATTGTCTCCGCTGCTCTTGAGCAGCGCCTCGAACTGCGTCACGTCTACGCTGAGCGCGTCGCCGTGCAGGAGTGCAGTCTGGCGCGTCACCTCCAGGTGATCTCCGACCAGGGCACGCAGATTCGACAGCGCGCTTCGCAAGCTAGTGCCGGCCAGCTGATCATCTGACTCGGGCCAAAACAGCGCAGCCAGCTTGGAGCGCCGCTGCTGGCTGCCTGTCACGGCGAGGAAATAGAGCATTGCCTGAGCTTTGGACGACCGAAACGCCGTGACGGGCCTTCCATCACGGACGACCTGCGGAGGCCCTAGGAGCTGGAGTTCCAGCTGTGATGCCGAATCGCTCTGCGACATGGTGCTTTCGAACCACCTGGGCGACGTCGTCACGATTTCGTCGCATTACATCATTATAGTAGCAACTGGCCGATGGACAAAGTGAGTCCCGACACAGCACAGGGTGATCTCATTGTAGACAAGGCGCCGGCAGACAGGAAGCGGGATCCTTGTCAGCAAGGAAGCTGGAATTGACGCTCAAACGGAAGCGCGTGGTGCTTGTGTCCACGCCAGGTCTGGTTCAACAGGCCACGAGATCGACGCTGGCATCGTTCCCAGAAGTAGATCTGATCGCGACCGCCTCAGGCGCGCTGTCGGCGACCAAGATCCTGTCGCAGGTGCAGCCTGATCTACTTCTTATCGATGCCAACCTGCCAGCGGAGGAGATTGAGGCATTGTTGGGTTGGGTCAAGGAACACTGCCAGTCAGTTCAATGTGCGGTTATGACAGTGACTTCCCAGCAGCGCGACCAGGCGCTGACCTGGGGGGCTCAGATCGCCATCCACCGCGCTGGCCTGGCCGACCAATTACCTGCAGCGTTACGTCATTTGCCCGCATCCGGATTGCCAGCTATGCCCAGCTTGGAAACGGGAGAAGCCATCAAATGAGTCGTTATCTGAATGCGATATTCATTCTTGCATCGCTGTTGCTGTCTGGATGCGTTGGGTTGCCGCCAACGCCGGTGGCGCAGCTCCCAGCAAGTGGCATCACGACACCCCTGCCTGCGGAGGCGAAGCCAGCGCCCAGCGTGGCAGGGACGCCGGCCCCAACTGTGCAAGCCTCGCCAACCGTTGTTGCGCCAGGCGGTGTAGGCAGCCTCTCAGTAGAGGCGCTGAAAAACGCAACCTACAGCGGCATCTACGATGATCCGATCACCCTGAAGGAAGGGCGTTACGAAGGCGAGCCGTACGCACCGAACGATCCGTCTCGGCCGACGGTGACGTACATTGATGGCGCCGAGCTCCAGGGTGACCTGGACGGCGATGGCGTGGAAGATGCTGTTGTCTTCTTGCTGGACAGAGGCGGCGGCACGGGAGCCTTCACCTGGGTCGCGGTGCAGCTCAATCGCGCCGGGAAGCCGGTCGATGCCGGCGCCGTGATGATCGAGGACCGCATCGGGGTCAGATCGGCGGCGATCGAGGATGGCCGGGTCGTGCTGGACATCATTACGCAAGGACCGGGCGACGTTGCCTGCTGCGGCATGCACAAGGCGCACAAGGTATATGCCTTGCAAGGAGGTCATCTGACCGAGATCGAAAGCGACGAGAAGGAACTGGCGAAAGTCTCCGCCGCCGACCTTAATGGGACCCGCTGGACCCTGCTGGAGATCAACGAGGGTCAGCCCGCGCTGCCCAACACGGAAGTGACCGCCAGCTTCCAGGACGGCAAGATCAGTGGCTCCGGTGGCTGCAACCGCTATACCACTGGCTTCAGCCTGGGCAACGACAACCCGTTCGCCATGACCGCGAGCCCGCTTGTTGCCACCCAGAAAGCCTGCCCTGAGCCGATCCTGAGCCAGGAAACTGCCTATTTCACTGCTCTGCAAAACGTCAGTCACTGGGGCTATGTGTTCGGTCGGCTGGCCTTGTACTACGGCGACGGCCAGGGCAAGCTCGGCCGGCTTCTGTTTGCCCCACAGTGAGAGCACACCAGCATGAAATACGCTACGGATCAAGCCGGTGTACAGGTTCAAGCCGGGCCTGGGGCTCCTGAGCAGGCGCTGTGTCCCCGCTGTGGGGGAATCGTGGTCCTGCGGGGTCGCCCCCAAAGCTATCGTGCTGGTGAGGTTACTTACTTCTGGCGTCACAAGGACAATGCAAACCTGGATTGTCCGGCCCGTCTATCTGCTGCCAGCAGGATCGGAACTGTAGGACGATCCTGAGACCCAATCCATCCACCTATAGGAGAGAACGCATGAACATCGTCGGTCTCATCATCGGAATCCTGATCGCCGCCCTGGTCAACGGCTTCGTGATCTGGATTGTTGGCAAGCTCCGCCTCGGCCTGGAGGTCAGCGGCTTCGGCGCGGCGTTTATCGCGGCCATCATCATCGCAGTGATCAGCGGGATCATCACGTGGCTGCTGGGCATCCTCGGCATCACCATCGGCGGCGGGATCCTCGGCGCCATTGTCGCACTGCTCGTCGCCGCGGTGGTGCTGCTGCTCAGCGGTCGGATCGTGCCCGGCCTGAAGGTCAACGGCTTCGGCGGCGCGCTTGTGGGCGCAATCGCACTCGGCGTGGTCGGGTGGCTCGTTGCGCTGGTCCTGGGCGCGCTCGTCCGCGCCTAGAGCAGACCTGGAGGCTCCTCTCACCCCCTCCCCACAGCAATGCGAGAGAAGGGGTGAGCTTTGTCGGTGCGGCGGAGCAATCTGGAATTCAAACCAAAGGAACAAACCCACATGCGTGTCAAACCATCCTATCTTGTCTTCGTCATCGCGTTGGCTCTGCCGCTGTTTCTAGTGAGAGCCCCGCAGGCCGCTCTCGCGCAGAGCGCGACCCCAACACCGGCCTCACCGGCCAGCGAGAGCGGCCCGGTGGCGATCGTCGGCCAGGCCGGCTCCGCCAACTTCTATGCCTCGCCTGACACCTTTTCGGAGCCAGTCGTCGCCCTGCTTGATGTCTCGAATATGATCCAGCAGCAGCCGGTCTTCGCCAAGGTCAAAGGGCAGATCCTGGGCACATTTGACACCGGGATGTTCCCCCTGCCAGCGAAGTACAGCATCAGCCTGCCGATCAGGCCCACCGCCGCCAGCCTCGATCTGGACAACAACGGTAAGACCGATGCGGGGGTGCAGGTTTTCGCGGTCATCGCGGCGAACAACTTCACGGGTGACTCGTACCTGCAGCAGCTCGACCAGGGCGGCATGGTCTCCTACCTGGCAGACCTTGTCACGGGCGCCATTACCGAGGGTGCTTTCATCGTGTATGCGCCCGATGCCGGCCAGGGTTTCCCGACTGGTTACGGTGCGGACGCAAAATGG
Organism: uncultured Anaerolineales bacterium; assembly: GCA_964423545.1. Classification (GTDB taxonomy): domain Bacteria; phylum Chloroflexota; class Anaerolineae; order CG2-30-64-16; family CG2-30-64-16; genus JALOOE01. The sequence goes on along the minus strand of CAYRFV010000003.1, from coordinate 22,653 downwards.
TTCACGAGTGACGATCCCACCGCGCCGCTCCCGCAGGGATACACCGTCGCGCGGCTGAGCGCGGACGGCAAAGTGACGCTGGATCGCTCGACCCAGCCAGTCATCAACACCATCGAACGCCAGGAAATGGCTTCGCCTGATTTCTCGAAGCAGGGCATCCTGGAAAGCTACAACTCGCTTATCGACACCCTGAAGAAGCGGTATGCCTATACGGAGCTGCGCAAGCTGGACTGGGAACAGATCCGGGCCAAATACCTGCCCGAGGTGCAAAAGGCGGACGCGGCCAAGGACTCCGCCGCCTACTTCGTTACCCTCAACACCTTGGGGCATTCGATCCGCGATGCGCATGTCGCAGCCGTTCCCGGGGCGAATATCGAGGCAATCCTGGCGAACGGAAAGGCACGCAACGCGCTGGTCAATGGCAACGTGGGCGCAGACACGATCGCGGCCTCGGACCCGACCGATCCCAAGGCAGGACCCACGGCAAGGGTTGTGGTGCAATTCGTGGGCAAAGATACGCCCGCAATGAAGGCCGGCTGGGCGCCGGGCACCGAGATCGTTTCCGTTGACGGCAAGCCAGTGGCAGCGCGCTACGAGACCCTACCGGTGATCAAGTCAGTGGGCACCGAGGAGGGCGTTCGCGCCCAATTGGCGCCTTTGATGTTGCGGTTCCCCCTCAGCCAGACGGTCACCATCGGCTACCGGTTGCCCAACGCGGCCCAGGTCATGACCGCCACGATGACCGCCGGCGAGTACCGCATAGACAGGCCGGCGCCACCAGCGACCGAACCAGCCACACCCATCAGCTACCGGCAGCTCGGCGACACAGCGGTGCTGAAATGGAATAACTTCGTGGATAACATGCCGGTCAAGATCGCGGTGCTCGAAGAAGCCCTGGGGCGGGTGAAAGGGGCGTCAAAGCCTGGCGTCATCCTGGACCTGCGCGGCAATGGGGGCGGTGCGGCCGCACTCTACATGACGATGGCCTCCTACTTCTTCAAGGCGGACAAGCCGATGCCCTCCGTCCTGTTCGACTGGTACTACTACGATGAGAAGGCCGGCGGCCTGATCAAGGCCTATTCCCCGAACTACATGTTGAGCGCGCCCAAGCCCGAGCTGGCCTACACGGGCCCGCTCGTGATCCTGGTCGACCAAGACTGCGCCAGTTCCTGCGAGTACTTCAGCCAGCACCTGCAAAAACTCGGGCGCGCCACGGTGGTCGGCCAGTACAGCACCGAGGGCGCCGGGGGCCCGGTTGATCGGATCCAACTGCCTGGTGGCTTGATGTTCCAGTACACCATGGGCCGGACGACCTTCGCCGGAACCAAGGAGTTCAACCTTGAGGCAAAGGGGGTCGTGCCCGATATCCGCGTGCCGGTGACGCTGGAGACCGAGGCGGCCAAACTCAAGGGCGAAGATTTGGTCATGCAAGCGGCCGTTGCCGAGTTGGACAAGCAGATCGCCGCGCTCGCCGGACGCCTGTCCGCCCAGCCGTGGCAGTGGGTATCGTTCAAGGGGCCGAAGGATCAATTCAAGGTCGAGACGCCCAAGAACTATGTGCTGACATTCAACAAGCCGGAGGAGCGCAAGGCGGAGATCAAGACCGATTGCGCCACGGTTGCCGGCATGTACGACGCGACCGCCGACCAACTGGCGTTCCAACTGGAGGCGCCCAAGCCGGGCGCCTGCCCGGCGAACTCGCGCAGCGAGCAACTGTTGAAGCTGTTGACCGGCGCGACGGTGGCCGCGTCATACACTATCGAAGACGGCAACCTGCAAGTCGTCCTGCCCGACGGCAGCACGCTGGTGTTTGCGCCGGTCAAGTAGTTGCCGGCGACGGGGACCTTTCGGATGGAGAAGACCCCGATCCTGGACCGGCTCAACCAGGTTCAGGATCGGGTCAAGTCACGTAAACGGCCGAAGAGAGATGAATAGATATCTGAGCTTCGCCATGGTTGCCGCCACCCTGTTCCTGGCCGGGTGCAGCCAACATATCGGCGACTATGTCGCGGCCTCTTCTATCAGCAAGAACGGATTTGCCAGAGATGCGGATGCGATGCGCAAGCTCGATGGCCAAGAGATCAAGGTGTGGGGATTCGTCGACTCCGGCAACATCTATGGCGATGCAGGCGCCAAGGCGATTCTCGGCGACCTCTGGAGCGGCGATGGGGCCGATGCCACGACCTGGCGCTTCAACTTGAAGGCGGAAGCCGGCGACAAAGCCGGAGATTCGTTCTCGGTGCTGGTACCCAATAGCCCGGGCCGCGACGAACTCCTGAGAGCCTTTGTGGCTGACGCAAACGCGCAAAAGCCGACAAGGGTCTTCGTGAAGGGCATGGTCCATATATTTGACGCACCGACGAACACTGCTCGCCTGACCGGCCTGCGAATGGAGCTGCGTTCGTCAGACGACATTATGTTGGGTTCTGTTGAAAAAGTAGTGAAGGAGTAAGTATCTTGAAGACATCGCTGCTGATCACCCTGATCAGCGTTTTGTTCCTGGCCGCCTGCGCTCCGGCCGCGCCGGCGCCAACTCCAGGGGCCGTCCAACCTGCCGTCGATACGCAAGCACCCACTCCGACGGTGATCCCGACCCGGGCGGCTGAGGCGCCCGCGCAGGCGAGCGCATCGCCGGCGCTGACAGCCAACCCGTGGCAGTGGGTGGGGTTCACGAGCCCCGCTGAGCAATTCAAGCTCGATCAGCCCCAGACCTATCTGGTAACCTTTCAGAATGATGGTACGGTGGCAATCAAGGCCGACTGCAACAACGCCGGCGGCGCCTACACCGCCGACGCCAGCAACCTGACAATCAAGGTCGGGCCGGCGACGCTGGCGGCTTGTCCTCCTGGGTCGCGCAGTGAGCGGTTCATCAAGCTCCTGGGTGGCGCGGCGAAGTACTTCTTCGTGGACAAGGCGCTGTTTGTCAGCCTGCCCGCCGACGGCGGCGTGATGCGGTTTGACCCCGGTGGTGGGAACGCTGATGCCGGGAAACCGGCCGCAACGGCCGAGGCGGCGCCTGCCAACGCCGTCGCGCTCGCCGCGGTATCTCAGATGGTCGGTAAGCTCACCGCGAACCCCTGGAAATGGATCGCCTACTCTGCGGGTTCAGAACAGGGCAAGGTGGAGACGCCGGCCAACTATACGCTGACTTTCCAGACCGACGGCACGGTTGCTATCAAGGCCGACTGCAACGACGCCGTAGGGAGCTGGACAGTGGAGGGCACCGATATCACGATGAAGGTCGGACCCGTCACGTTGGCCGCATGCCCGTCGGGTTCCCGCAGCGACCAGTTCCTGCGGCTCCTGGGCGAAGCTGCGCAGCTCCTGCCGGTCGAAGGCAAGCTCTATATCAGTCTCACGACCGATGGCGATGCGATGCAGTTTGATGCGGTCGTCACCACGGTTGCCGATCTGTGCGGCGAGAAGGCGCTGGCGATCAACACGATCGCCGACACGCTGCCCGCTGAGCTCAGCGCGCAGCTCGATCAGGGACTGGCGCAGCTGGTGCAGACCGGCAACCGTCCCGGTCCCGGCGCGGTCATGCTGATCATCACGCCCAACGGTCGCTACCTCAAGTCGACCGGCGTTGCGGACGTCAAGACCTGCGAACCGCTGAAGGCCGACTCGCCCTTCCAGATCGGCAGCAACACCAAGATGATGACGGCCGCGATGATCTACCAGCTGCAGGAGGAGGGCAAGCTCTCGACTTCCGATCTCCTGAGCAAGTGGGTGCCGGACCTGGCGGCGAAGCTGCCGAACGGCGACAAGATGACCATTGAGATGATGCTCACGCATACCACCGGCATGAAGGACTACTTCGACGTGCCGGGCAAGGACGGTTCGATTGCGGACGGCGCCAAGGACAAGGCCATTCTGACCCGCGCCTTCACCCCGGAGGAACTCATCACGCTGGTCGCCGATTCCCGGCTCTCCGAGTTCGCGCCTGCGGCCGAAAGGCAGTGGAAATACAACAACACCGGGTACATCCTGCTCGGCCTGATCATCGAGAAGGCCACCGGCAAGTCGTATGAAGAGAACCTGAAGGCCCGCATCTTCGAGCCGCTCGGCCTCAAGAAGACCTATCTGCAAACGGACGTCCCGGAGGTGGGAGCGCTGCCGAACGCGTACTACAAGACGCCCTTCGACTTCGCCACTGCCGAGTGGAACGCGAGCCAGGGTTGGTCAGCCGGCGCAGTGGTCTCGACGCCCGACGAGTTCGCGACGTTCATGAAGGCCCTGTTTACCGGGAAGCTGTTCAAGCAACCGGAGACCGTGAAGCTGATGAAAACGCCCGCGCCGACCGGCGCCAATCGTCTTGGCCCAGGCGTGACCTACGCGCACGGCATGAGCAACAACAAGGGCGTGCTGGGCCATGGCGGCCAGACGCTCGGCTTCCAGAGCGACGGCGGTTACATCCCGGACAAGGATGTGACCATCGTCATGTGGAGCAATGCAGCCGAGAGCAATGTCAGCCGGCTCATTGTGCCTGCGCTTGCAGGCGCGGTGACGGGCGGCGGGCAGTGAACGGCGCCGTGAGCGCGTGCGTGTGATGACGAGAGTCCACCGGGATCGGTGATGCCGCCCGGTGGACAGATCGCGAGAGGCAGCAGCAGACCGATGAATCTGGCGTCGAGTCCAATGGGACTGAGTCGGCGACAAGCCGGAGTGATCAGTGCGGTGCTGTTCTTTGTGCTCGGGTTGGCCGTCCTCTACGCGGGGGCGGACCACCCGCCGCCCCCGAAGTTAGTCGTGGTGGTTCTGCTCTTGGCCAATGTCTGAACAAATCGCAGTTTCGAATCGCTTTTTGTTGGTCACGATCTTCGTGCTCGTGTCCCTATCGGCATGTGTCCCGATTCCGGCAACGCCGAGGCCGGGGTCGAGGGCGTCCTCGTCGCAGGTGCAGAATCTGGAGGCAAGCATGAAGCAAAATGAGGCAACTGGCAAGCAAGAGGCCGTCTCGGGGCAGACCAATGCCGGTAGCATCCAGCCGCAGTACGTAGCCGCCCTGGAGGCGGCCTACGGCGCGCCGAGCCAGGCCGGCTTCGGCAGCGCGGTCTTCTTCGAGCAGATGAAGGCGGATGACGACCTGACCCAGGCCGCGCTGGCCAAGTATCAGTATTACACCGGCGAGTTGTGGGAGCGCTGGGGCGCGGCCGCCTGGATGGGGCCGTGGAAGGAAGTCTACGTGCGCCCGGCCGGCGCCAGGCCCGACATCGTGGCCGAGCTGCGCGGCATCAGCGATTCAGACGCCGCGGTCTCGGCGCCGATGATCCTGGACGCTGTCCAGGATGCCGAGAAGGCGCGCGCGGCCCTGGCCGCAGCCTATAACGATCCGGCCGTGACCGAGCTGCGGGTCTTCAACCTGGGGGACGGCGGCGCGATGTCGGGCATCCTCGTCGCCGGCCGCCGCGGCGCGGCCGGGGAGGCCATCCTTCTGGTGTTCTTGATGGACTGACCAGCCGAGCCATCGTACCGTTGTCACGATTTCGTTACGATCTTCTGCCATACTGTCTGAGGAGGAACACGAATGAGCATCCCAACCACGCCCCTGCGGGCCACAGCGCGGCAAGCCATGCTATCGCGCGTTTTGCTCCCACCATCGGGGAGCGCCAAAACCAACCACACGGAGGAAGAAACCATGTCAACTCGCAAGCCAAAGCCGATCTCATCGTGCGCGTTGGGACGCATCATCCCATCGCTCTTGTTGGCCGTGCTGCTGCTGGCCGGGGCCGCTATCGCCCCGCTACCGGCCCACGCCGCGAGCATCGTCGTCAACGATGCCGGCGACACCACCGGCACTTGTTCGACCACCGGCACAGGCACCTGCACCCTGCGCGATGCCATCACCTATGCCAACAACACCGCAGGCGCGGACACCATCACCTTCAGCATCAGCAACGCCACCATCGCCCTCGGTTCAACCCTACCCACCGTCAGCGAAGATCTGACGATTGATGGGACAGGGCAGAACATAACCATCGACGGCCAAAACAACGTGCAGATCATGAGGACAGGGTTAAGTAGCCTTACGCTGAACGTGACTGAGCTCAGGCTCGTCCGTGGAAACCTCTCTAGCGGCGGAGCCAGCGGCGGCGCCATCGAGGTAAATAACGAGGCCAATCTGAATGTCACCGGCTGCACCTTTGATGGCAACAACTCCGCCGTCGCCGGCGGCGCTATCTACGCCGCCGGGGTAGGCACGCTGACCGTGACCAACAGCACCTTTAGCAGCAACTTCGCTAACGGCCAAAACGGCGGCGCCATCTGGACCGGCAAGGAGACTACCAACATATCCAACAGCACCTTTACCACCAACCGCGCCGTCGGAGGTGGCGGCGCCATCTTCAACTCTGGCGTTACTCTGAACGTGAGCAACAGCACCTTCGACCGCAACTTCACCACCGGCAGCGTCGGCGGCGGCGGCGCCATTGATAACAATAGCGGTACGGCGAACGTCGCCAACAGCACCTTCAGCGGCAACTACACCGCCGGCAGTTCCGGCGGCGGCGCCATCTACAACTATACGTTCGCCTATCTGAACGTGACCAACAGCACCCTGAGCGGCAACTACATCAGCAGCGGCACCGGCACCGGCGGCGGCATCCACTATGACACTACCACTACATCCGACCGGATGACGCTCAAGAATACTATCATCGCCAACAGCACCAGCGGCGGCGATTGCGTCGGCACTGCGGCAGCGGGAAGCAACAACAATCTCATCGAGGACGGCAGCAATGCCTGCGGCTTGACGGACGGCACGAGCGGCAACATCGTCGGCACGGACCCGAATCTCGGCGCGCTCGCCTCGAACAGCGGACCTACGCAGACCATGGGCCCGAACGTGGGCAGCGCGGCCATCGATGCCGGCGATGACACGGTGTGCGCCGCTCCTCCCGTCAGCAACCTCGACCAGCGCGGCATCACGCGTCCGAAAGGTGCGCACTGCGACATCGGCGCGGTCGAACGGCAGAACCCGACTGCCGTGCAGATTGCAGGCTTTGCCGCGCAGCCGGTTGGGCTGGCGGAGGCGCTAGCGCAGTGGGTGCGGCTGCTTTCGGGCCGCTAAAATGGACACAACGTGTGCCTCGGCCGGCCGGTTGGTCTGGCGCCATCATGCTGACCCGGCACGGCGGCCAACGCACGCACTGACAAGATCAGTATGACGAGGCGATGCGGGGCCCAGCGCCCTGCGTCGAATCAACTGCAACACACAAGAAAGGTATTTCAGGACCAATGAGAAGTCAGTTCAGTAAAGTATCCATCCTGCTGCTGGTGGGGCTGTTGCTGCTTGGCGCGTGCGCCCCTACGCCCGCTGAGACGCCAACGCCGGCGCCCACAGCGCAGCCGGCTGCGCCGACGCCGCCTCAGGCGACAGCGCAGCCGGTCGCGCCGACGCCGACCGGTCTGGCGCCGGCAAAGGCCGGCGATGACCTGGCCAGGGCCAAGGCTTCAGGCCTGCTCCTGGTAGGCAGTTCGCTGGACAACCCACCGTATTCGACCTACAACGCGCAGTTTCGACCGGCCGGCTTCGACGTCGCCTACATCACCGAGATCGCCCGCCGCCTTGGCTTGCGCACCGATATCAACGACTTCACATTCGAGGGGCTGCTGGATGCCCTCAAGCTTAACCAGGTGGACGCCACCATCGCGGCCATCGACATCACCCCTGAGCGTTCGGCGCAGGTTGATTTCAGCACGCCCTACTACATGGGTGAAGACGGCATCCTGGCGGCGCCGAACTCACTCATCTCGTCCGTCAAGACCCTTGCCGATCTGCGGGGACGCCGGGTCGGCGTGCAGCGCGGCTCGGTCTACGAAAGCTGGCTGCTGAACACCCTGGTGCAGACCGGCCAGATGCCGCGCGGCAACTTGCTGTCCTATGTCAGCCCCGACCAGGCGGTCGACGATCTGGATGCTGGCCGGGCAGACCTGGTCATCATGGATCGCAAACCGGCCGACAACTTCGTGCGCCAGGGCAAGGCCAAGCTGGTCGGCAACGGTCTCAACCCGCAGGCGTTCGCCATTGCGGTGCGCAAAGGCTCCACGCTGCTGCCGGAGATCAACCGGGCCATCGTCGAGATGGTGAACGACGGCACGGCGGCCCACCTCATCGAAACCCATCTGCGCGTGCCCGCATCGGTCGTTCCGCAGGCCACAGCGATGCCCGCGCCTACGGCCGCCCCGACATCCGCCGCGGCGCCTACGGCTGTTCCCACGGCAGCCGCGCCGCCTGCGCCTGCGGCCTGCGTTGACGGCATGGCCTGGGTTGCGGATCTGACGCTGGACGACAAGAACATGACTGCGCCGGCAGTGCTCCAGCCGGGCCAGCAGTTCAGCAAGAGCTGGCGGCTGCGCAATGCGGGCACCTGCGACTGGTCGCCCGACTTCTCCCTGACTTACCGCGCAGGCAACGTTCCGGAAGCCAAAATGGGCGGCAGCAACTTCAAGATCGGCAAGACTGTCGCGCCGGGCCAGACGATTGATCTGACGGCCAACCTCGTGGCGCCGCAAGCGCCTGGCGTCTATCAGGGCTTCTGGCAGATGGCGAATGCCGCCGGCCGGCCGTTCGGCGAGCGCGTCTGGGTAGGCGTCCGCGTGCCCAGTCCGGCCACCGCCGCGCCGGCGCCGACGCAGACCCCTGCGCCAGGCATCTCGTTCGGCGTCGACCGCACGACGATCAACGCGGGCGAGTGTGTCAACTTCAACTGGAATGTGAGCGGCGTGAAGGCCGTCTACTTCCATCCCCAGGGCCAGCCCTACCAGAACTTCGGTGTGGCGGGGCAGGGTGGCAAGCAGATGTGCCCGACCGGCAGCACCGTGTACGAGCTGCGCGTCGAGCGACTGGATGGCTCGGTTGAAACCCGACAGATCCAGATCAATGTCAATGCCGTGGCCGGCGCGCCGGTCATCGCTGAGTTCCGCTCCAATCCGGAGTACGAGGTCAACGCCGGGCAGTGCGCCAACTTCCAGTGGCGCGTTGACGGCGCAGTGAGCCGCGTGGCGTTGGTGCGCGATGGCGCGCCGATCTGGGACTACGCGCCGGTCGCTGGGTCCTACAACGACTGTCCGCCCAACAGCGGCCAGAAGAACTACGAACTGCAAGCCTGGGGGCCGGGCGGCTTCGTCAAGAGCCAGCGCGGCCTCATGGTGCGGCCCAGCGTCGCGCCGCCCACAGCAGTGCCGCCTACGGCAGTGCCGCCCACGGCGGTGCCGCAGCCACCCGCGCGACCGATGATCAACAGCTTCACTGCTAACCCGGCGCAGCTCTCGGCCGCCAACAACTGCACGGTGCTGCAGTGGCAGGTCACCGGGCAGGGGCTGGCTGCGATCTGGCTCAGCCGCAACGGCGAGCGCATCGCCGGCCCGGACGTGCAGTCTGGCTACCGGGACTGCGTGGCCGTCAAGGACGCAGGCAAGACGCAGGTGTATGAGCTGAAGGTCGACACCGAATCGGGCGGCTCGGCCACCCAGCAGTTGTCGGTGCCGTTCCCCAAGGCCCAGGGCTAACCAGCGCCCACAGCGCCGGCTTCCCACGGCAGGCTGTGTGGGAAGCCGGTCTCGTCCCGGCTATCGGCCGCTTGCGTGGTTCACCGCTCAGCCGTCACTGCAAGCGCCCCGAAATAGATCCTCGACTGGTCTGGAAATGCTCTGTGTGGGGTTGGCCTGGCCGGCCAGCGTGTGGTGATTCTGGCGCCGGCGCGTCTTGCGACGTTCACAGGAGAGAGCTTTCATGAGGCGTACGCATTTCTGGATCGCCACTTCGCTGGCGATTCTGTGGGCATTCTTACTGGTTAGCTCTGCCCTCGCCCAGGAGCCGGTCGAGGGGTATCGGGTCCAACGAGGAGACACTCTGTCTTCGATTGCCAGGAAGTACTGCACTACCTGGCAGGACATCTACTTCAACAATCAGGGCATTCTGGACACCAACCAGGATGTCCTCTGGCCGGGCGTCCTGATCCACGTCGTCAACCGCTGCGCGTCGTCAAACAGTGTCTATGACCGCGGTCCCAGCACCTATGCGAATGGCTCCGTCTCCGGCAGTGTCTACACGGCTGCCCAGGGCGACACGTGGTATTCCATCGGTGTGCGGTTTGGTCTGCCCTGGACCACCCTTTCCAGCGCCAACGGCGGCGGAGCCATCTTCGGTGGGCGCCGGCTCGGCATCCCCGGCCTGGGCCAGGGGCTGCAGCTTCCAGAACGCCCACCCGCCATTCAGCCGAGCATCACCATCCGCAGCCCGCAAGCCGGCGCAATCCTGCCCAGCTCTTTCACGGTGAGCGGCGTCGCGCAGGGTCTCATCGAGGGCAATGTCATCGTGCGCGCGCTGGACCGCAACGGCCAGGTGTTAGCGCAGTCCTTTGTGACGGCGCAAGGGCCGGCGGTGAGCACGGGCGGCCCAGGAACCTGGAGCGTGCAGCAGTCGGTGAACGCGGCTCCGGGCACGCCGGGGAGTATCGTGGCGACAGGCGGCGGCGTCCCCGCGCAAAGCACCATCCCCGTGACGTTCGGCGGCCCGATCAGCGCCCCGAATCCGACTCAATACAACTCTAACATCACCCGTTTCACCGTCGATCGGCAGCAGATTAACCCAGGCGAATGCGTCACCTTCTATTGGAACACGCGTGATACGCAGGACGTGTACTTCTACCGCGAGGGTGAGGTGTGGCGGGACAACCGGGTTGATCCCAACCCCAGCCATTACTCCGTCTGCCCTAAGAGCACCAGCACCCATTTCCTGTGGGTGGCGGGCGACGGCGGAGCCACCGAGATTCGCTCGACCACGATCTGGGTCGGAGAGCCGCAGCGAGGGGGCGCCGGCCCGATCATCCCCAGCCTTGTCGCCAGTCCTCCCTTCGTCAGCGCTGGCAATCGCTGTACGACGATACTCTGGGCAGCCCAAGGAGCGGACATCTCTCGCGTGGCGCTGTTCCGCAACGGCCAGACGGTGATGGACTCGACGACCAGGAACTCCTTCCAGGATTGTGTCCCCGACGCAGAGCTGGGCCGTGACGTCATGTACGAGCTGCGAGCTGAAACGCGTGCCGGCGGCTGGACGATCCGGCAGATCAGAGTCGCGGCAGCGCGCGGTTGATGCCGCTCCCACCTGTCGCAGCGGAAGAGGATCCTGACCAAGACGGCGAGTAACTGCATCATGAAGTTCGATCACCGACTGACCTATCTGAGCCGATGCCTGCTGCTCATGGCGGCAGGCATCGGCGCGAACCTCGCCGTGGGCGCCTGGGTGCGCGATGTCCTGAAGTGGCCGCTCTACCTGGACTCCATCGGCACGATCCTGGCCGGCGCGCTGCTGGGGCCGTTGGTCGGCGCCGCCACGGGCGCGCTGACCAATCTGGTCTGGGGCGCGCTGGGCGATCCTTCCATGATTCCCTACGCCATCACCTCGGCGTTTGTCGGCTGGGCCGCGGGTTACGCCGTGTCCCTCGGCGCGTTCCGGCGGTTCCGGACCGTGTTGCTGTCCGGCTTCCTGGTAGGGGTGGGCGCGGCGCTCATCTCTGCGCCGATCACGGCGTACGTTTTTGGCGACGCCACGGGCAGCGGCGCCGATTATCTGACGACCTATCTCAGCGCAACCGGCGCAAATCTGCTGCAGGCGGCGACGCTCCAGGGCTTCATCAGCGATCCACTGGACAAGACGATCTCGTTTGCGGCAGCCTGGCTGTTGTGGCGCGTCCTGAGAGTCTATTTCGAGCCCATTCCCGAGCGCGGCGCCAGAGCTTTTGAATCACTGCGGGGTTACAGCCTGGCTGTGGCAGTCAGCCTCCTGGCCGCGCTGCTCAGCTTCGTCTTCCTGCCCGCGTTCGAGCGCGGCATCTTTCATGTCTTCTATCTGGCGGTTCTCATCAGTGCATGGCGCGGGGGATGGGGTCCGGCCCTCTTCACCACGGCCGTCGGCGTGCTCTGCAACACCTTCTTCCTGGTGTCGCCTTACTATCATACGCGGATCACCGCCGAAGATCTGCTGCGCGTGGTGGTATTCGTCATCGTATCGTTGGCCATCGCGGCCATCGCCGACCAACTCGAGAAAAACAGGCGCGCCCTGCGAGAATCCTTGCAGATGGAGCGCGAGGGCAGGGCGCGCATCCGCGCAATCACCGACGGTGTAGACGAAGCGCTGATGCTGGTCGCTCCCGATGGGCGCGTCCTCGATGTTAACCAGCGCTATGTGGAGCTTTTCGGCGTCCCACATGAGCGGATCGTCGGCCAACGGCTCGAAGACACACGGACGCTGTTCGATCAGATCTTTGTTGAGGCGGAGACTCTGTATCAACTGACACTGACCAGCAGCGCCGATACCCAGGGGGAGCACAAGCGCTTCGTGACCCAGGGCTGGCCCCAGGCGCGCGAGCTGCAGCTCTTCTCGACGCCTGTTCGGGATGCGGAGGGCTTCCTGGGCCGGCTGTTCGTCTTCAGGGATGTGACGCGCGAGCGAGAAGTGGACCGCATGAAGACCGAATTCGTATCGCTAGCGTCGCATGAGCTGCGCACCCCTCTCACTTCCATTAAGGGGTTCACCCAGATGGTGCTGGACGGCGATGCCGGCGAGGTCAACGAGGAGATGCAGGAGTACCTGGGCATCGTTCTCAGCAACGCTGAGCGTCTCGTGGCGCTGGTCAATGACCTGCTCGACATCTCCCGCATCGAATCGGGCCGCGTCCAGCTCAAGTCAGAAGCGGTGGATCTGGGCGAGATTGCTGGAACCGTGGTCGCCACCCTGCAGCAGAAGATCAAGGAAAAGGGACAGACACTGACGGTGGACGTCGAGCCGGCCGCAACGAGCGTCCTGGGAGACAAGGACAAGCTGATCCAGGTGCTTACCAACTACGTCAGCAACGCCTACAAGTATACCCCGGAAGGCGGGCAGATACGGATCATCATCCGAAGGCAGGACGACTTCGCCCACGTGTCCGTGAGCGACACCGGTTATGGGATCGCGCCGGAGGACCAGGCTCGCTTGTTCACCCGATTCTATCGCGTGGACAGCGCCGTGACGCGTGAGGTGGGCGGCACTGGTCTGGGGCTGTCCATCGTGAAGCAACTGATTGAGTTGCAGGGCGGACAGGTGGGCGTGCAGAGCGTCCTGGGCGCAGGCTCCACGTTCTGGTTCACCGTGCCGCTGGCGCCCGTGGCGGACGCGACGGCACTGCCCGTAGCCATCCCCCCGGCCGCGATCGCTGCGCCCGACACGCCGGCTCGGACGATCCTCGTCATTGAGGATGATGCCGACATCGCCGGGCTGATCGCCCATCATCTGCAGAAAACGGGCTACGCCGTGCGCACAGCCCACACTGCGGACGAAGCCTGGGCCAGCCTGGATGCAGACCTGCCGGACCTCATCACCCTGGACGTTGACCTTCACGACGGGCAGGGGGGCGAGTTAGCGAAGCGTCTGCAGGCCGACCCCCTGACGAGCGACATTCCGGTGCTCGTTATCTCGGTGCTCACTGCTGATCTGGCCGATATGCAGCTCGGCGCCTACGCCCTGCCCAAGCCTGTGGACGAACAGCAGCTGGTCAGTACCGTGGCTCGGATGCTGCAGGGCGCCCAGCAAGGGCCGGTGTTGGTCATTGATGACGACGCCGATGTGCGCACCTTGCTGGACGCCGCGTTGCGGAAGCAGGGGTATGAGGTGGAGATGGCGGCTGATGGCGAAAGCGGCCTGACGTTAGCCAACACACGCCGCCCTGGGTTGATTCTGTTGGATATGCGGATGCCGAAAATGGACGGTTTTGCTGTTCTCCGGTCCTTGAAGGCATCTTCGGCCACGGCAGACATCCCCGTGGTCGCCATGATGGGCCATACTGATCCCAAATCGAGCGCACGAGCGCAGGCGCTGGCGCTGGGGGCCTCCGATTTCGTCGCCAAACCCTTCGACATCAACATGCTCGTTGAAGAGATCCGCATCTTCCTTGCTGCGCCGTAAGCCGATGGAGGATCCCATTTCACTGGAGGTAGATCATGTCAATCAAGGTGCTCGCCGTAGACGATGAAGACGATGTCCGCCATCTCATCCAGGTCAAACTCAAGAAAGCTGGTTTCGACGTCGTCACCGCCGCCAACGGTGAAGAAGGGGTGGCAAAGTGCAAGTCCGAAAAGCCGGACGTGGTCATCATAGATTGGATGATGCCGAAGATGGATGGCCCGACCGCGACAGCTAAGATCAAGGCCGAATGCGATCCCGCGCCGATCGTCCTGATGCTCACCGCCAAAGGCTCGGAGAGCGACGTCATTCGTGGCCTGCTGGGTGGGGCCGACGATTACATTGTCAAGCCGTTCGCCCCGCGCGAGCTGATTGCCCGCGTCAATGTGGCGTTGGTCAAGGCGGGCAAACAGCCACTGATCGGAGCATAGTCGCGATGAGCACCCTTCCGGACGAGCAACTGGCAGGCGATGAGGAGCAGGAGCTCCTCGAATACCTGACAGCCGAAAAAGAACTCGATGCAGCCCGAGCGCTGGAGGCTGCCGAATTCATCCGAGAGCAGGATGTCGAGGAGGAAGAGGGCGAACCGGACCATGCTGCGGGTCCAGGTGGTGAAGCGCAGGACGCCCCCGCCGCCCTGATTGACGACGATGCGGCGCGGCGCACCTACTGGGAGGCGCAGGCGCTCGTTGAACTGGAGCAGGATGCGTTCGCTGCCGCGTCGGCGCAGGAGGATGCGAGCGGGCGGCGCAGCGCCTACTTCCGGCTGGCAGTCTATCACGGCCGCACGATCTACATCTTGCGTTCGGCGCTCAATGCAGGCAAGGAGCCGCTGGCGCAGGCGGCCATGCGCAACCTGGCGACGCTTCACCGCGCAATGGTGCAAATGCACCGCCAGGCGCCCAGCGTCGTGCCGGCGGCGTTCGTGCTGGATCGCCGCGGCCGTGACGATTTCGCGCGTGACTTGGTGGTGCGGGCACTGCAGGAGAGCGGCGACCCAGTGGAGTTGGACGGCCTTGTTCAGCAAGCTAACGACCTGGATGTCATGGGCGTCGCGAAGGGGACGGTGCAGCGGCACCTCAAGGATCTGGTCGCTTCGGGCCACGTGGTCGCCGCGGGCGAACGACCGACGCGCTACGCGCGCACCGAACGCGTCTACACCGACATGGACGTGAGCGCACCTAGCCTGCGCGCCCTGGTCGGAGCGGATCTCTACGCACGGCTGGAGGAAGCCGGCTTTGGCGGGCTGAACGAGGCGGCGGCGCGGCCTAGCGCCTTCCGCCAGGCTTTCAGTCAGGCCACAGGCATGGGCGGGGCGAGCGCAGCGCTCTTCGTTGACCTGATCGAGACGCTGCTGGAGAGCCGGATGCAGGCGACTTCGCCGTGGGCTTACACTGATCTGATCGGTTCGCCTTATCCGCGACCCTACCAGTACGAAGCCTACGCCGTGTTCCGGGGCTACGGCTACGACGGGCAGCTGGTCGAAGCGCCAACCGGCAGCGGCAAGACGATGATCGGCATGATGTGCATCCAGGACTGGCTGCAGCATCTGAGGGCTGGGCAATCGATCCTGATCCTGGTGCCCACCAGCAACTACCTGCAGCAGTGGACGGGTGAATTGTGCTACAAATCCATCGGGCTGCGCCTCTCGCCGGAGATGGTCTTCTCCGGTACGCCCGGCCAGTTGGAGCGCTTCCAACAGCGCACCGGCAGCCATCCGGCCGTATTGTTGATGACTTACACTGCGCTGGCCCAGGCAGGTTCGGCCATCGGCAAAGGCGGTTTCGATACCGACTCCATCGAGATGTTTCTGCAGGGCGCCAACGTGCAATACGTCATTCTCGACGAAGTGCACAAGGTCGCCGAGAGCCTGAACAGCGTCTCGTCCGATGTGATCCGGTTGATGCTGGAATGGTTGCACGACGGCAGCCTGCGCGGGCTGATCGGCTTCACCGGCACAGCCGAAGCCTACCGTGCGCGCTTCGCGAAGCTTGGGCTGCAGCTGGTCTACAGCATCCCCATTGACGAGCTGGTCGCCGCCGGTTTCGTCGCACCCTTCGCCGAGCTGGGCGCGCCCTTCTCATATTCGGCACGCGAACGCCGTATCCGCGACTTGCTGGATGGCTACAAGGCCAAGACGAGCGCCTTCATGGAGCTGGTGGGCAGCGAGCGGCTGCGCGCCTGGTTCGCCGAGATCCCGATGGCAGAGCGCGTTGCCGTCGGACATGACTTCCTTAATATGTATGCAGGTCGCAAGGACTGGGCAACCACCCTGTCGCAGCGCCTGGCGGAATGGGAAAAGGGCGGGAGCCTGCAACTGACCGAGTCGAAGCTCGTGACGCTCGTTCAAATCGCCCGCGCTTGGAGCGACGCCGACATGATTCGGAAGGCGGGCGCCGACGAGGACGCGTTCGGGCGCCTGGTGGCCGAGCTGGACGCCATCCGCGCAGAGCTGGCTGAGCTGATCTACCTGCCGGTGACGTTGGCTCGGCTGCAGCGCCCCGGTTTCAGCACCGAATTCGATGTGGAGGCTCTGCGTCAGGCGCATAGCGCGGCGACCAACCAGGCCTCTCGCAGCGAAGCGGTCAAAGACCACCTAGCCACCACGGTCGTCGGCCTGTACGAAGGGCTGAGCGAGTGGTACCGTCGGGTCGGCGAGGGCCGCGTCGAGACGATCAAGGCGGTCATCGAGGCGGAGCGGGCGACGCGGCCGGTGAGCGGCATCATCATCTTCGACAAGGCCCGCCGCATCCAGTGGAAACAGGGCCTGACCGGCCAGGGGGTGGCCGTACCCGGTTATGAGGGGCTGGGTGGCCTGTACGCCCAACTGCTGGGCGACGAGCGTTTCACACCCTATGCCGTGCTGTCGGGTGAACAATACTTACCTTACGACGAGACCAACCCGCTGCCTCCGCGCATCGCGGCCTTTGTGGAAGAGGCGCTGATGCGAGGCGAGATCGCCACCGCCATGGTTGACCTGGCCATGCAGGGTCTGGACTTGGCGCCCGTGGCGCACGCCGGCCTGCGCGAGCGTTGGAATGTGCTCATCGCGGACTACATCCTTGCATTGGGCAATGTACATGCCGCTCGCCCTGACGACTTCAGAAAGCGCGTGCTGCGTCCCATGCGGCAGCTCATCCGGGCTTCGGACCTGGGAGCGGCCGGAGAGCGGCTGCAGGCGCGCCTCGATCTGCGCAACATCCACTTCGCCGACCTGGTGAACACCTTCTTCGACTATGCCATCATCGCGCGCTACTTCCGGGAGGCGAAAGTGGCCGAGCTGGAGCAGGTCAGCGGCGCGCGTCGCAAGTTCTTCGTCATCCCGATGGCGAGCGGCAACCGCAAGCTGTTGATGTACGATCTCACGTCCCGCGTCGTGGACGCCGAATCGCTGCCCATCAACATGGTGGTGGTGTCGAGTTGGGCGCGCACTGGCTGGAACGTGATCTCGCCCAACGTGCTGATTGACGCCACCGCCACCCGCGACGTCACCGCCTGGCAGCAGTTGCGCGGCCGCGCGATCCGCGCTCGGCGCACCTGGAGCAACGACTGCTATCGCCTCATTATGGCGCTGATTGGCAGCCAGATGCAGGGGTTGGTCGAACAAGAGGAGATGCCGGAAGATGTCCGAGATGTTCTGGAACAAGTCGAGCGCCAGCCGGCCGCGATCGAGCTGGATGCCCGGCTCCAGGCTTTGCTGGCTGGGGTCGTCTCTGACGAGCAGGCTGCAGCCATCCAGACACAGGGCCTGTCTCAGCTCACCCAAGCCGAGCGCACGCAGATCGCCGTTGCCCTCATGCGCCGCTATAACAAGGTCACGCACATCTTCGAGTTGGTGAAGGCCTACGGGGCGACGACGCAGGTGGAGTATAACCGGACGGCGCGGGCCTGGCAGCGCCGTGAGAACATCGCGCTCAAGCACGAATACGAGGTGGCGGTCAATCCCTTCACCGGCCAGAAGCTGACAGGCGCCGGTCACGCGCCGCTCGTCTATGCGCAGGACCCGCGCGCCGATATCCCGGCCGCGCTGCAGCAACATCTCGTGGACGCCATCGGCAACGTCGATGACGTGATCGTCTCCGGTTGGCTCCAGTATGAGTTGCCGGAGTCCGAGCCGGTTGAGACAGTCAGTCAGCCGGCCAACTCGGAACCGGAACGCCGGGTCGAGACGCCGGCTGGAACGGAGGATACCGCACTAACTATCTGACCCGTACACACCACACATCATTACAACCGAGTCTAGGATTGGAGGATTATCATGTCTCGCGTATTCAGGTTGTTCGGATTTGCAGTTGTACTCATCGCGCTGATCGGCCTACCGGTCGCGCAGGCCCTTGCTGCCGATGTCGTGGTCACGCTGGCGCCGGGCCAGAAGGTGACCGTGCCTCTCGACCTCTGGTGTCTGAACTACGGGAAGCCCTTCCCAACCACGATCCAGGGTCCCACGGCGCGGCCCCCGGATGAGGTCGTCAAGGTCATGCAGACGGCTCTGAAGAAGGGAGCCGTCACCAGTGATGTCTATCAGACTCAGCTTGCGATCTGGCGAGCTACGACCGGCGCCTACCAGGACTTCGCGGGCAAGGGTAGCACATTGGCCCAGCAGATCTACGATGAGTCCAAGAGCGCGACGATTGCACCGCTGCCGGAGGGCGCGATCTCAGTGGTTGAGGGAGTGAAGGCAGGGACGCTTAAGGTCACAATCGAGAATTTCCGCGCGCTCCCGGTGGCCGGCGTGCCTGGTCAACCTTTTCACGGACAGGCAGACTTGGTGATCGAGAATGTTTCAAAAGAAACCGTCAAGGTGGTGCTGCAGGAAGGCGCCGTGTTCCAGCCGGTGGGCGGCGAGAACGCGCAGGCGCTAATCTCGCACCAGAATCCCGTGCTTCAACCCAAGGTGCCTGTCACCGGCGGCGCGCCGGCCGTGACCCAGATCGCCGCACTCGGTGCAGCCTTGACGCTGCTGGCCGCTGGCGCGTTGGTTCGACGCGCTGCGCGGTAGACGCCCCAAGCTGCGGGTGTACAAGTCCGTGACTCGTACACCCGCGACGGCGCCAGGAGCTTCACCAGGCATGGCAACCATTCATCGCATCGGTGTTCCGGAGAATGACAGCGAGAGCCGCGCGATCGTGCAGCTTGGCAAGGGGCTGCCCGAGGACTGCTTCGTCTTCCACAACTTCGAGCTAACGACTGGCCGGGGCCTACCCTACGAGTATGACATCGCGGTGCTGACCCCGCACGCTCTCTATCATCTCGAAGTCAAGGGCTATCGCGGCCAGATCCACGGCAACCAGTTGCAGTGGATCTTCGAGAACGGCGGCGTCTATCCCAGCCCGATCCCGTTGGCAAACAAAAAGAGCAAGGTGTTGGCGGAAAAGCTGCGTCGCTACTCGCACCGTCTCGACGAGGTCTTCGTCGAAACGCTCGTCGTGCTGACCGACGACCGCGCGCGCATCAAGATCAAGGATGACCAGGCGGATCGCGTCATCCACCTGCGCGAGGCGACCGAGCGGCTGGGCAACCCGGCGCACCTGCCCGTCAGCACGCGAAACTTGGAGCCATTGTATGATATGGTGTGCGAGGCGATGTTCACGACCAAGCCTGCCGCGCCCGTTCGGCAGATCGGGCTGTATGACATCATCGAGAAGGTCGACCAGGACGACCGTTTCACCGTCTACCTGGCCAAGCATCGCTACATCTCCACGCAGCCTTACACGGCGCTCAAAGTCTTTCATTTCGACGTCTACGCCAAGGACGAGGAGAAGCAGTACCGCCTGCGCGAGGTCTTCCACGGCCAGGACGCGATGCGGCTGTTGGGCAGCCATCCGAATCTGGTGCGCACGGGCGATATGTTCGCCTGGGGTGATGATAGCTTCGTCGAGCCGGTGGAATACCTGGAGCGCGGGCAGTACCTCGAAACGCTGCTGGAAAAAGGTGCGCAGCAGAAGCTGACCTGGCAGCACAAGACGCGCATCATCAAGACGGTGGCGGCAGGCCTGGCGCATGCGCACCGTCGCGGGGTGGTGCACCGCGATGTGCGCCCGCGCAATATCCTGGTGGCGCCGAATGCCGTCAAACTCGCCAACTTCGACATGGCCTATATCCCCGACGCAGCCAACTTGAGCATCGCCCGATCGGTGCGCGAGCACTTCGATCCGCGCTATGTGGCGCCGGCCGTGTGGCTGGATCCGCGCGATGCGATGCCGGCGTCCGATGTCTATTCGCTGGGGCTCGTGTTCTACCAGTTGATCACCGGCCGGCCGCCGCGCCACGATGTCACAGCCGTGCTCGCCGGCAAGGGGCCGGCCATCAACCTGGACTTGCTCAAGGAGGCGCTGGGCCGGGCTGAGAGCGCCCACGGCCTGAAGGATTCGACCGGCGCCGCCGAGGTGATCGCCACGATGTGCGCTCCTCAGCGTTCAGATCGCTACCCGAGCGTGGACGAAGTGCTGACCGACCTCGCGATTATTGAGGCGTAAACATCGTCGGTCTCGTGCGCCGGATGGATCAGGAGGCGGGTAATGTCGTCCAACCAGCACTCAAACCGTCCAGACATCTCGGTCATCACGCCGATCGTGCTACTGCTGGCGGCCGTCGTGGTCGCGCTGCTGCTTGCTACAGGGGGCCGGCCGGGCGCCGCTCTGTTGGCTGCCGCCAGTTCGCCCACTGCGACGGCGGCCTGGCCTACGGCGCCGGCCACATCCACGGCCCGACCCACGCGCACGCCGACCGTCACCGCAGGGCCTTCACCGACGGCGACCTCTACCCCGCGCCCCACTCCCACCGCGACCCCTACGCCGATCACCGACATCATTGCGGTGCTAAAACTTGGCCGGCTGGAGACCATGCAATACGTCATGCAGACGGTAGTGGACATCGAAGGTCAGCGCGACACGTTCTGGGAACGCATCTTCGGCACCGACAAGCTGCTGCTGATCGCCGCCGGGGAGGCCGTGGCCGGCTTCGACCTTGACAAGCTGCAATCGAGCGACCTGAAGGTGGACGGGAAGAGCGTCACGCTGACCCTTCCGCCGCCAGAAGTGTTCAGCTACCACATCAACGAAGGCGAGACGTATGTCTACCAACGGGTGACAGGGATCTTCGTCCCCCTGGACAAGGAGTTGGAGACGCGCGCCCGCCAACTGGCGGTGGAGCGCCTGCGCACATGGGCCTTGCAGCACGACATCCTCGACAAAGCAGAGGCGGCAGGGATGGCACGTATGGAAGCCTTCCTGCGTTCCCTGGGCTTCACTTCGGTGAAGGTTATGGCCCGGCCGGCGGAGTCTGAGTTCTAGCGGAGGTTCCATGGCAAAGCGCAGCACCCTATGGCTGATCATCATCATAGCGGCGTTGGTCGTTCTCGTCGGCTATCTCCTGGCGCGACGAGACGCCGAACCGCGGGCAATTGCCGTGGACTTCCGCCCGATCGCCGAGCTGGCGACCGTCGGTTACACCGGCGTGGCCGAGATTACGAACGAGCGCATCCCCGATGACATCCGCCGCAAATTGGGCATGCGCGAGGAAGTGCTCATGCTTGTATACGGCGATGTCAAGGCCGGCTTTGACCTCTCCCAGTTGCCCGATGACGCCGTCTGGACCGATCGCGGCCGGGTGCAGGTGGTCCTCCCTCCGCCGAGAATCCTGAGCACGAGCATTGACACACGCCGAACGCGGGTGGTGACGCACGCCCGTTCTTTTTTGCTCGCACCTGATCCCGCGATCGTCGATGAGGCCATCGATCTCGGCGCCGCCGCGATTCGCGAGGAAGCGCTGGACGGCGGGCTCCTCGAACGCGCCCGCGCGCAGGGGCAAGCGCTGGTCGAGGGCTACCTGCGCCAGCTCGGCTTCAGCGAGGTGCGCGTGATCGTTCGCTAGTGGGTCACTCGGGAGGGCTTGGTGGCGATTGCCCCCGACACGGCGGCGGTGCGCAGCCCATCTGTGGTAGCGCCGCACGGGGCGCATCCTGCAGGAAGCTCGCCGCACGCCGGATCGCGAGCACGATGGCACGGCCACTTGGTCGCTGACGACTTTGCAGCGGGCCTTGCGGCAAGCGCCGGACAGGTTGCCGCAGGTGAGCACGTACACCATCTTGCTGGTCCTGCACGAAGCTGGCTTCAGCTGGCAGGCGAGCCGGACCTGGTGTGAGACCGGCAAAGTCAAGCGCAAACGCAAGTCCGGGGTCGTTGAAGTGACTGACCCGGATGCCGAGCGGTGAGCAAATCCTCGCAACCCCAGACCACACGGTTCCTCAGTTTCTGGTCGCTCTCTGGGTCGAAAAACGCAGCCGCCGGTTATCGGTATCCAACTCGCTGGTTATCGGTGGTGCTGTCCAGAGAGGCAACCTCACGGATGAAAAAGAGCATCACACTCAGCCAGGCGTGCGACGGGCTGGTGTGCTATAAGAACGCCGCCGGCATGAGCCCGAACACCCTCCGCAATGATCGCACGACCTTCGCCAAACTCCGAGCCTACTTTGAGAGTCATCTTGAGCGAAGCTGCATCCAGACCCGCGGCCCGCAGGCCGCAGTCGAAAGGAGCAGCGGAGTCGAAGGATCTCGCGCTCGACGCGATCACGCGCGATCAACTGATCGACCTCTTCGCCTGGCTGCGCGACGCGCGCCTCAGCGAACCGAATGGCGCGGCCCAGTACGGGCAGATCAAGCTGGCGCCAAAGACCATTCTCCACCGCCAACAGCACCAATGTGCTGGGCAAG
>CAYRFV010000002.1:52031-58992 GCA_964423545.1 uncultured Anaerolineales bacterium | reverse complement strand
TGGCCGCGCAGCGTGCGCACCTCGTTGCCCGTGGCCGCGTCCCAGACGCGCGCCGTCCCGTCGGCGTGGGCGCTGACGATCTGCCGGCCGTCGGGGCTGTAGGCCGCCGAGCTGATCCAATCGCTGTGTCCGCTCAGTGTGCGCACCTCGTTGCCCGTGGCCGCGTCCCAGATGCGCACCGTCCCGTCGGCGCCGGCGGTGACGATCTGCCGGCCGTCGGGGCTGTAGACCGCCGAATTGACCGCGCCGCTGTGTCCGCTCAGTGTGAGCAGGGCGTCCCCCGTGGCGGCGTCCCAGGTGCGGGCCGTTCCGTCCTTGCTGGCAGTGACGATCTGCCGGCTGTTGGGGCTGTAGGCCGCCGAGTAGACGGCGCCGGTGTGGCGATGACGGGGCAGGGTCATGCGGTAGGAAGGGGCAGCATCGACGGCAGTGCGTAGGGCGCCATCCGCGTTGACCGTCACGGAGCGGTCAGCCATCCAGGTCGTCAATACGGCTTCGCGGGCCAGGATCAAGGCCAGGCTGCCGGAGTCATCCAGTGGGTTGGCAAGTTCTGACTGGGCATGGGCGACCCACTCGCCGGCCCGGGCGCGGCGCTCCTGCCTCTCAGCCTGCCGTTGGCTTGCGACCGCTTCGGCCTGGCGGGTGGCGGCCAGGTTGGCGCTGGCCAGCGCCTCGACTGCCCGCGTAGCCGCCAGGTTCGCGTTGTTCAGGGCAATGCCTCGCTCTGCCACGGCAGCGGCTTCGGCTCTCGTCGCTTGCTGTTGGCCGGTCACGCCGAAAACAGCAGCGACGATCGCGATGATTGCCACCGCGGCGGCCGCCGCCGCCAGGATGCGGATGCGCCGGTTCTGGCGGCGTTCGCGCTCGGTGCGCTCTTCGGCCTCGCGGCATTCATCCAGGAAGTCGTGCTCATGGGGCTCCAATTCCGTCTTGTGCCCTTCAGCCCATCCGATTGCGTTTGCCAGCGCATCCCCTCGCAGCAGCAGCCCATCCGGTCGTCTCTGCTGTTCCCACAGGGCCGCCTGGCGCTGCAGCGTGCTCAGGTTGTCCTCGAACCATTTCCGGTTGCTGGTCCGCACGGGTGTGGTCAGGCGGTCGTGGGCCAGCTCGAACCAGGTGGCGCCTCGCCGCTGCTCGGCGCGCACCAGGTGGGCGTTGACCAGCGGCCAGATGGCGGTATTGGCCAACCCCTGGCTGGTCTCCGCGGCCATCAACACCTGGCCCCGGATGCCGCCCTCGGTGATGAGCTGGCGGTCGGCCCACTCGCGGACGGCGCGCTCGCGCACGCCGGTCTGCGCGGCGACGGCCTTGACCGTGTCGGCGTAGTAGCCAGCCAAGGCGGCATCGACGTTGCCGACGGCGGCCAGGTCATCGATGTCGATGGTCAGGTCATCGGGAGCCAGGCCGTCCCAGAGCCTGCGGCACACCACCTGCAGCTGCACCGGCTCGATGTGGGGGCCGAGGGTGGCGGTCATGGCGCCGTCGGGCTGCTGCACCTGGGAGCGGCGCAGGTCGTCGGCGAGCTGGCTGGCCGCTGCGTCGGTGAAGGTCACCTTTGGATGCTGGTCGGCGGCCGGGCGCTGCATCGCCTCACGCGCGGCGTCCGGCCCCAGCAGGTCGAGGCGGTAGCGGCGGCCGCGGTCGAAGCGGGCGGGGATGGGCCGCAAGTAGGGATCGAGGGCGGCGACGAACTCCTCGCGCATCGAGAAGAGGGCCCAGCGGTTGCGGTTGCGCAGCGCCGCGCCGAGCTGCTCGAAGAAGGCGAGTTTGGCCTCGCGGTCGGTGGCGTCGACGGTCAGCACTTCCTCGAACTGGTCGAAGATCAGCACGTCGCCGTGCCAGGCCGCGTCCTCGCCACCGGCGTCGTTGGGGAAGGGCCAGTGGGCCTGCAGGTAGTCGGCCAGGGAGAAGGCGGCGAGATCGGCCAGGGGGGTCTGTGCGGCGGCGGGCAGATCGCGCTCCAGGGCCAGCAGCAGGCTGAGGGTGTAGCGATTGTAGGGCAGCCTGGCAAGTTGCGTCGCGTCTTCGGGCAGCAGGCCGGGGCGCATGACCGGCAGGACGCGGAAGCCTTCCCGCTCGAGTTCGGGCACGAGGGCGGCCTGGACCAGGGAGGTCTTGCCGGCGCCGGAGGGGGAGGAGAGCAGCACGATGCGCTCGGCGATGAGCAGCCCGAGCAGTTCGGTGGTCTCCCGTTCGCGTCCATAGAGGGTCTCCCCGCGTTGGTAGGGCCGCGGGCCGGGGTAGGGGTTGCGCCGTGGATGGGTCATGGGCCAGCCTCAAGCATCGGTCTGGTTCGCCTTCCAGGGTAGCTGCGCGGCGTCAGGACGCCGGCAAGCACGCCGAGGATGCACACGGTAGTCAACGGCCGCCATGATCCGCTCGCGATCTGTTCCTGTCCACTGTCGGCTGCGGTGAAGCGCCGCTTGAGAGCGTTGCCGGCGCGGCCACCGTTATTCGCCCTGACGGCGCCGCGGCGATGAAGCGACTTCTTACGATCGGCTTGGCACATGGGTCCCTCCTACCGACTGCGCCCGGTCGTCATTCCCAGACCTGGCGAGCCGCGCACTCCCGATTCGTGCGACTCCGTCATTCTGCAGCGTCCGAAGAATACGCAGCTGTGGGCACCATAGTACATCTGCCGTTGCACAGGTGTTGCATGGCGTCTTCCGTATGAGGCCGATCGCTGCAACGCGCGGCAGGCGCTGCGATGGTGGGCCGGTGAGGGGTGTCGCGCGCCGGAGATGGCGCCAGGACATGGTTGCTCGTCCCTCTCGTGTCTTTCCCATAGTGGCTGCCGCGAGCCGTACATCATGCTATCCGGGCAGCCAGATCGCGCCCCAGTCGCTGGACGCACTGTTGGCCACCGGCCTGAGCTGGCTGCCGGTCGCGTCCACGAGGTACAGCTGCGCCCGATTCTCTCTCGTACGGCGATCGAACACCAGCCAGTCGCCGTCGGAGGACCAGGCCGGGTATTGATCCATCCAGGGAGACGCGGTCAGCCGGCGTACATTGGCGCCGTTTGCATTCATCACGTAGATGCTGCGGTTGTCGTCGCGGTCGCTGGCGAACGCGATCTTACCGCCATCGGGAGACCACTTCGGGTGCGCGTCGAACACACCGTTGGCGGTCAGGCGGACCGGATTGCTGCCATCGGCATTCATGACCCAGATCTCCGGCCGATCCGTCATGCCGCTGCGCTCGGAAGCGAAGGCGATGCGCCGCCCATCCGGTGACCAGGCAGGCGAGTAGTCCCTGGCGGGATCGGTCGTCAGTCGCCTGACCGCGCCCGTTGTGAGGTTCAGCGAATAGATGTCCCACTGGTTGTCGCGCGTCGACACGAACGCCACCTGGCGACCGTCCGGCGCAACAGCGGGATCCCAGTCGTCCCACACGATCCCATCGTTCGGCGTGGTGTCGAGGACCGATTCGTCGCTGCCGTCCGGTCGAATCGTCGCGAGTTGGACGCGTCCTCGTCGCTCGGTGGTGAACACGATCCGGTCGGCGCCAGGCGCGTAGCCCGGCAGATAGCCCGTATTCGAGGTCACCCGGGCTGCGTCGCCGCCGTTCGGGCTGATCCGATACAGGTCGTTGGGCCCGCTGCGGTTCGACGCAAACAGGATGCGGCCCTGTGGGGGCGCCACGGCCAGCGCCGTCTGGGTCGCCCGCACCTGGGCAAGCTGGGTCTGCTGGGCGCTGATCGTCCGGTTCGGCGTGGGGGTCAGCGCCGGCGCTCGAGTCGGCGCCCGCGTCGGCGTGGGGGTCCCTGTCGGCGTCCGCTGCGGAGGTGGAGGCGGCGGTCCTCCGGTGCCGGTCCGCGGGGTGGACGTTCTCGTCGGGGTGAGCGCGGGCGCCGGCGTCGAGGTCGGAGACGGCAGCGGCCAGACCTGCGCGGTCAGGCCCACGCTGACGTTCGCTTCGAGGTTGGCTGCCAGATCGTTGAGCGCCCTCACCTGCGCCGTGTTTGCGGCCTGGGCGGTCGCCATGCCGGCCACCGCCTGGGTGCTGGCCGCCTCGGCCGTTCCCTTGGCGGCGAAGGCGGCCGTGGCGTTGGCTTCCGCCTGGCTGCGGGCGACGCTCTCGCGGCCCTGCAGGTAGATGGCGGTGTCGCGGGCATCCTGGGCCGAAAGCGCCTGGATCACCGCTTCCTCCTCGGCCGCGACCGCTCGGATGCGATCGGCCTCAGCCGTTGCGCGCGCGCTGACGGCCACCACAGCGCTGGCCCGCGCCTCCTCGCGGCTCCAGAGCGCCCACGCGGCCAGGGCGATGAACACCAGCGCGAGCGCGGCTGCGATCCAGGTGAAGCGCCGCTGCCGCAGCGCGCTGCGGCGGTCTTCTGCCTTCTGGCTCGCCTCCACGAACTCCTGCTCCATCTCGCCGAACTCGTCCCGGTGGGCGTGAAGCTGGGCCGCCGCGGTGGCCAGTTGCGCGCCGGCATACAGCAGGCTCTCCGGCCGGCCCGCCTCCAACCACGCCCCGGCGGCCTGGGTCAGCGGGTTCAGATTGCGGGCGAACCAGGCGCGATTGGATTCCCGAATCGGCTCGACGAACCGATCGTGCACCAGCTCGACCCTCGTGTCGCCCGATCGGGTTTCGCTGCGCAGGATGAAGCGCTTCTGCAGCTGATCGACGACGGCGTTGGGCAGGCTGCCGGTCGCCTCCTCGCCCTGGCGCACCAGGTCGCGCGTGCCTTTGGCGGTGATCAGCTCGGTGTCGAACCAGAGCCGCAGCTGCCGTTCACCGGTCCCCGACTTCTGCACCGCTTCCTGGGCCAGCACGGCCTTCAGGGTGTCTTCGTAGAAGGTGATCAGGGCGCGGTCGACATCCCCTGCCTCGCGCAGATCGGCCGCCGTGATCGACCCTGCGGGGTGGCTCTTGATGTTCTCCCACAGTTGGTAGCAGACTACCTGCAGCTGCACCGGCTCGACGTACTGCCCGGTCGCCGTCTCCTCGCGCCCCGGCACGCGCACTTGGGCCAGGTCGTTGCACAGCGCCTCGGCCACATCGGGCGCAAAGGGCCGGCCGCCCATCTCGGCCGGCCGCCGGATCGCTTCCAGCGCGGCGTCGAGGCCCATGCGCGCCATGTAGAACCGCGCACGCAGCCGGTCGACCAGCAGCGGCGCGTACGGGTCCAGCGCAGCCACATAGTCTTCGCGCAGCGTCAGCACAATCCACAGATTGGGCGTGTCTAACATCGCCTGGTTGACCTGGCGGAAAAACTCCTCGCGTTCCTGCCAGCGGCCCGCATGGGTCGTAATGATCTCCTCGAACTGGTCGATGATCAGGGCGTAGCGCCGCGTTGTGGCGCTGGCCGGGGCCGGCTGCAGCGCCGGGTCATACACCCACCCCTTCCGCTCCTGCCCCGTGTCATCGGCAAGGGTTCTGCGAGCCAGGCGCGCCAGGAAGTCGCTCAGCGTGACGTGAGCCAGCCGGGCCGGGTCTTTCCCTGCGTCGATGCTCAGCATCAGGTTGAACGCATAGATGTTGTCCACCGGCCCCACCCCGGCTGGCGGGTCGCCGCCCACCCGGCCGATGGGCAGTACGACGAAGCCCTTTTCCTCTTGCAGTTGGGGGATCAGACGGGTATAGAGCAGTGAGCTCTTGCCTGCGCCGGACTGAGCGTAGAAGAGCAGCAGCCGCTCCGAGAGCACGCGTGCCAGCAGATCGCGCGCCTCGCGCTCGCGGCCGAAGAAGACGTTGCGGTCCTCGTACGTGAAGGTGCGCGGGCCGACGTAAGGATTGGTGATCGGCGTTTCAGTGGTCATGGCTGCGCCTCGTCTGCAGCATGCCCGGCGCACTGAGAGGCGCGGGCAAACCGGTGGCGTAGTTCATGCTCTGCCCAGCTCCTGGGTGTACTGCTGCAGATCGCCCCAGAAGATGTCGAAATGCGCCTGCCGGTCGAGGTATCCCTGCAGATACTTCTCCTGCTTCGCGCGTTCGTCCGGCGGCAATTGGATGCAGCAGACCCCGCGGCGGTCGCGCTCCTGGCCGGTCTGGCGGATCAGCCCGTAGTAGAGGGCGCGAAAGGCCCAACTGTCCAGGCTGAAGCCGAGCAGCACGACATCCTCCGACAGGGCGCCTCGCACCAGGGCCGGGAGCCGATCGCTGTTCTCTTTGCCGCGATCCTGGGCCAGGTTCACGAGCAGCTCCAGGTGGTTCTCCTGGGTCAGGGCCAGCGATTCGGCCAGGGGCACGCCGGTCTCGGGATGGGCGTCGATCCCGCACAGGTGGTAGACCAGCGGCTGCTTTATGCTGGGCTGGTAGCTGTCAGGAATCTGCCACAGCTCCTGCGCCGGCGCCTCCACGGGCCCTCGCCACCGGCAGATCCGGGTGAGGGGCTCCTTGCTTGCCCGCCGGAGCGCATCCTCCAGGAAGGTTGTGATGCTGATCGTCAAGTAGGTCTTGAACGGGAGATCCGCCAGCATCAACAGCGGCAGGGTCTGAGGCTGGTCGAAGCGCGGGTAGCCGAGCAGGTTCGCAAACGCGGAGACGCCCAGGCGATCGGCCTGTTCCCGTGCATCGGCCAATGTGTCGGCATCGACTCCTGCGGCCCTGGCGCCGCGATAGATGTGATTCTTGAGGCAGTCCAGGTAGAACTCATTGCACTCGACGTCGCTGGTCCGGCTGGTGTAGCGGTCGAAGTTGGCAAGCTGGCCCACGTCCGGCACGTTGGGGTAGGGATAGCCGATCCGCTCGGCGTAGTAGCGCGTGAAGGGCTCGTGGCCGAACAGGACCAGGTCGAACAGAGCGGCGTGGCTGAGGATCGGCAGCGCGGCGCCGCTGCGCACCCTGCGCGCCATGCTCTGCGGCCTGCTGACTGCGGGTGATTCCTCGTCGTCATCGATGGGCATGGGTGACTCCTCCTGCGGACGGCGTGCGCTCCGCACCGCTGTGCTGCCGTTTACCCCTATGCTCGCGCCGTGATCTCCATCGCCACGCGAAAGCCCCGCCACGCGACGCGGCT
>CAYRFV010000002.1:3777-52021 GCA_964423545.1 uncultured Anaerolineales bacterium | reverse complement strand
GCTGTCGGGCGTACCGTTGCCGCGCGCGGTGCAGCGGAGGTCATCCGGCTGCGATCGGTAGGAGCCACCGCGGTGCGCCAGCCGCGCCTGCGCCGGCAGGCCGGCCGGATCGGTGAACGTGGGGCCGCCGCCGGGACATTCCTGGTAGCTCTGCTGCGGCCGGCCCGTCTGTGACCCCCACAGCGTGGCCGTCCATTCCTGGACGTTGCCCAGCATGTCCTCGCAGCCGTAAGGGCTGGCGCCGTCCGGGTGGGCCGTGACCGGCATCGTCCCAGCGCCGGCCGCATTGCATCGGCCCTCCGTCCATGCATCGCCCCACGGGTAGCGTCTCGTCTCGCCCGTTCCCCGGGCCGCCTTCTCCCACTCGGCCTCGGTTGGCAGGCGATAGCTGCGTCCCGTCTCCCGGCTCAACCAGCGGCAGTAGGCGACCGCGTCGACCCAGCTCACGCCGGTGACGGGGTGCTCCAGCCGGCTCGCGGGTGGCTCGCGCAGGAACCAGCCCGCGTCGCTGGGCACGTCCTGGGCTTTTTCCTGGCGGATGAAACGGGCATACTCCCGAACGGTCACGGGATATCTGCCGATGCGGTATGCCGGAAGACTGACGGAGTGCCGGGGCGTCTCCCACTCCGGGATGCCTCCGCCGGGATCGGCGCCCATCTCGAACGGACCGGTTGGCACATAGCGCGTCTCCGGCTCGAAGTCCTTGCGGGGCGTCTCGGGCAGCGCGTCGCGGCTGGCGGGCTCCCAGATCCGGCCGTGCTGCAGGCAGGTGAACAGGACTGGCATCCACCAGTCGGAACGGTCGCGCACGGCGCCGCGCGCCACGGCCATGGCCCGGTCGGCCACCCCGTCGCGATGGAGCTCGCGAAAGAACACGGGCATGAACGCGGCGGCGGTCGTCATGGAGAAGCTGCCCTGCATGGCCACGACCGCCGGCACACCGGCTTCAGCCAGACGCGGTCCCGCGGCGGCCAGCGCGCTGCCGTCGCGGCCGGTCCGCGCGGTGTCGCCGGTTCCGGCGCTCTGGCAGGATAGGAGCACGACCAACCGGGGCCGTTCCGCCAGCTCGTGGATGCTTGCAGCCAGCTCGCGGCCGGATACGCGTTCGGCCGTGCCGTCAGCCCGCTCGAGGAACAGCCACGGCTCGCCGTCGACCAGCCTGCCGTGAGCCACCAGGTAGAGGATGTCGCAGCCGTCGCGCAGCCGAGCGATGATCTCGGGGAGGGTGGCCCGCCCGCCTGCTCCCAGCACGGCTGACGCGGTCTCGCCCAGGCCGGCGCGTGCGGCCGCCAGTTCTAGCTCGACATCGACCGGCGCCAGGCCGAAGCGGCCGGCGTCCGTGGGCGCGGCCACCGCGACCAGGGTGCGAAGATCGGCCGCGGCGCGGGGACGTACGGGGCGCCAGTCCCGGCTGTCCAGGTAGCGGGAGAAGGGCAACCGCTCGTCGGTGAGGGTCGTTGCGGCCCCGGCGTCCGGGTCGCTGTCAGCGCCGGGGCCGGGGAGGCGGAGGGCTTCCCAGTGCAGCGCGTGCAGCTCGGCGGCGTCGGGTCGGATGTGCAGGCGGAGGTGCAGAGGAGCGTCCTCGGCCTGGCTCGCGATGCGTGCGGCGTCGAAAAAGCTGCGCAGCGCAGGCTCCGCCAGGAGCTGGCCAGCCAGGTGCGCGCCGTAGGCGGCCGGATCGAGCTCCCACTGGCGCAGCAGTGCGAGGTCGAAGCGCACCGGCGCGGTCCCGCTCGCGATCTTCTCCTTCGTGCTGCCGGACGCGGTGAAGCGCAGCTCGAGGCCGTAGCCGGCGGCGCCGTCACCGCTCAGTTCCGCAGTATCGCGGTGGTGAAGGGAGATGACCAGGTCGGAGTCCAGCGGCATCGAATCGATTCCTCAGCGTCGATCAACGTTCGCACGCGTCCCCCTCATTTGAGCCGCTGCGCCAGCTCGCGGCCGAAGTGGGCTCTCGCCGTTCCGGAAATCGCCAAACGCCGGCCGCGCGGGCCGATGATCGGCTCGAGCCCCGGTCGAGGCCCGTCACCTCGTCGATAGCTCAGAGCGCAGCCGGCGAAACGCCGCCACCGCCTCTCGCAGCGTGAGGGCGTAACGGGGCGCCGCGGACGCACCCACGTGCAGCGCGGCAAACGCCTCGACGTCGCGTTGGCGCAGCGACGCCGCCTGCCGGGAGCCGCCTCTCGGCGCTGCCAGCAGGTCGAAGAATGCCAGCACCTGGAAGCGCTCGCTGCTGGCGAACGCATCGAGCATCTGGCTGGCCGAGGCGTAGCCGGTCAGTGCATAGGTCGCGCCCGACAGCTCGACGAAGCCCAGCGCCGTCACCTCGCAGGCCGCGGTCTTGTCCAGCGACCGCGCCAGTTCGAACGCAGCCCACTCGCTGGCCTGGCCCGCATGGATATCTGCCCAGCCTGCCTGGGCCGCGGGACGCCACTGCTGCCCCCGCCATGGCTGCGCCGGGTCGAAGCGGAAATGCGCCGCGAACCGGGTCGCGTTCTGCGCGCCCCATCGTTCGTGGAACAGGGCCGCGTCGAAGCGCAGTCGCAGGCTGTGGCCCGCAGCCGGGCCGCGCGCGTCGCAGCTTGCAGCCAGCACGGCGACCGCCAGCTCCACATCGATGCCCAGCTGATCGGCAATCCGCGTCAGGAGCGCGCCATAACGGTTCCAGGCGCGCGCCACCCGCCCGGCAATCGCGCCCTGCGCGCTGCGAAACTGCAGCGCGCGCGGATAGGCCAGGGCGACCAGCCGCAAGGCCTCCTCCTGCACCAGGAAGCCCTCGCAGGCGCCGGTCGCGAAACTGGCGTCGTCGGGCAGTTGCGCCCGGATCAGCCGGCGTTGATCTTCGTTCAGCGCCGGCATGTCGGCCAGCATCGGGCCGCTGTAGATTCCCTCGCGATTCGCAACGAGATGGCCCAGGTTGAGGCCGGCCAGGCTCATCAGCCCCCAGTCTCCCAGCCCCAACTGCAGCGAAGCCCGGTTGAACGCATTGATGACGAGCTGGTTGGTGAGCCCCGCAGGCGTCACGACGGGTGGCGTCGGCCCGGGGCCGGGTGATGGCGTGTGAACGGGATGCCACTTGGGCCGGAACATGTCCTTCACGCGTGTGACGACCGGCTTGACCGCGCCATCCTCGGTCCGCCAGGAGAAGAAAGCCCAGTTCTGGGTGTCCTGCGACGAGAGAATGAAGAATGAAGCCGAGTTCACGTACGGGTGCTTGAAGACCTCTTGGAGCCACTGCACATACTCGTTGGCAATCTCTTCGTCGGAGATCGGGTAGTTGTTCTGGATGTTGGAGTTGCCGCACTCCAGGATTTCCAACGTCTTGTCGGGGTACACATCATGGTAATGGCGGAAGTTCATGCCCAACGCCTCGTGCATGAACTGCGCCGGCTGTCCGGGCGGGGTCTGCCAGTAGCAGTGCACTCCCAGCCAGTCGGCCTGCTGGATCGCCGGCCGGCAGATCTCCAGCCACTGCCAGTCGCGGTGGCCGAAGTGCGGCAGCGCAAGGCCGGGGAAGCCGATGCTGGCCCAGGGATGAGCGTCCTTCAAGCGCTTGTAGACTTCCAGGAACCAGCCGTTAAAATCGCGCGCGTCCTCGTCCGTCGCGCCCCACCCTTCGTAGCGGTGCAGATGATTCGGCTCGTTGTGCACCTCGAACTTGACGCAGTAGTCGCGTAGGTGGGCCATCACCGGGATCATCTGGCCGGCAAAGGCCTGCGGCGATGGATGGCTGCCGACCCCGAACCCTTCGCCATGCAGCCGCGTGATGATCTCGATGTCTTCGTTCTCACGCTTCATCCGTTCGAAATGCTGCGGCCGGGTCTGGCTCATAGCCTTCACCGTCTCGACCCGCGCCTCGCGCAGGATCTGGAAGTCAAGGTCGCCCCATGACTCGTTGTTGCGTCCGTGGATGCCAACTCTACAGGTGCGTGTAGACATAATCCTATCTCTCCTTCGACTCAATCTCAACGCGCAAATGACATTCCCATTCGACACAATTGTATCACGGTCTGCTGCGAGTATCAAGATGTGTCGTAGCGATATTGGGTGGCAGGCGCGCAAGGAGGCGGATCGGGCAGATGGCGCGCTCGCGAGCAGAGCCGGCGGGCGGCCGAGGGCGTGGGGCGACGGTAGCACCCGGCCTGTCGCGAGCGGGTATGCCGGGTATGGTGTGCGGGAGTCGCTAGGCGATGGTGACCGTTTGTCCGGTGCGTCCCGACTCGAGGGCGGCCGTGAGCACCCGGTGGTGCTGGTGCGTCTCGTCCGGGGTCGCACACGCGAAGGGCTGGCGCATGCCGCTTCGTCCGTGCGCCAGCTCATCGCAGAAGGCCGCGTACATCTGGAGGATGCTGTCGGAGAAGCCGAACTCGAAGATGCCGCCCGTGATCGTGGCGTAGGGCGGTGCATAGCCGAGATCGAGCACTTCCCAGCTCTGAGGTTTGCCTGGGCGAAAGGTCAGGGTGCGCAGTGTTTTCGGGTACTTGGTGGTGAACTCGACCGAGAGCTCGGAGCCGTGGATTTTGATGAACCAGGTGTTGGTCTCGCCGGGCGCGATGCGCTTGGTGCTGAGCAGCATGGGGAAGTGCTGATCGGCGGTCTGCACCTCGCAGGCCAACACGGCGTTGTCCCAGGTCCGGCACTGCGCCATGCCGCCTTTGCCATCGGGCCGCTCGGACACAATCTTCGAGAGGAGACCGCGCACGTTGGCGGGCATCCAGCCGAAGCGCAGCGGGATGTGCAACACATGCATCCCCAGGTCGCCCATGCAGCCGTATTCGCCGTTGGTCTCGACCATGCGCTTCCAGTTGATCGGCTTCTGCGGATCCAGGTCGCTCGAATGCCAGAAGCCTGCCTCGACCTCGATGATCCTGCCGAACCGGCCTTCCTGCCAGTACTTGATAATCTGGGTCGGGCCGGGGAAGAAGGGGAATTCGGAGGAGCAGCGGGCGAACACGTTGGGCCGATCGCGCAGCGCCGCAAGAATCTGCTCGTTGGCGGCCAGGTCGATGCCAAACGGTTTCTCTCCTAGCAGGTGTTTGCCCGCGCGGATGACGTCGCCGTAGATTTGCGCATGCAGGTGATGCGGCACCGCGCAGTAGATAGCGTCCACCTCGGGATCGGCGAGCAGCTCATGGTAGTCAGCGACGGCAGTAGTGATGTCGCACAGGTTGTCAGTGAACCAATCCAGGCAGGATGGTTTGGTGTCGGCGATCGCCACCAGCTTCGGCCGTACGTTCATGTTCAGCAGATGTCCCCAGCGCTGCGTTGCGCTGGCGAACTCGCGCGCCATCAGCCCGCACCCGATGACGCCGAAGCGAATGATCGATTCAGTCATGTTCTTTCTGCTCCTGGCGACGATGGCTTGCGCCGGAAAGGGGGTGCATCGCCGGGCCCACGCTCAGCTCGACCCAGTTGACGGTGAACGGCCGGTCATCGGCGCTTTCCACCTCGATGGCGTGCACCTCGTCCCCCAGCGCCTCCTCGGGGACGGCATAGGTCACGGTGGTTCCTTGCACCTGGGGAATGGCACTGCAGAGTGTGGTGTTCACCCGCACGCGCGGGGGGACGAGGTGGCTCGCTTTGTCCTGGGGCAACGCAAAGCCGAGGACCACGCTCACGGCCCGTCCCGCCGGACGCGGACCGGTCGCCAGGCGGAAGACTGCCAGCGTGCCGGTCTGTGGCAGCGTTTCGTTGTCCGCCTCACCAGGTGCGCGAGTGTCGCGATAGGTCAGCACGTGGCGGCGGGGCAGCGGGTCCAGCGATTCGACGGCCGCCATCGCACGGAGCACCTGCTCCGCGGCAGATTGCGTCCACAGCCCCGTCGGCTGGCCGGGCATGTGGTAGAAGAAGTTGAACAGGTACACATGGTCAGCGCCGCCGTGAAGCACGGCCATCGCCGCGCCTACCGCCGTCTCGGGCGTCTGGTATGAGAAGACGCCGGCATGGTGGCCTCGCACCAGGATCTCCAGGCCGCCCGCAAGGGCGGCGCCGGCGCCCTCCAGCAGGCGCCGCCACTGGCGCACCGGCATGTTGAAGTCGCTGGTCTCCCAGAAGGGGGCGATCGTCACCAGGTCCACCAGCCCCGCCCTGGCCCACGCGACCGCATCCAATCCCATCTGTCGCGCGGTTTCCGGGTCAGCAGGGACGCGCACGCCCAGCCGCACCGGGTGGCCGAGCCGTTGCGCCACCCCATCCGTCAGTTTCCGCACCTCGCGCAGCCAGCCCGTCAGCAGCGCTCCCCCTGCCAGTTCCTGCCCGATGCGGAAATGGTAGGGGAAACGCATGAAGTCGAGCTCCAAGCCGTCGAGGTCGTAGCGGTTGGCGATCTCCTCCAGGAGCACCCAGTAATGGCGGCGCACCTCGGGCCGGGCATAGTCGAGTTGGCGGTCGAACCATCGGCTGAAACGGTAGGGCGTCCGGCGAAAATCGGGGTGTTGTTTCCAGAAAGCATCCAGTTGCGGGCTGGTCGGCAGATCGACGTCGTGAACATCGTTCATCCGGACGGTGATCCATCCTTCCATGCCGTGGTGGCGGCAGCGAGCCAGCGCACGAGCATGGAAGTCGACCCCCAGTCGATCCAGCTGCATCATGGCATCCAGCAGCCTGCGGATGCTCGCCAACCGCTCCCTGGGGTAGCCCTCGAAGAAGGGCTGGTCATCTGGAGCGCCGGGATCATAGCCCAGCCAGTACGGCTCGCGCACCGCGCTGGCATAGTTGGTGCGTTGGCCGTTGGGGTTGCTGAAAAGCGCGGTCACGCCTGCTGCGGCGAGGCTATCCACGAACTGGTCGACCAGTTCGGCGCTCATCGCTTCCGGCGGGTTGGCCATGAAGAACTCGGTGCAATCCTGGTTGTAGATGACCCCTGGCCTCATCTTGTACACTCCATCGCCTCGGCTGCCTACTTGTTGAGGAGCCTCGGATCGAGGGCATCGCGCAGGGCATCCCCCAGAAAGTTGATGCTCAACACGACCACGGTGATCAGCAGGCCGGGGGGCAGCCAAAGCCACGGCATGCTCTCCAGCACCGTGAGCGATTGCGCCCGGTTCAGCATGTTCCCCCATGTGGACGTCGGGGGGCGGACGCCGATGCCGAGGAAGCTTAGCCCGGCCTCACTGAGGATCGCGCCGGCGATGGCGAAGGTGCCGGCGACAATGATGGGCGCGGTGACGTTGGGCAGGATGTGCCGGAACATGATGCGCTGCGAAGCCGCACCCACGCAGCGGCTGGCTGTCACGAAGTCGCGCTCGCGCAGGCTCAGCACCTCCCCGCGCACCAGGCGCGCGATCCCGGCCCAACCGAAGATTCCGATGACGAGCATCACGTTGAAGATGCTCGGGCCGAGCACCGCCACCAGGCTGATGATGATGATCAGCGTCGGGATGGTCATCACAACG
Organism: uncultured Anaerolineales bacterium; assembly: GCA_964423545.1. Classification (GTDB taxonomy): domain Bacteria; phylum Chloroflexota; class Anaerolineae; order CG2-30-64-16; family CG2-30-64-16; genus JALOOE01. The sequence goes on along the minus strand of CAYRFV010000002.1, from coordinate 44,630 downwards.
TCGGTCAGGCGCATCAACCAGAAATCGACCTTGCCGCCCAGGAAGCCGCTGGCAAGCCCCACCAGCGTGCCGATGGTGACGCTGATGCTGGCGGCCACCAGCCCCACGGACAATGAGATTCGCGCACCCCAGATCAGCCGGCTCAAGACATCCCGTCCGACGTCATCGGTGCCCAGCAGGTGGGCCAGGGTGGGTGGTTTGCGCAAGGAGCGCGCGTCGATGGCCACGGGATCATAGGGCGCAATGACCGGCGCAGCGATGGCGACGAGGGTCAGAACGATGAGTATGATGGCCCCAATCACGGCCAGTCGATGGCGCATGAACCGCCGCAGGAAGCGTCGTCCGGGAGTCGCCGCCCTGCGGCGGCGCTCATCTTCCAGCAGGCGATGATCGTCAGAACGGGGTTCCAGACCAGTCATTGTGCGCCCTACGAATAGCGGATGCGTGGATCAGCCGTGGCATACAGAATGTCGGCCAGCAAGTTGCTCAGCAGCACCAGGATCGAGCCGATCAACGCCGTGCCCATCAGCGTGGGGTAGTCGCGGGCCCCGATGGATGAGATCGCAAGCTGGCCCATGCCCGGCCAGGCGAAGATCCATTCGATGATGAATGCGCCGCCAAACAGGCCGGGGATGCTCAACGCGATGATGGTGATCAACGTGATCAGGGCATTTCGAAAGCCATGGGTCCAAAACACCGTCTTGTTCCGCAGCCCCTTGGCGCGCGCCGTGGTCATGTAGTCCTGGCCGAGCACTTCGAGCACCGACGAGCGGGTGTAGCGCAAGAAGCCGGCGATCCGCTCGATCCCCAACACCATGGCGGGAAGGATCAAATGATGGAGGCGGTCCAATAGCTGGTGTTCGGCGCCGGGCGTGCTCATGCCATGCGTCGGAAAGAGATTGAGCCGTAACGAGAAAATATAGATGGCGCCGAGTGCGAAGAAGAACGCCGGCACCGACACGGCGAAAAAAGCCATTAGGGTCAAGGCGTAATCGAGCTTCGAGTATTGGTGGAGGTCGGAATAGACGCCCAAAGGAATGCCGAACGCCAGAGCGATCAGGAGCGACGAGGCGGTGAGCAGAATGGTGGCGGGCACGCGCTCGGCGATCACCTCCCAGACCGATCTGCGACTGGCGAAGGAATAGCCCAGGTTGCCTTTGGCGGCTTCGCGCAGCCAGATCAGATAGCGAATCGGCAGCGGCTGATCCAGCCCATATTCCTCTCGCAGCTTCTGCATCATCTCACCCGACATCGGCAGTGAAGGGTCGATCATCGCCGCGATCGGGTCGCCGGGCGCCAGGTTGTAGGCCATGAAGGTGATGAGGGTGATACCGATGAGAACCGGGATCGAGATGATCATGCGCCGGATGATGTACTTGACCATGGTGCGTCATTCCCTGCGCCCCCGCTCCTGGACCGGCGTGGGCCGCGACCAGGAGCGGGGGAGGCGAGTGGGCGGGCGCGCCGCTCGCCCACTCGAACGGCCGGCGTCTACTTGAACGCCCAGAGATGGATGTCCTCCCAGTTGTAGCCGAGGCCGATCTTGACCGTCTTGGCGTCAACCTTGGGACCCACCATCCGGAAGTACTTGTTCTGCGAGTTGATGACGAAGGGCAACTCCTCGTTCCACAGCTTGGTCATCTTGGCCATCAGCGGCTCGTAGACCTTCGGGTCTGCGCTGTTGATGGCTTCGCTGATCATCTTGTCGAACTCGGGATTGCAGTAGCGGATCATGTTGTAGCAGTTCGGGCATTTCTCCTTATCGTAGATATTGCCGCAGCGGAAGCGATAGTAGAAGTCGATCATGTTCGCCGTGCCGCCCAGGCCGATCGTCGTGATATCGAAGTTGCCCTTGGCGTAGGTTTCATCGATGTAGACCGCCGGGTCGATGCCGCGCAGCTTGACGTTGATGCCCACCTTCGCCAGCATCTGCTGAACCGCTTCGTCGGCGGGCGTAGTCTGTCGATAGGCGGCGTAGTCCAGCTCCCACTTCGGATCCCAACCGATCTTCTTCAGCAGCTCTTTGGCCTTGGCTTCGTTGTAGGCGTATGTGTTCAGGCTCTTGTCGCATTCGCCTACGCCGAAGATGCCGCTGACCCAGTAGCAGTTGCGGAGGTTGACCATGTCGGGGTGGCCGCCCGACGAGATGTTTGCCCAGCCCTGCATGTCGATGGCATAGGCGAACGCCTGGCGGAATTCAGGCGTGCGCATCGCCTTGTACTTGGGGTCGTCCTTGTTTGGCTTGTCGGTCGCGTAATTGATCCACCACGCGCCGATCGTGCCGAGGGCCGGAACCGGTTGGGCGCCGGCGATCTTCATGACGCGGTCGTATTCGGCGGCAGGGAAGCCATCAATGATATCGACCTCCCCCTTCTCGAAGGCGATGATGCGCGTGTTGTCGTCAGGGATCTTCTTCTCCAGGATGCTCGGGATCTTGGGCGCGCCGCCGAAGTACTTGGGGTTCGCCTCGAATTCGATGGCGTCATCCGGCTTGAATTCCTTGATGATGTACGGCCCGGTGCCCGGATAGGGTCGCTTCAGGACGAAGTCGCTCTTGCTGAATTCCGCCGGTTTGATCTTCGACACCACGTGATCCGGCGCGATCGGAACGTCGGGCAGGGTGTAGAAAAAGACGGCGTCCTGCTTGGCGACCTTGATCTCGACCGTGTTCTCATCGAGCGCCTTCACGCCCGTCATCTCGGTCTTCTTGCCATCGTAGTAGTCCTGGCAATCGACGATGTTCTTGAGGACCTGGATGCGGTTCGAGCCGATCTCCTTCGTGCAGTGCAAGGTGAAGGTCGTGACGACATCCTTGGCCGTGAACGGTTGCCCGTCATGCCAGGTGACGCCCTTGCGCAGCTTGAACGTGTAGGTGAGGCCGTCGGGGCTGACCGTCCAGCTCTCGGCCAGATCCGGCACGATCTTGTTGTTGACATCGAGATTGGTGAGTCGGCCGAAGGCGAAGCGGAAGAACTTCATCCATTGGCCACCCGGCAAGTTGAAGATATTGAGGTCCTTCGGCATGGTCGCGGAAGCCCAGACCATCTGCTTGGCGCCGGCAGGTGCGGCGGCTGCAGCCTTGGTCGGTTCCGGCGCCTTCGTCGGCTCGGCTGCCTTGGTCGGAGCCGCCGGCGCCTTGGTGGGCTCGGGAGCCTTCGTCGGATCAGGCGCCTTGGTCGGCGCAGGCGCTGCGGTGGCGGCGGGCGCTGCGGGCGCCGCAGGGGCCGGCGTGGGGGTGGGCTGCGCACATGCGCTGAGCAGCAGACTGACCAGGACGATCAGGCTGATGACCACGAATCCCGTTCGCGTTCGATACGTTCGCATCTGGAGTTCCTCCTTTGCCAAGGGTATGAGGTGCAACTGCGCGCTGCAATCAGATTGCGGTTCGGGGATCTGCTCACCTCCTTTCGCCTTTCGGGCTTCCCAACGCGTCTACGGCAGCCGCCAGCAGGACCAAAGCAGCGAACATCGGCGGTCGCCTGCCACCTTCTGATAGTAGACGGTGAAGAGGCGGCCATCGGGCAGCTCCACAGTGGCCGGGTAGCCCAAGTCGCTGTCTGGGCCGTCGTCGCGGAGGACCCAATCGTGATCCCAGTTCGCACCGTCATCCCAGCTCAGTGCGACCCGCTGACCGAAAGGCGCCAGACGGTAGCCATAGGTCAGGATCAGTACGCCCGTAGAATGCCGGAGCAGGTGGGGAGGCGAACCGTGGAATGCCATCGGCCGGGCCGAGGTCCACGTGTGTCCGCCATCTGTGGATTCGGTTTGCGCCAGGCTGAAGTCGATCAGCCCCAGCCGGGTCACATCGGCTTCCGGACCGAAGCTCTGCACCCGGATCATGCCGAGCAGCGTGCCTGAGGGGAGCTCGACGACGTGCGGCTCGTGGTAGTTCGCCTCAGTGGTGCCTGGGTAGAGTGGAACCGATCCTCGCGCACTCCACGTGCGGCCGCCGTCTGCACTGCCCACCGCCATAATCGCGCCTTTGCCGCGCTGTGACCAGTCTGTGATGTATTCTTTACCGAAGTACAGAAGCTCGCCTGACTGGCGCACGATCGGGCCGTGCGGCGCAGTGACCGGGACGCGGATCGGCGCGCCCCACCGGGCGCCCCCGTCATCGCTCAGCATCACCCACGATCCGAGCCACCGATCCACCCATTCATCGGTCCATTGAGCCAGCGTGGCTTGCCAGGCGACCCTGTTCTCTTCGCTCAGCCAGCCGCGCCGCCGGCCCTCGCTTTCCCATTTGCGCGTGTCGGAGGTGAACCAGCTGACGAGCAGCTTATCTCCCCCAAGGGACGCGATCCCGGCATCGCGATCGTCGATGGGAGAGTCGTTGATGACCCGTGGCGCGGTCCAGCTTCGGCCATTGTCGCGGCTGGCGTGCAGTACCGTCTTGCCCCACGGGCATACATGTGCGGAACGCAGACCGGAGCTGACCACCAGCAGCGCGCCGTTGTCCATGCGCGTGACTGATGGCCATCCGAAGTAGCCGCGGGCATCGCCCGGCAGCCGGCAGATGATGCCATGTTCAGAAAGAAGCAGCTTGGGGGCCATTCGACTCCGTCCTGTCTGTTGTTCTCAGCTACAGCCAGCCATCGATACAACAGCGCGCTTGCGAAATGGCGTTCGGAAGTGACTGGCGGCAGTCTAAATCCAAACAGTCGATCTGTCAAGTACGCCCATCTGAACGTCCGAACGAGCATTGACAGGATCGATCGGGCGTGATAGACTCTCGCTATCTGGAACATCTCACCGTGGGAGTCAGGAACATGAAACTGCTCGCCGCCTATGCGCATCCGGCCGACGCCATCACCGATTGCGGCGGCACGCTGGCGCTGCATGCCGCTCGGGGTGATGAGGTCACCATCCTTGCGATGACTCACGGCGCGCGCATCCACCCGAACCTATACGTTGAGGAGCAGCGCAAGGCCGACCCTGAGCAGGCGATCGCACAGATGGCTCGCCAGCAGATCATCGCCGTCAAGCGCCAGGAGCTCGACCGCGCGGCCCACATCCTCGGGATCGAGCGGATCATCGCCCTGGACTATGATGACGATAGCGTGTCGGTCGAGCGAGAAGTGGTGGAACACCTCGCGCGCATCATTGCTGATGTGGCCCCGGATGTCATGTTGATGGATTTCCCCATGAATGCAGCCCAGCCCGATCCCCACACGGTGGCTTCGATCAGCCTGCTCACTGCGCTGCGCCAGGTCAGCATGTATCTGTTGAACCTCGATGGGCGCCAGAGCTCAACCGTCAAGCAGGTGTTCTTCACCAAGCTGCCAGTGACCGCGCGCGACGTGTTGTCTTTGGCTGGCCTCCGCAACGACATGTTCGTGGATATCACCCGCGTGGTGGGCCTCAAGGTCGCCGCAATGGACCAGTTTGTCAGTCAGGGCTACAACGGAAACTTCGCTCGCAAGCTTGTGGAAGCCTGGAACGGCGAACAGGGGCGGACTGCCGGCGTCAATTTCGCCGAGGGGTTCTGCCGGATGTACAACGAAACCTACGATCACCTGCCGTTGACCGACTATGCCGTGAAGTTCGACCCTGTGACCAACCATCGGAGCTATTCCGAGATCAACATTCGGGCGTTGGTTCCGGAGCAGTATTGACCGCCTGCCGCAGGCTGCGCGCTTGTGCAGGCCGAAGGAGAGCACGGGCATGTCCGCCATATCATTGAAGATCACCCTGGGAGCCCCCGCTGTGGTTGCGCAAGGGCCGGCTGGCGTGGGCCACTGGGGGCCGTGGCAGTTTCCGCATCTCGAACGCCTCGCAGACGGCGGACTGCATGTCAGCTTCCACCTGGAGGCCGATGCCTACAAGGCGTATGGACTGCCGAAAGGCCACGCCGTCTCTTATGATCAAGGCCAAACGTGGCAGCGGATTGCAGCCGAACCGGAGACCGGCGGCCTGTCGCTTCCGAACGGGGATCGACTGCGTCCCGTGACGCTGCGCTCTCGCCCGATGAGCGAGTTGGTTCTGCCCGAACCCCTGGGTGCGTACAAAGGCACCTATGGCTCGACGTATGTGGCCTACCGGCCGGGGGACCTCTCGGCCGATCTGCAAGACGGCTGGCGGTTCCAGCGTCGTCTTGCCGGAAGCAGCGTTTGGGTGGACGAGCAGGCGACCGTGCGCTTCCCCGGCGAGGTGCGTTGGGCGGGCGATGGAATGCTCACTTTCCCGTGGGTGTGGCGTCTCCGCCTGGCGCCGGATGGCGTACTTTGGGGCCTGAACTACGGGCTCTATGCGCCGGACGATGTGCTGGCGGATAAGTGGCATGTGCTCCTGCTGCGCTCCGCAGATGGCGGCCATACCTGGAACCTCTACAGTGTGATCGGCTACCAGCCGGATCCCCGGGCCGACCCGTTCTGGGAACAACGTGATGGGTTTTCGGAAAACAATCTGGCGTTCCTTGGCAACGGTTCACTGATGTGCTTTCTGCGCACCACCGACGGCAATGGGGTCGGTCCGATGTACGCCGCCTACTCGCACGACGGCGGAGCAACCTGGAGTCGCCCGGAGGTCTTCGATGATCGCGGGGTGTGGCCAGCGGTGGTGGACCTGGGCTGCGGGACAACGCTGGTCTCGTACGGACGCCCCGGTCTGTTCGTGCGCGCGACCTGTGACCCAGCCGGGCAGGCCTGGAGCGAACGCGTCCCGATCGTCGAACCGGGCGCGCTGAGTAAGGACACCTGCTCTTATTCGGACCTCGTTGCGCTGGATGAGCGCACCGCGCTGATCGCGTATTCGGACTTTGGCTATCCGGGGCCGGATGGCCTGCCCCACAAGACCGTGCTGGTGCGCACGATCGCCGTCTGACGGCGCCGGTGTAGGTGCGGTGTCTTCAGACCGCGTTGGGCTGTTTGCGATCATTCACGGCGGCTCCATAAGCGGGCGTTTCCTTGGGATGTACGGCTTGACTATCGTGTACGACCATGATACTATTTCAAGCGAAAGCCAGCATCGAGGACTTGTGTCCGATAACCGTTCATATGGTGCATAAAACGAAAGGGCGAGGGGTGTCTCGACGGTCCGGGCGCTGACCCCGGCACGATACACCGGCCGCCCTGCATGGGTCAGGAGTCGATATGACAGCCGCGCGCATCCAGATCAAGAGCGTCAGGCTCTCGTTGGTCGATCTCGTTGGAGCTGAGTATGCCGCAGCGTTGTGCGAAGCGCGGGCTTTTCTTGCGGGCGGCGAACTGGCGGGCTATCGTGCAGTGGCGGAAGAAAAAGTGGATTTCTTCCCAGCCGAGTACGCGGCGCACCTGGATAGCCTGCTGCCGTTCGTCGGGCAGTGTGTGGCGCCCGGATTGGCTGCGTCGGCGCCCGGCGCCGCCAATGTGGCGGTGAACCGAGCGACCAAGACCAGCATGGCGCCCCTGAGTGGTCGCGGTTTCTACCGGGTGGGAGAGGATGGCCGGCTGTACCTCATCACCAAGTCGGAGCACTACCACGCGCCACTGGGCCACGACTTTCCCGGCTATCGCCTGCTGCAAAACGCAATGCAGCTCGGCATCAGCAACGCCACTCACAACAACACGCGCGGCCATATCACCCGCCTGTTGGAGCGTGAGCTGGTGCGCGTGGCGAACGGCCTGCGCCACAGCGATCAGACGGCGCTTGATCGCATCTGCGCCTCCTCCGAGCCGAAAGTGCTCAACCGCATCACCAACCTCGAAACGGGCAGTCTCGCCGTCGAGGCCGCAGTCAAAGCCATGTTTGGGCGGTTCTACCGTCCGGAGGATCATCTTCCGGCGCCGAAGTATGCAGGGCGCATCCCCGTATTCCTGGTGATGGCGGACCAGGAGGGCGGCAGGAAGGCCAACTACCATGGCACGACGATGATGACCCAGATCATGCGCGACATGTGGCCGGAGTTGGGCGTCAAGATGGCGGAGAACGGCGCATACCTGGTGCGTGCCGTCAAGATCAACGACCTTGCGGATTTCGAGGCGACGCTGATCCAATGGGATAGCCCGCCGTACAAGGTGGCTGGCTTCCTGCACGAGATCGTGCTGATGAACTACGGCGCGATCCGGCTGCGGCCCGAGTATCTCCGTGCTGCCTACGATCTTTGCCACGACCACGACGTGCCGATCCTGGTCGACGAAATCCAGTCGTGCATGTGGTCGCCGGAACTCTTCATGTTCCGCGAGTATGGGCTTCGCCCGGATTTCGTGTCGATCGGCAAGGGTTTTCCGGGCGGGCAGTATCCGGCCTCGCGCATTCTGACGACTGCGGAATTCGACAATCTGCCTCAGTTCGGCGCACTGGTGACGAACGGGCAGGAGGAGTTGGCGTCGCTGGCCTATCTCATCACCATGGCCTTCGTCGAAGCCAACCGCGAGTACGTGGCCGCCCTGGGCGACTACTACCAGGCCAGGCTCGAAGACCTGGCAGCCGAGTTTCCTGACGTGGTGGAGACGGTGGAAGGGCGGCGCCACCTGAGCGCTCTGCGCTTCCGCGAGGCAGATAACGCCGTCAGGCTGATGCACGAGCTCAATGCAGCCGGCTATGACGTGAGCGCACAGACCTACAAGGCCAACTGCCCGCCCACCCTCCTGATCAAGCTGCCGATCATTTCGTCATTCCCCATGGTCGACCAGTTCGTGGCCAGGATCGGTCAAAGCCTCAGCGAAGTCGTAGAGCACTGAACCCGTTGGGGTCGCAGGATGGATGCTGGCGCGGGCGCATGCGCCCCGCATCAGGGCCAATGTTGAATCGGAGGCATCGCCGTGGCAGCCATGACGTCAAGAGAACGCGTCCTGCGGACCGTTAACTTTCAGCCCGCCGATCGGATGCCGCTGGATCTGGGGTCGATGAAGGCATCCAGCATCAGCGTCAAGGCTTACAACGGGGTCAAGGCGCGACTCGGCATGTCGACTCCATCCCGCATCTGGGACCCCAAATTCATGATTGCGTCGGTGGAGGACGCAGTCATGCACAGGTTCCACCTGGATGTGGCCCCGCTCGATGTTTCATCAGCGTTGCACGACATCCGCGCCGATGTCGAATGGCTCCCCATGACCCTGTATGAAGGCGCAGAAGGGCTCTTGCCACCCGATGTGGCGGTCGCGTCCGACGAGGATGGGCGCTGGATGCTGCTGGATTCACAACGTAGGCCGACCTCCTTCCGCATGCCTCGCGACGGCTACTACTTCGACGATGTGACCTTCAACGTCCCTGGGGCAGTGATTGATCCCAAGGCCTTCCGCCCGGTGAGTGGATTCACCGACGAGCTGCTTAGGGCCGCTGAGATGCGGGGCAAGCACCTGTACGACAACACCGAGTATGCCCTCCTCGGTTGGGGCGGCGGCGTTTGTTTCCTGGGCTTGAGCTTGATCACGGATCGGTTGAGCAATGTCACGATGGGGCTGCCCTCCGAGTGGATGATCATGCTGATGACCGAGAAGGAGACGGCCCATGAGATGATGGATCGTTCCGTGGAGGCGTCGATCAGTTGTCTCAAACAGCTGCACCAGGCGGTCGGTGACCGCTGCTTTGCCTGGGGCATCGCGGCCGACGACAGCGGCACGCAGCGGGGCGAATTCATCCGGCCCGAGCTATGGGCCGAGATGATCAAGCCGCACTACGCGAGGCTGTGTGAGTGGATCCACGGCAACACGCGGTGGAAGACGTTCCTGCACTGCTGCGGGTCCATCTATCACCTGATTCCCCATATGATAGAAGCCGGGGTGGACATCCTGAATCCCATCCAGACCTCGGCAGCCAACATGGAGCCTGAGCGACTCAAGGCGGAGTTCGGCGGCAAGATCGTCTTCTGGGGCGGCGGGTGCGACACCCAGCGCGTGCTGCCGACTGCTACGCCCGATGAGGTCCGCGAGCATGTGCGGGAGCGCCTGGCCGTCTTCAAGCCCGGCGGCGGCTACGTCTTCAACCAGGTTCACAACATCCAACCCAATGTCCCCGCAGACAACATCATTGCCATGTTGGACGCAGCCTATGAGTTCGGAGGAGCGGCATGAAGATCGCGACACTGCATGGTCCGCGCGACTTACGCATCGAAGAGCAGCCCCTTAACGCCGACCACTTGCAGCCTCACGAGATTTGGGTCGAGACGCGCATCTCGGCGCTGAAGATCGGCACCGATCGCGGCAACTTTGAGGGCGCCGAACGGGTGCCCGGCGCGCCCGATTACCCGCGCTGGGTGGGGGACAGCAATCTCGGCATCGTGCGCGGCGTCGGCAGCGCCGTCACCCGGGTGCAGGTCGGTGACCGGATTGTCACGCGGGCGCCCCACCAATCGGAATACATCACCCATGATCGCGCAAGCCTGGTCAAGGCGCCCCCGCAGGTGGCCGATGAGGACGCAGTCTATGCCCACCTTTATGCGCTCAGCGCCCACTGTTACCATAAGGCGCAGTTCAGACCCGGCGAAACAGTCGCGGTGGTTGGGTTGGGGACGTTGGGGCTGGGCGCGGTGGCGCTCGGTCCGCTCTTCGGCGGCCGGGTGGTGGCGATCGGCAACGACGCCTTTCGCATGGAGCTGGCCCGGCGCATGGGCGCCCACGCGGCTTTTCTCTACAACGACCCTGGTCTCCAGGCGAAGCTGGATGAGTTCACGGAAGGCGCCGGCATCGACCTGGTCATCCTGACGGCCAACCCGTGGCCCGCGTACCGCACCTCGGTGGAGACCGTGCGGCCGAACGGTCGCGTCTCCATCGTCAGCCTGCTTGGACGAGGCGAAGCAGACCTCGACTTCAACCCGCTCGCGATGCAGTACTTCTACGCCAAGGGCATCTCGTTGATAGCCGTCAGCGGCGCGGCCGGCTATCTCTATCCCGGCGCCACCGACGATGCGCAGCGCACGGAGGACCACTTCGCGGCCGACCGCAATGCTGCGCACGTCCTATCGCTGATGGCCGATGGCCGGCTCGAACCGAAGCGATTGATCACCCACCGTTTTCACTACAGCGAGATGGCGAAAGCCTACGAAATGGCCTATCGCCGCGAGAAGTCGATGCTGGGCGTGATTTTCACCTGGCGGGATTGAGCGCGACGCCGGAGGAGGGAGTCAGCGCGTGATGGAGATCCGCAAGGCACGTGTCGGTCTCTTGGGACTGATGTTCGACTTGTACGACGCCTGGCCTGAGTTGAAGCCCGCCATGGCTCAGTTCGCGGGGCGGATCGCGGCGACCATGGCGCCGTTTGCCGAGGTCGAGTTCCCGGGCGTCTGTAGCACCCGGGAACAGGTGAGTCGCGCCATCGCCGGCTTCGAGGCGAGCGGCAAAGATGCGGTGGTGGTGGTCCTGCTCACCTATGCGCCAAGCACCATTGCGCTGCCCGCGCTGCTGGCGACGCGCCTGCCGGTGCTCCTCTTCAATACTCAGGAGTTGTATGAGGTCCATCGCGAGACGCGAGGGAGCGACACCACCCACAACCACGGCATGCACGGTGTGCAGGATCTGGCCAACGTGCTCCTGCGCGCTGGACGACCCTTCCACATCGTCACCGGGCACTACCTGGACCCTCTCGCCCTCGCCGAGGTCAAGGGCTGGTGCGACGCCGCGCGAACGGTCAAGCAGTTGGCCGGGCTCCGGATCGGCCTTCTCGGGTACGCAATGGAGGGGATGGGCGACTTCGGTCTCGATGAGACGGCTTTGCTGGCCCAGGTCGGGGCGGAAGTGCGCCACCTTTCGATGAAGTCGTTGGCCTCCGAGGCGAAGTCGGCTCCCCAGACCGCGATCGCGGAGCAGATGGCCGGGGACCGGCAGCGCTTTCAGTTCGATCTTGGGATCACGCCGCAAGAGCACGAAGCCAGTGCTCGGTTGGAATGGGCGCTGCGCGAGAGCCTGACGCGAGGAGGAATGCACGGCTTCGCCTCGCACTTTCTGGCGGTCGCTAACGAAGGCTGGCTCGATACGCTGCCGTTCCTGGCGGCAGCCAAGCTCATGGCCGATGGTTACGGTTTCGGTGGAGAGGGTGACGTTACGAGCGCTGTGGCCGTGTGCATGATGCAGGCGTTGGCCGGATCGGCGAACTTCACCGAGATGTTCACCATGGATTTTGCCGGAAACACTGCCCTGATGATGCACATGGGTGAGGGCAACTGGCGCATGGCGCGGCGAGATGAACCGGTGCGGGTGGTGCGCAGCACGCTCGGGGCGCTCATGGAAGTGCGCGTGGATCCGCTGTTGTTGGCCTTCACGCTCGAGCCGGGTCCATGCACCCTGGTCAGCCTGACGACCGTAGCCGATGGCAAGCTCAAGCTCGTGATCGCCGAGGGCGACGTGGTCGATCACCCGTACATTCCCGATCTGAACCGGCCGCATTACAAATTCCGTCCGGGCGGCGATCTCTGCGATTTCCTCACCCGCTTCAGCCTGGAGGGCGGATCGCATCACCAGGCCATGGCCTACGGCCGCTGGGCGGGTGCATTGGAAAAAACGGCGGCTCTGTTGAGAATCGAGTGCGCACGGGTGTGACACCATGAACTTCCGAACCTTGGGCCGCACCGGCCTGCAACTCTCCGAAATCGGCCTGGGAACCGTCGAGCTGGGCCTGGACTACGGCGTGCCCGTCGGCAATGAGCACCGGCGACCGCCCGAGGAGCAGGCGGCGCGCCTGCTGAACCGGGCCCTGGATCTCGGCGTCAACTTCATCGACACCGCGCGCGCCTACGGCGCCAGCGAAGAGATTATCGGTCGCGCGCTGAAGGGCCGGCGGGCCGAGTACATACTCGCGACCAAGCTCGCGCCGATCCGGGAGGAAGGGCAGTCGGACCGCGAGCTGCGGGAGCAGGTCAAGGCCTCCATCGCCGAAAGCCTGCGCCTGTTGCAGACCGACGTGATCGACCTGTTGCAGCTCCACCATGCGCCCGTAGAGGTGGTGGAAAGCGGACGGGTGCTGGCGGCTGCGATGGAAGCTCAGCGGTCCGGCGATGTGCGCTTCATCGGGGCCTCGACTTATGGAGTGGAGGCCCCGCTCCGTGTGCTCGAGACAGGCGGCTTCGATACGCTGCAGATCGCATACAACCTGGCGGACAGGACGCTGGAAGAGCACGTACTGCCCCAAGCACAGCAGCGGGGCATCGGGATCATTGTGCGGTCCGTGTTGCTGCGCGGGGTCCTGACCCATCGCTACATGCACATTCCGGAGCCGTTAGCGGACCTAAAAGGGGCGATCGCGCGACTAGACATGCTCGCCCGGGAGGAGCCCGGCGGCCTGCCGGAGCTGGCCTACCGCTTCGTGTTGGCTCATCCCGCGGTCACCACGGCGCTGGTGGGCACGGCCCGGGTGGAGGAGCTGGAGGCAGCGCTGCTCTTCGCGAGCCGGGGCAGCCTGCCCGCAGCGCAGCTTTCAGCGATCCGGGAGGTCAGCGTGAGGGACCGCAGCCAGCTTATTCCGAGCAACTGGCCAGCAGGGCTCGGCATCTGACGCGCGCCGCAAGGACGGGAGCGATCGCGATGCCCTCCGTATCACATGTCCGCAAAGCCGACCTGGAGCTGTTCGAGCGCGAGCTGGACAGCTTCGTGCCCGATGTGATCTGCGACGCCCACATGCACCTGTGGGCGAAGACGCAACTTCCGCCGACCGGCTGGGATGCGTTCCGGCAACTGGAGGAAGAGGTCATCGATCTCGCCGCCTATCGGCGCCGGATGGCGGAGTTGCTGCCTGGACGTCGCCTGGCGGGCGGTCTGATCCTGCCCGGCGCGGTGGCGGCCACCGCCGCGCAGCTAACGGCACAGAACGAGTTAGTGGCGGCGCAGGTCGCCGCGGACAAAGGCTGGCGGGGCGCAATGCTGGTCTCGCCGGATCTGGACCCTGAATACGTGCGTGAGGAGGTCCGCCGCCTCGGCCTGACTGGACTGAAGTGCTACCACGTGCGCAGCGGCAAAGCCGTCACCTGGGATGCGGCGATCCCCGACTACCTGCCCGAAGCGCAGGTCAAGGTCGCGCATGAAGAGCGGCTCAGCATCACCTTGCACATGGTCAAGGCGCGCGCCGTGGCCGATCCCGCCAACCAACACTGGATCCGCTACTACTGCGAGACCTATCCAGACATGCAGCTCATCCTGGCGCATGCCGCGCGGGGCTTCAATCCGTATCACGCCATCGAGGGTCTGGCCGAGCTCCGCGGGCTGCCGAATCTTTGGTGCGACATGTCGGCAGTGACCGATGTCGGCGCTTGCGAGGCGATCATCGAGCTGTTGGGCCACGATCGCCTCTTGTATGGCACCGACTTTCCCGTGAGCCATCTGCGGGGACGGTGCGTGGCCGTCGGGGACAGCTTCGTTTGGTTGTACGAGGAAACGCTCAACTGGGATACGGTATCCTTCCAGCCGGTGAAACCGGTGTTCGTGGGCCTGGAATCGTTGCGGGTTCTGAAACAGGCTGCCTGGCACCAGCGACTGACCGACGCCCAGGTCGAGGATATCTTCTGCAACAATGCCCGCAGGCTGGCTGAACGCCTGGCTTGAGTTCGCCGGATCACGCCAGACAGATTCTTCGCAGGAGGAGCGATTCGTGTCTGGCCAAACAGGACAGGCTCTCTATCGCGAAGCCAAGGTTCGCATCCCTGGCGGCACGCAGCTGCTCTCGAAGCGGCCGGAGATGTTCTTGCCGGAGAACTGGCCCGCGTATTACAGTCGCGCCAGGGGCTGCCGGGTGTGGGATCTCGATGGCAACGCGTTCTACGACATGAGCTACAACGGCATCGCGGCCTGCATCCTCGGTGCGGCGGACCCAGAGGTCGAGGACGCAGTCATCGCCGCAGTCAAGGCCGGCTCGATGTCCACCCTCAATCCGCCCGAAGAGGTGGAGCTGGCCGATCTGTTATGCGAGCTGCATCCTTGGGCCGGCATGGTGCGTTACGCCCGCTGTGGCGGTGAGGCGATGGCCGTGGCAGTGCGCATCGCGCGCGCCCACACCCGACGCGACCGGGTGGCCTTCTGCGGCTACCACGGCTGGCACGACTGGTATCTGGCGGCCAACCTGTCGGAGGACCACGCGCTCGACGGGCATCTGCTCCCAGGACTCGAACCGGCCGGCGTGCCGCGCGGGCTCACAGGGACGGCGCTGCCGTTTCGTTACAACCATGCTGAGGAGCTGGAGGCAATCATCGCTCAACATGGCAGCGAGATCGCCGCCGTGGTGATGGAACCGGTTCGGAACTTCGAGCCCCTTCCCGGCTTCCTGGAGCAGGTGCGGCGGACGTGTGACCGCATCGGCGCAGTGCTGGTGGTCGACGAGGTGTCGGTTGGCTGGCGGCTGAACACGGGCGGCGCGCACCTGGTGTACGGCTTGCGGCCGGACATCGCGGTGTTCGCCAAGGCGATCAGCAACGGTTATCCGATGGCGGCGATCATCGGCACGCGCGAGGTGATGCAGTCGGCGCAGAGCACCTTCATCAGCAGCACCTATTGGACCGAGCGCATCGGTCCGGCGGCGGCGCTGGCGACGATCCGCAAACACCGCCGGGAGGATGTGCCCGCGCATCTCAATCGCATCGGTCAGATGGTGCGCGACGGCTGGCGCATTGCGGCCGAGCGCACCGGTTTGCCGATCACGATCGGCGGCCTGACGCCGCTGAGCCATTTCGCAATCCAGCACCCTGAGGCCCAGGCTGCGTCCACCCTCTTCACCCAGCTCATGCTGGAACGCGGCTTTCTGGCGACGAAGGCATTCTACACCACCTTCGCCCACGAGGACGCGGTGATCGAGACGTATCTCCAGGCTGCGGAGGAGGTTTTCGGGGTGGTCGCTCACGCGCTGGACTGTGGGACCGTGCGGTCGCTGCTGCAGGGGCCGGTGGCGCATGCGGGATTCGCCCGGCTCAACTGAACACGCCCCGCTGCAAGCCGGCGGCGCCGCGTGCGCTGCGGCACTGGAGGTCTGGTTCCATGGCGATGACCCTGCGAGAGCGGATACTGGCCGTATATCGGGACAAGACGCCCGACGTTGTGCCCTATATGCTTGATCTGTCGCACTGGTTCTACCACAAGAATCGGTTTCCGTGGGATCTGAGTGCCGCCTACGAAGAGCCTGAGTGCGAGCTGATCAGCTATCACAAGCGGTCCGGCGCCGGCTTCTACATACCCAATCTCGGCGCTTTCTACAGCGTCACGTATGGGCCGGATGTCCAGGCCGCAGTGCGTAAGGAGCAGCACAACGGCGTTCCGGAGATTGTCTGGCGACTCGAAACCCCCATGGGCGTCATCGAGCGCCGTCGCATGTGGGAAGACGCCTCCTATTCATGGGCGATCACCCGTTGGGGGGTTCAGTCCGAGAACGACCTGCGCATCCTCGGTTATGCGTTGGGCTCGCGCAGTTACGCGCCTCTGTGGGAACGCTATCGCGCTTGGGTCGAGGAAGTCGGCGAGATGGGGGTGGTCTACCTGTCTGCCGGGTACAGTGCGATGGGGCATATCCTCAACTACTGGCTCGGTGTCACAGGAACTGCCTATGCGGTCGCTGACTGGCCACTGACTCTGCGCGAGGTTGTCGATCAGATCAACGATAACAACCTGAAGCTGATCGACCTGCTTGCGGCTTCTCCGGCTGAGATCATCATCATGGGCGATAACTTTTCCAGTGACATCCAGCCGCCTCGTTTCTTTGAGAAGTGGTCGCGTGCCTACTATGCCGAGGCGATTCGCCGGCTGCATGCGGCCGGCAAATGCGTGGCGGTGCACATCGACGGCAGGCTGCGCGGTGCGATCGCCATGATTCGCGACGCGGGCGCCGACTGCGGTGATGCGATCACCCCATCGCCCATGGGTGATCTCAGCCCGCGGGCCTGCCGCGATGAGGCCGGCCCGCACTTCATTCTGTCGGGCGGTGTGCCGCCCAATCTCTGGCTGCCTGAGGCGCCCCGAGCAGCTTTTGAGCAGTCTGTTCTGGACTGGTTGGAGCTCAAGCGCGGCGGGCCTCGCATTATCGCCAATGCGGGCGATCAGGTTCCCCCGGGCGCCGCCGAAGACCGCATCGAAATCATGCGCGAGCTGGTGGAGCGACACGGGCGGTTCTGACAATCGAGGATGGTATGATCGCACGGAAACACCTCCGTCGGGAGGATCTGGTCGGCAAAGTCATCGATGTGCACTCTCACATCGGGATCGCTCTGCGCGAGGCGGCGCAAATCAGTTTTCCGTACTGCTCGAGCGCGGAGGATCTGGCCTATCGGCAGAAGGCCAACGGCGTGGATTTCGGGGTCGTCTTCCCGATCTCGCCGGCTCTCTACTATGATTTGCCGACGGTCATCGAGACCGGCGAGCTGCGGCCCGCCGAACGACCGATCTCGCGCGTCCCCTATGAACGGGAGAATCGGCTGCTGCTGACCGATGTGTTCCAGTTCTGCCCGGAGCACAGCCACCGCTTTCTGCCCTTCATTTCGGTCGATCCGGGCCGGTTGATCGACGAGCAGATCGAGTGTCTGGAGGAGCTCGAGCAGGAGTTCCCTGTCTACGGCGTCAAGATCCATCCGCTTCTGGCGCAATCGAAGGCGCTGGCGCTGCTCGACGTCGGCGCGCCGCTGCTGGCCTTCTTCGCCGCGCGCAACTGGCCGGTGCTCTTCCACGCGACGACCGATCCCACCGACCCGTTTTCGCAGGCTGCCGATATCCTGCGCGTCGTCGAGCGCCATCCGGAGCTGCGCTTTTGCCTCGCTCACTGCATCGGCTGCCATCGGGAATCGCTGGAACGAGCTGCCGCACTGCCCAACGCCTACGTGGACACCGCCGCCCTGAAGATCCAGGTCGAGCTTTTCCGCGCCGAGAAGTCGCCGGACATGCTGGATCTGGACTACAGCGACTACACGCACGTCTTCCGGGAGCTGGTCGAGCATTACCCCACGACCATGTTGTGGGCCAGCGACTCGCCCTACCACAGCTACATCACGCGACGGCTCCAGGGTGAAGGGGTATATCGCGAGTTTAGGCTCAAAGGCACCTACGAGGAAGAAAAAGCGGCGTTGGATTCGCTGTCGCCCGCCCAGCGCGGCCAGGTCAGCGACAATGCCGTGCGGTTTATTTTCGGATGAATCGGAGGGATCGCGGCCACATGAATCTGAACATTCTGTCCATTGACCGGGCCTTCTACGCCGAGAGGCTTGACTACCTGCCGACGAGGATGTTGGATATCCACACCCACGTGTGGCTCCGTGCTCACCGCCAGGCTGCCGCCGTTGAGCGGCGCGGGCCCACGTGGCCGGGACGCGTGGCCGACGAAAACCCCATCGAAGATCTCGTCGAGGCTTACCGGCTCATGCTTCCCAAGCAGACTGTCATACCGCTGATCTTCGGTCCTGCCACGCAGGAGTACGACCTGGACGCCAGCAACCGGTACGTCAGCGAGGTGGCTGCGCAGCGTCGACTGCCCAGTTTCCTGGTCACGCGACCCGAATGGAGCGCCAGAGATCTCGAACAGCGGGTCACCGGAGGTGGCTTTCTTGGCCTGAAGCCGTACCTCGAGTGGGCGCCACCGCACATCGCATCGGACGACATCACCATCTTTGATTTTCTGCCGCATCACCACCTCCAAGCGGCGAACGCGCACGGCTGGATTGTGATGCTGCACATCCCGCGTCGCGGCCGGCTGCGCGACCCGCTCAATCTCGAGATGATGCTCGAGATCGAGCACCGCTATCCGAACGTTCAATTGGTGATCGCGCACATCGGCCGGGCCTACTGCCCCGAGGATGTCGGGAATGCCTTCGATGTCTTGCGAGAAGCCCGGCGGATGCACTTCGACTTCTGCGCCAACACGAGCGCATACGCGATGGAACAGCTGCTGCGGGCAGTCGGACCGCAGCGGGTGCTTTTCGGCAGCGATATGCCGGTCGTGCGCATGCGGATGCGGCGTATCTGTGAACAGGGCTTCTATATCAACCTGGTCCCGCAAGGCCTGTATGGCGACGTGAGCGACGATCCTCATATGCGAGAGGTCAGCGATCCCGAAGGCGCACAGCTGTCGTTCTTCCTCTACGAGGAGCTCCTGGCGTTCCGCGAGGCCGCAGAGGCGGTCGGGCTCAGCGCTCGCGACGTGGCCGATGTCATGTACTTCAACGCCGCCCGGCTGATCAAAGCCGCCGGCGGCACGATCGCACAGGAGTGATGCTTGCGGCGTCCTGTGCTGCACTGACGGTGCGCTGTCCGGTTCACAAGGCCGGATCGGTGAGGCATGTATGGAGTATCGA
Source organism: uncultured Anaerolineales bacterium (assembly GCA_964423545.1). Taxonomy (GTDB): domain Bacteria; phylum Chloroflexota; class Anaerolineae; order CG2-30-64-16; family CG2-30-64-16; genus JALOOE01. Next base: position 25,468 of record CAYRFV010000002.1, on the reverse strand, counting down.
GTCCTCGGACGTTCCGCGCTGCGAGTCAGCAGCATCGGGCTGGGTGCTGTCACCTTCGGTCGGGAGGTCGACTCGGCCACCGCCTTTTCGATCATGGATCGCGCACTCGATTGCGGCATCACCCTGTTCGACACGGCTGAGGCGTACGGGAGCGGCCGTTCGGAGGAAATCCTAGGCGAGTGGTTCACGGCTCGCGGTTCCCGACCGCAGGTTGTACTGGCGACTAAAGTGACGCCGCCGCTGCGCCGAACACGCATTCTCGCCTCGGCGGAGGCCAGCCTGCGCCGGCTGCACACCGACTGCATCGATCTCTTTCAGCTCCATGCCTGGGACGATGAAACGCCTCTGGAAGAAACACTCGCTGCGCTAGATGAGCTGGTGCATGCGGGCAAAGCCCGCTGCGTGGGCTGCTCCAATCTCGCAGCCTGGCAGCTCTGCAAAGTGCTGTGGCGACAAGATGTGCAGGGCTGGTCGCGCATGGAGGCGGTGCAGCCAAACTACAATCTGCTGGTTCGTGAGATTGAGCGCGAGATGCTTCCTCTGTGTGCTGATCAGCAGATCGGCGTGCTCTCGTACAGCCCATTGGGCGGCGGCTTCTTCACCGGCAAGTACGCGCTGGGGGAGCCAGCGCCGCGAGGCTCTCGCCTGGACGTCGTACCCGGCATGCAGCCGATCTATCTGCGCGCGGCCGGCTATCGGGTGCTGTCGGGACTGCGGGCGGAGGCGCAAGCGGTGGGTGCGCCGATGCCTCTCCTGGCGCTTGCCTGGGTCCTGAGCCACCCCGGGATCACTTCGATGCTCATCGGCGCCCGATCCGTCGAGCATGTGAACCAGGCCATTGCTGCCCAGGCGATGGGCATGTCCCCGGAGTTGCGCGCAAGACTGAGCGCGCTGTCATAGTGCAGTGAGAAGAACCGGAGCGGACGACCGATGGATACCCAGGCCGACAGGCGGCGACACGCGATTCTCGAAGAGCTCACACTCCGGCAGGCCATCCGGGTCACCGAACTCAGTCGCAGTTTCGGCGTATCCGAGGTGTCGGTGCGCCGTGATCTGACCCATCTGGAACGCCAGGGCTTGTTGCGGCGGATTCACGGCGGCGCCGTGCCTGTGCCCAACCCTGCTGTTCCGCCGATGCGCCAGGGCCCCGGCGAGGTCGTTCATGCGGCAGAGAAGGCCAGAATAGGCCGCGCCGCCGCCGCGCTGGTGCGTCCGGGGGATCGCCTCTTGCTAGATTCCGGCACCACGGTCCTTGAGGTGGCGCGCCACCTCCCGACCGACCTGCGTGAGACCGGCAATCTGACGGTGATCACGGGTTCGCTGCCGGTCGTGCGCGAGCTGGGTCCGTGCAAAGGGATCCATCTGATCCTTCTCGGCGGCGTCTATCTTCCTCAATTCGAGGTTGTGGTCGGGCCGCAGACGGTTGCCCAACTCAAAGCGCTGCATGCGGATAAGCTCTTTCTGGGCGCCGATGGTCTGACCCTTGCAAAGGGCGTGACTACCGCGAACGTGCTCGAAGCCGAGGTGGATCGCGCCGCGATCGATGCCGCATCCCAGGTGATTGTCGTCGCCGACTCCAGCAAGATCGGGCTGATCGGTTTGACCACCATCATGCTCTTGAGCGAGGTCAGGCAGCTGTTCACCGATGCTGCTGCTCCGGCGGAGTTCGTAGATGCCCTCCGCCGCGGCGGAGCTGACGTGATCCTCGTCTGAGGTCGATGGTGACTACTTGCCGAACCCCTCGTACGGCGCGCTGGATGACGCGCGCGGCCTGAAACGGCGTAGAGCGTTGCGGAGGCGCGGCTGATGCTCCTGGGCCTTGACGTCGGAACAACTGCTACCAAGGCGCTGCTTTTCGATCCGTCAGGCCGCGTGTGCGCTTCGGCCAGCGCGTCTTATGGCCTGCTCACGCCACGGCCCGAGTGGATCGAACAGGATCCCGAGGAGTTGTGGCGCGCCGTTGTGTTGGTCCTGCGTGCGATCGGCAGCCAGCTTCAGTCCGGGCAGGAAGTGCTGGCCCTGGCGCAATCCTCGCAGGGAGGCACGACCATCCCCGTGGACGCTGGAGGTCAGCCGACCTACAACGCCATCAGTTGGATGGATGGCCGAGCTCAGGCCCAATATGAGGATCTGCTTCGGCAGGAGGGCGGCGACTTCGTTGCTCACAAGACGGGCTGGCCGCTCATGGCTGGGCTGCCGCTGCAGCACATCCGCTGGCTGCGGGCTGAAGCGCCGGCCGCTTTCGCTCGAACACAGCGTTTCTCGTTTGTCAATGATTTCATCGGCCACCGGCTGACGGGGGAGTTCTGCATGAACCCCTCGGATGCCAGCATCACACAGCTGCTCGACATCGAATCGGGTGACTGGGATGACCGTCTGCTGACGTTGGCGGGCGTGCGACGCGATCAGCTTTCCCCGCTGCAGCCGTCCGGCGCCGTCATCGGCAAGCTGACTGCGGAGGCAAGTGCTGTCACTGGGCTGAGGGCCGGGCTGCCGGTGATCAACGGCGCGCATGACCAGTACTGCGCGGCGGTCGGGATGCAGGTCATCGAGCCGGGATCGGTGCTCCTCTCGTGCGGCACGGCCTGGGTCCTGCTGGCAGTTCCTGACACTCTGGAGGTTGGCCGGCGGAGCGGCATGGCACTGAGCCTTCACGCCGTGCCCGGGCGCTGGGGCGCTATTCGCAGCCTGGGCGCCGTGGGCACTTCGCTCGATTGGCTGGCCGACAACGTCTGGGTGGGTGAGGGCCATGCGCCGGCTGCGTCCCGCGCGGCGTTGTATCGGGCGATCGATGTCGCGGCCGCCGGCTCTGTGCCTGGCGCGCACAGCCTCATCTTCTGCCCGTTGGTGGGCGGTCACGCAGGGTCGTACGGCGCAGGCCGCGGCGCGTTCTTCGGGCTGACGTTAGCGCACCGACGCGGCGATCTGGCCCGGGCTGTGATGGAGGGCGTGGCTTGCGAGCTGCGGTGGGCGCTGGATGAGATTCGGGCGGTCGGGGTGGCGGTTCACGAGCTGACTATGGTCGGCGGCGCGGCTCGCAGCCCGCTCTGGCCGCAGATCGTCGCCGACGTAACCGGGGTGCGCGTCGTGACGCCCGCAATCACCGAGGCCGCCAGTTGGGGCGCTGCCGTGCTGGCAGGGATCGGCATCGGGCTGTTCCACGACGTGTCATCGGCTGGCAACGCGGCGACCGCCGGATCGACGCGCCTGGAGCCCGGCAACCAGGAAGTGTGCCGGGCGCTTTTCGCCGCCTACCGGAGGCTTTGGCCGCATCTGGCGGGCCCAATCGAGGGGAAGGCCGTCTGACCGCGCACGCCGGCCATGCGATGACCGTGCGGCTCGATCAGGGCGTGAAGAACTCGGAGGCAATCATGTTCAAGGGTCTCGATTTCAAAATGGCTTCGTGGATTCCTTTTCAGGACCAGGCGGCGTGCGAACGGGCGCGCGCCGTCACGCGCGCTGACCTCGCAACCTACAGACACCCGAACTTGCGGGTAACCGTCCTGAAGGATGAGGAGTTGGCGTTTCACCAGGTGATGACCATGTTCTGGCGCATCAAACAGGCCGCCGACGAAGGCCGCCGCCATGTCATCATCTTGCCGAACCCTGAGCCGCTCTATGCAGCGATCGCTTACCTGTGCAACGTGTTCCGCGTGAACTGCCGCCACCTGTACACCTTCAACATGGATGAATGTGCAGACCAGGACGGCGACATTGCACCCGAAACATGGGAGAACTCGTTCCTCTTCAACGTCAAGCGGAACTTCTACGCCAAGCTCGATCCGGCGCTGCGGCCCCCGGAAAGCCAGATCGTGGGGCCGACGAACGAAAACTTCGCGAGCTATGGCAACATGATCGAGGATCTCGGCGGGGCTGATGTCTGCTACGGCGGCATTGGTTGGTCGGGGCACGTGGCCTACATCGAGCCGGGCTCCGACGCGTTTCCCCCGATGCCGATGGACGACTGGATCAAGATCGGGCCGCGCATTGTGACGCTCACGCCGTTCACCATTCTGCAGAATTGTCTCTTGGATGATACCGGCATCAGTGGCGACTGGTCGTGCATGCCGCCCAAGGGTGCCACGATCGGGCCGAAGGAATACCTGGGCGCCCGGCTGCGCAGCTCCTGGAACGGCTTCATGTGCGGCAACTCGCAGGTGTCGTGGCAGCGCTTCACGGTGCGACTTGCCCTCACGGCGCATCCCACCCCGCTGGTGCCGTCAACGATGCTGCAGATGGCTCCCAGCGAATTGTTCATGACCGAGAGCCTGGCCGCCGATATCCGGCCAACGACGGTCACCGACCTGGCGTACCACACCGACATCGAGCTGATGCAGCAGTGGGTGAGGTGAGCACCGGAGCGATCCGCGCGTCCGTCCCGCCGCGGTTGCCGGCGCGGGACGGACGCTTCCCCTGCGACCTGGTTAGCGGGTCTCTCCCAGCACCTGATCCAGTTCTTCACTGCATCGCTTGAGCGCGTTGACCAGCGCGAAATCCCCCCCCCAGGGCACCATTTGTGCTCCCAGCCGGCGGTGGCGTTCGATGTCATCGGGGGAGGCTGCTGTGATGCCCCAGGCCTTTCCATGCGCTCGCGCTGCCGTCGACACCTTGTCGATAATCTGCGGCATGGTCATGGGATCACCGGTCGCGCGCAGCCTCTGCCCCAGGTCGGCAGGGCCGATGAAGAGCAGATCGATACCCTCGACCGCTGCAATCTCCTCGACGTTGGCGACCGCCTCCGGCGTCTCGATTTGCGCTACGATGAATGTCTCGCGGTTGGCGTCCTCGAAATAGGTGGTGTCGGTCCGCCACACGTCGAGCCCATAGTCTCCATCCAGACCGGCGCCATCCACGCCGCGGTTGCCCAACGGCGCGAACTTCGTCGCCTCGACCACCTGGCGAGCGATGGCTGGGGTGGAGACGAAGGGGATCATGAACCCAGTTGCGCCGTCTTCGAGATAGTGATAGAGGTGAGACCGCCCAAGCGTCTGTGATCGCACCATGCAGTCGATATCGTTGTACCGGCAGAGTGCGATCATGGACTGGACCTCCCGATCGTTCATCGTCCGGTGCTCCAGATCCAGCCAAATGCCGTCGTAGCCAAGATGGGCGGCATGCCGGAGGTAGAACGGCAGAAAGTGCCCGGTGCTGCAGATACGGGCAAACTTTCCGCTTCGCAATTTGGCCAACACCTTGCTTTTTCTCATGAGTGACTCCAGTGCTGATCAGGGTGTCTGAGTATGCATCGATCGCTGCGCCGCCGCGCCGGCGCCGGAACTAGCCTTGCTCTGTGCGCGCGTGCGCTGTTGTGCGAGCCTCGAATGCGGCGATCTCTGCCGCGCTCTCCAGCACGCCGATCTCCACGCGCAGCTCGCGGGTCTCACCCGCAGCCAGGAACGGTAGAAGCCCTCGCTCCCGCAGAACGCCGCGGTTGACGCAGGGCGCATTGCATGGCTCCAGCGCCATCACATATTCGCCTTCTCCCAGCATCTTCCACTGATTCAGGTAGGGCAGGGCAAGGCCGTCAAATCTGACGACCACGCCCAATCCGCCGTCCAGGGTGGGATGGATGAGGGCGGCAGTCGCCCAGCCCGCATCATCCACCGCCATCCGATGCGTGAAGTTCTGTTCCCGGTAGGCCGCCCTGGGAGGTGATGAGCTCAGCATCTCGGCCAGGCCGCCCTTCGACGGCTCGTCGAACGGCGTGCTCTCGTTCGCGTGGATCACGGCGCGACTGGCGGCATCCAGCAGCGGGAAGCCGAAATTGATGTGGTAGAGGATGGTGAAGGGAGAGCGCCGGTGGCCGAAGTTCTCGACGACATCGTGGATCATGAGCGACTTGGCGCCGCCGCGGGTGGAGATCGTACGGGTCAGGCGCAGCTTGTCGCCGAAGAGCCGGCACTCATCCATCACACCGGATGCCTCCAGCACGTATTCATCCCCCTCCCAGCGCGAGCGGTCGCAGACCCGTTGGGCCGGGATAGCTGCATAGCGACCGTGTAACCCAAGCTCCTCGTCGCCGTCCCATCCGGGTCCACCCAGAGTGGTGAGGCCGCACGTGGTTAGCAGGCCGCCGAAGAAGGTTTGCAGCCAGCCGATCCCCGCTGGCTCATAGTAAGCCGGGTGGACCTCGCCGTTCGGCGTCATGTAGACCAGGTTAAGGCCCCGGTAGCTGGCCGTCGAGATATCCATCCCCCGGTCGGGCAACACACGGAAGCGCAGTCCGGCCCCCGTGTCGAAGTCGATGGCCGAGATGCCTTTGGCGCGACCGTCTGCCAGCACCACATGCCGCGTTCCCGCGACCTGCTGCATGTTGCCGACGCGACGCAGGATCTCCGCGCGAGGGAAGTCGCGGTCGCCGATGCGCATGTGACAGCCTCCTACGGCAGAATCGCCCGGATTCCCGTCATCCGGCAGAACTCCACCAACGCCTCGTACAGATGTGCACCGTAGCCCAGGCAGGCGTATTCGTTGTTCCAGTGTTGGAGCAGAACCTCGATATCGCAGTGCGCGGTCACGAAACCGTGAGGCCAGAATGGGATGCCGCACTCAAGCTGGCGTCGTTCGAGCTGGTCGGCAGGCGGCTCGAAAACGGTGCAGCGCGTGATCACCATCTCGAACACGCCATCCACGCGGCCCAGACGTGCCAGCACGCCCTCCCCCACCTTGCAGACCAGCTTGACCGAGAGCCCGCCTGCCTCGCCTTCGGTGGGAATGCCATGTTCAGCGAAGCCTGCCGGCCCCAGTTTGCCTGCGAGTGACGGGGGACAGGCGCCGTCCCCGATGATCTTGATCTCTCGGGTCTGCTTATCGATGTGTTGCAGGTCGCCATAGTACACCGGCTCGGTGCTGAGTTTCGTCAGCAAGAGGACCGACAATGCCGTGTTGAAGTCGCCCAGGGTGGAGGTGCCGCAACCATCCTCCAGCATCATGCTCTGGGCGAAGCATGTCGCCGCGTAGTCGTCGCCCAGGCCCGGGAAGGATTGGATCGTGTAGAAATCCCACTGCTCCCGGTGGACGAGCTTCTTGAGCGCCAGGTAGAGGCGCATGGAGCGCTCATTCACGAGGTTCCTGGGCGGCAAACCTCCGAAAAGCTGGATAATGCGAGGCTCCAGCGCCTCCAACTCCGCAGTCGTGATGTTTTCTGCGGTGCGAATCAGCTCCGTGGTGTCGCGAGAGTCGATGTCAACGCCGAACATGCGCATCCATTGGGAGGGATCGGCGACGCCGCACGATTGGCCCATGCCGCGGCCGCCGAACGTTCCGATGGTGGACTGATTGAGCCACTGCTTCAGGTGGGCGGCGCGGCAGAAGCTCGTGATCCGGCCGATCTCGACCGGATCATCGGCTGCACCGTAGACGAACTGATGGGCGACGCCTATCTCGAGCAGCGCGCCGTGGAGCACCAATCCGCCCACGGGACGCCAGCCCTGGGAGCCGGGGTGCGTCCAAACCAGAACCCCCTTGCCGCTCATGGCAAAATCGCGAATGGCAGCTACCATGTGCGCTGCCCACACCCAGGTGCCGGAGAAGAGGATGACGCAATCGACCGCGTCGTCTTCCTTCATGCGTTTGAGCGCGGCGCGAGCTTCCGCCTTGGACGCCACGACGATATCGTGCTCCACGAGCCGCAGTCCGGCAGCTCGTAGCGCCGCTTTCGAGCGCGCTACGAGCGTGTCATCGATGAAGGGCGCGCCCATCGGGTCCTGAAGCCCATCTTTGTGTACACCATATACAATGAAACCTGCCGTTGGTGTGATCATGCGCAGCTCCTGGGGATCTCAAGCGTGAGATGAGTCTCGGTCGTCGCCCCGAGGACGCCACAGGCTCAAGCTGGCGACGTCCACCATGGCCTGCAGGTTCGCCACCGGCGTGCTCGGCGGCACCATGTCGCCGGCGGCCAGGATATACCCGTGTGGCCCGCCCTCGCAGCACTTCCGAATCGCCTCCTCGCGAACCTCCTGCGGCGTGCCGTTCGCCAGCGTGAGGGTGTTCAGACCGCCCATCAACGCCACCCGGTGTCCGATGCGGCGTCTGGCGTCGGCAACTTCGACGCCGCCAAGCGGGTCGAGCGGCTCGACCGCATCCGCGCCGCTATCCGCCAGCATTTCCAGGATCGGTCGGGAGTTCCCACAGACATGAATGTAGATGAGCACATCCCGGTCTTTGAAGTGGCGGCAGAATTTCTGGTAGGCGGGAAGGCAGAAGCGTTCGAAGTGTCGCGGGCTGATGAGGCTGGCGCTGGCGGCCGGGTCACCGATGTAGAGGCAATCGATCCCGGTCTCGAGCAGCCGGTCGGCCCGTTCGATGATCACATCGGCCTGCATGTCCATGGCTGCATGGACGAAATCGGGTCGCTCGAAGAAATCGATCATAGCTTGCTCGCGCCCGCGCAGCGAGGTGTAGGTGTTCATCGTGATGCCGCCCGGCGCCGATGCAACGAAGAGATCCGGCACGCCGGCGCGCGCCTGACGCAAGAGATCCAGCTTCTCATCGGTGAACTCGTGGCGCATCGCCTGCAGCCGGTCTCGATACTCGCCGAGCGTTTCAGGCGGGGGCCGCCGGCGATCGGGAATCAAGCCGCCGCCTCCGTGGAGGTCGATCCGTCCGATTCGCTCGCCGGTCGCCGGCTCCAGCACGATCAACTCATCACCGTCGCGCAGAAGGTGCATCGGCTCCGGCTTGATGAAGAGGCGCAGGCCGTCACATCCTGTCTGCCGCACCAGACGAATGACTAGATCATAGATGACGCCAGGATCTTCGCAGCAGCGCTTCATGCCGTCGATCCAATCGCCGCCGGGCTCGGGATACTGGCCCGCGTAGACCCTCACCGGCATGTCATGGCAGATCTGCGGCATGGTCGGGATGCGTGCGGTAGGTTGGCGTCGCATGGCGTGGCGCATGAGTTCACGTGGGCTGATGGCTTCGGCTTGGCTTTGCATGATGGCACTCAACTCCCTTCACACCACTGCATCACAAAGGTGAGCAGACTCTCCCAGAATGCGAACAGGGTGTCGAGCTGCAGGTACTCGTCGCTGCCGTGCGCGTTGCCGCCGCCTGGGCCGAACACGACGGCGGGCATGCCGGCGTCCTGCTGGAGCACGAACAGGTCGCAGGCATAGGGGGCGCCGCTCACGGTGGGAGAGGATCCGGTCACCGCAGACACACTCTCGGTGAGGATCTGCGCGAGCGGATGCTTGGGGCTCATCGCTGTGGGCGCGAGCCACCGGATATGAAAAGAGGTGGAGGGCCGGGTGCCGAAGGCCGCCGGGTGCTGCTCCACCACCTGCGCCAGCCAGGCTTCTTGCTCCTGAAGCACATCCTGGCGGCGTTCGCCCGGCAGCATATGGAGCACCAACTCAATTCGCCCCACCGCCGGGATGGTGATCGGCACCTGGTTGCCCCAGCCGCCTGCGTGGACCTTCATGACCTCGACTGCGAACGGGTCCGGATAGCTCACATACAGCGGGTGCACGGCGTGCGTCCGGCGCCGCGCACGCAATTCGTCCAGATGCATCAGCACAATCCCGATCTGCTCGATCACATCGCCGCGCTGCGAAGCCCGGCCCGTCGCGGCCGCCTCTACAAATGATCCGCGGTCACTGTTGAACGTCAGAGTGGAAATCAACAGGCCCTTGGCGGCTGGGTGCACCCGCAGGTCCGTGCTTTCGCCGAGGATCGCGGCGTCCATGCCGCCGTGCCGCAGCCGGCCAGCCAGCGTGCCGTTCGCCCCGCCGAACTCCTCGTCCACCACGCTCTCGAAGCAGAGCGTCCCTCGAAGCGAGATGCCCTCTTTGGCGATGGCCTTGAACAGCACCAGCATTGCCCCCAGCGGACCCTTCATGTCAAGGCTGCCCAGCCCGTACAGCCGGCCGTCATGGATCTCGCCGCTGAACGGCGGCTTCGTCCAGGTCCCCTCTCCCAGCGGCACCGTATCGCAATGGCCGGTGAGCAGCAGTGAGCGGCCCCCTCCCTTTCCGGGAAGGAACGCTGTCACATTCGGTCGCTCTCGATAGTCGCGGCCCGGCCAGAAAGTCGGGTGATCCCGCAGACCGGGCGCCTGGTCCAGGTCGTAGACATCCGGCGCGAAACCGTTCCTCCGCAGGTAGTCTGCAATGTACGCCTGGCATGCGCCCTCCGCGCCCACCGGTGGTGTGTTCACCGATGGGATGCGCACCAAGTCCTGCACCACGTGGAGGATTTCGGCGCGGTGACGTCCGAGCAACGCGTGTGCGAAGGCTTTCACATCCGTTCCCAGGGACGCCTTGGTCCTGCAGTTGTCGGGCGCCGCGTGGGCGTGCGAGGCATTTGGGGTCGTCTCCTGCGGCGAGACGCTCATCGGAAGGGAATGCCGATCTCGGCGGTGATGCCGGCGCTGAACGCGGCGAAGCCCGACTGCATCAGGCCTATGTCGCTGCCACAGCTCACGGCGTTGGCCCCTGCGTCCAGCCAACGCTTGATCGGCATCGGCTCGATGCCTTCGGCGATCGCGACAGCACGGCGCGCCCGGCGACAGCGCTGGATGATATCGAGAATCACCTCAACGACTTCCGGATGCCGCACATCGCCCAGATGCCCCATCGTGGCCGACAGATCGGCCGGACCGATGAAGCAGCAGTCGATTCCCGGCACTGCGAGGATCTCGTCCAGGTTCCGATAGGCGGCGATCGACTCGATCTGCACCATGACGATCAGGGAGCTGTTGGCCTCTGCCAGGTACTCCGCCGTGGCGCGGGAATAGTTGCCGGCGCGCCGGGGCGCCACACCGCGCCTCCCCTCCGGGGCATACCGGCACGCTGCCACTGCTGCCTGGGCCGCCGAGGCGTCATCGACCAGCGGAATCAGCACCCCTCCTGCGCCGAGGTCGAGCGCTAACTTGATGAGATAGACATCGTTCGCGCCGACTCGCACGATCGGCACACAGTCTGTGCCGCGAAATGCCATCAACACCCCGCGCAGGGCAGGCGGATCGAAGGTGGCGTGCTCGGTGTCGATGATCAGTCCATCATAGCCCCACTCTACGAGCACTTCGGCGATCGCGGGATCAGTGGAGGTGATCCATCCCAGGAGCGAGCCTTGCTGCGCCTCGTTCCATTTACGGCGCAAGGCTGCGGCCCGGTGGAGGGTGTGCATCATGATGCTGTCCAAATCGTTCTCCTCGTGCTTCCCTAAGGTGTCCAGACCAGGTCCTGGAATTGCTCCGCAACGATGCGGCGAAACTGCTCGATCAGTTCATCGCTGACCGGGAGATAGGGCCGCCGCGTGCTCTTGCCGCCTACCAGGAAGGGCGAAACCACCCCCATGCCTTTGTTGAGGATGCCGTGCAGGTTGCCTGAGCCGGCCAGCACGCGTTTGGCCTGGCTGAAGGCATGCACGCGGCGCTGCCGATGCAGCGCCAGCTCCCACCGCTGGTAGACGCAGTCGTCGTACCAGGCGAGCACATAGGCCGGGTTGAATCCTGTCAGCCAGGAGTAGATGCCGCGCGCTCCGAGCAGCATGAACGGTGTGAAGGAGTGCTCGCCCGTGAAGTGGCTGAGGTTCGGCGTGCTGGCGACCAACGTCAGGAAATCGGGCACGTCGCCCCCGACATGCTTCGAGCCGACCAGGTTCGGGACCTGCTCGGCCAGCACGGCGTAGTCTGGACCGTGCTGGTAGTTGTGGACGCGCGGGGTGTTGTAATGTATCAGGGCGAACCACTCCGGCACGGCGCGTCGCATGTCTTGCCAGAAGGCAGAGTAGGACTCCGGCGTCATGGGCATGAAGAAGGGGTGGCCGACATGAGCGCCGAGAATGCCGCACGCTGCTGCAAACGTCAGCCGGTCGAGCATGCCCTGCGTATTGCACCAGGTGACGCCCACCTGCGCGGGAAAACCGAGACGTTGCGTCTCGTCAGCAAAGACGTGCACGATCTGCTTGAACTCATCGAGCTCGATGGCATAGAACTCGCCGTCGCTGTCCGTGGTGTAGATGCCGTGCACGCCAGCGGCATGCAGGCGGCGGATGTTCTCCCGGAAGACGCCTTCGTCGAAGCGGTCGTTACTGTCGAAGGGGGTGGTGATTGCAGCCCAGACGCCGCGCAGATTGTCGCGCGTCAAGCGTTGGCTCATGGGCGGTTCAGGGCTCATTGGTTGCTCCGCTCTGGGGATGGCTGAGGCATGGCTTCAGGGCGCGTCGGCGCAGGCCTCCGGCTGCGTCTCCGAGTCCTCTGCGCCGCTGCGGCGCGCTCCCGATCCGCCGCGCGGTCGTGGCCGCAGCTCCGCAGCGCCTCATGCCTGGGCCACGCCCCGCAGTGTCAGCTCCCTGGCGCGATGGCAGCTGACGAAGTGTCCCGGCGCAAGCTCTTCTTGCTGCGGCGTGACGCTGCGGCAAAGGTCCATCGCGTAGCTGCAGCGGGGGTGGAAGTAGCAGCCGCTGGGCGGGTTGGCAGGATCGGCCACCTCACCCTCCAGCAGCATGCGCACCCCCTTCAGTCGCGGGTCGGGTTTGGGCACGGCTGCCAGGAGCGCCTCGGTGTAGGGATGGCACGGCGCAGAGAAGAGCGAGGAAGTCGGCGCCGTCTCGACGATCCGGCCCACGTACATGACGGCCACACGGTCGCTGATGTGCTTGACCACGCTCAAGTCATGGGCGACAAACAGCAATGTGAGGCCAAGCTGCGCCTGCAGATCGAGCAGCAGATTGAGGATCTGCGCCTGCACTGAGACGTCGAGGGCCGAAACGGGTTCGTCGGCGATGACCAGGCTGGGGTTAAGTGCCAGGGCGCGCGCAATGCCGATCCGCTGGCGCTCGCCGCCGCTGAAGGCATGTGGGAAACGGCGCATATACTCCGGGCGCAAGCCGACCAGCTTGAGCAGTTCGGCCACGCGATCCATGCGCACCTGCCGGTTCTTGATGCCGTTGACGAGCATCGGCTCGCTGACGATGTCGAAAAGCGTCATGCGAGGGTTGAGCGAGGAGAACGGATCCTGGAAGATCATCTGCATCTGGCGCCGGAAGGGACGCAGCTTGCTCTTGGGGAACGGCGCGATGTCGACGATCCCCTCGGGGCTGTGCAGCAGGATCTGGCCTGAAGTCGGCTGATGGGCGCGGACGATGCAGCGCGCCGCCGTGGTCTTGCCACAGCCGCTCTCGCCCACGAGCGATAGCGTCTCGCCCCGGTGGACGTAGAGCGTGACGTCGTCCACGGCGCGCACATAGCCGACAACGCGTCGCAGGAATCCTTTCTGGATGGGGAAGAACTTGCGCAGATGCCTGACATCCAGCAGGATCTCATTGCTCAGGGGTATGGTCATGGCAGCTATTCTCTACCGTGCGTCTGTTGCAATCTGCGTCTACCGCGGCTGTTTGGCCCAGCGAGCCTTCATCCGCTTCATCTCTGCGTTGAGCGGCACCGGCTGGCCGGGGTGCTCGCGCGCCGGGTCTGCTAGCCAATTGCCCTGGCTGTCGCGAAGGACCGGCAGGCGCTGGAGCATCGGCGGTGGTGTGGTCGCCGCGTAGGGCCGATCGGCATACCAGTATGCCACGGAGGACATCTCATTGGCCAGGTGGTTGCCGTGGCCATGCTCGATCGTGACCTTGATCTCCTTGCGGAAGCGAACAGGGTTCTCGACGTGCAGGACGTAGCTCGTCTGATACCCGTTTGTCTGGCTTTCGTGGATGGAAGAGCCGTTGCGCAGGAACGCGTTCGGCTGCATGCCCCAGGCCTGGTTGAGGTAATCTTCGCTTCCAGTCCCGTGCAATTCAGGCGGCCACTTGTAGCCGTCCACCCAGATCATGTCATCCCCTTCGCCCCACCATGTCCCCTGGAAGTTGGTCACCGACAGGTTGCAGCCAATGTAGTGACCTCTGCCCTGCGTGTCGAGAATGACGTAGTTGTTGGCCCAGGCCAGCCGTTCGCGGTTGACGATATTCGCTTCCGGCGTGTTGACTCGAATCTCGTGTCCCCAGCCGCCGAAGGGATTCGTGCGCCGGAACTCGGCGTGGAAGTAACCTGCGTCAGGCTGTGGTTGGTCGTAAGTCTCGTAGTCCACATAGAAGTACTGCCGGTGCGGTTCGGCGCTTTCGTTCACCAGCTCCACCACCGCGCGCTCCGCAAACGGCATCCTGGCGTAGCAGTTGAGGGCGCAGCCCTGGTTGAACTGGTTATTGCTCCTCGTGGAGGCGGAGAAGAGCAGCGACTGAAAGCTGTTGACGATGCCATGCCCCAGGCCGAAGAAGTCGCCGAGGGGCGCCAAGACGCTCGGTTGGCTTGCGTTGTCCCAGGTGATCTTGAGCAGGCACTCGCGGTAATGATTGCGTTGAGTCATCCAGAGATGGGTGATGGCGCCGGGGCCACGGATGTCCGCGAGCACCCGGGACTCCCCCGGATCGATGCTCCATGCATCTGCATTGCGGCCGCTTGTATCCCATGAAGAACTGCGCCCCGTCACGCCGGCGCCCAGGACTGCGAGCTGCTGAATCATTTGACCTAAGCTCCCTTCTTGGTAAGCCACACTGTGAGCGTGCGGCGGATGCCGTTACGCTACGCTACAGGCGATCCAGGGCATGCAGGCGGCCTCCTGATCACGCGAGGCCTGCCGGCCTGTGGTACAGGAAGCAGCTGACCTCCTGGTCTTGAGCCACTGGAAGCAGCACCGGCGTCTGCGCATCACAGAGGCCAGGCATGGCGTCCGCACAGCGTGGGTGGAACGGACAACCTTTGGGTCGCCTGTAGGGATGCGGAATGCTGCCGCTGATGGTGGGCAGCTTAACGCGCGGCTCCGAATCGAGGCTTGGAATCGACCGCAAGAGCGCTTGTGTATAGGGATGCCTCGCCTCATGAAAGATCTGATCTACCGGTCCCTTTTCGACGACCCGGCCCAGGTACATCACGACGACATCGTCGCACATCTCAGCGACGACGCCCAGGTTGTGGGTGATCAGCATGATGGCCATGCCGCGCTCTCGCTGCAGGCGTTCGAGCAGCGCCAGGATCTGAGCTTGCGTCGTGACATCCAGGGCCGTGGTCGGCTCGTCGGCGATCAGAATGCTGGGATCGCAGGAGAGGGCCATGGCGATCATGGCGCGTTGGCGCAGGCCGCCGCTCAGTTGAAAGGAATACTCGTCCACGCGGCGCTCTGGCTTGGGGATTCCGACCAGACGCAGCATCTCGATCGCGCGCATGCGCGCCTGTTCCGGCGACAATTTGAGGTGCAAGCGCAGGGCTTCCACGATCTGGTTGCCGATCTTGTAGTGCGCGCTGAACGACGTCATCGGCTCCTGGAAGATCAGTCCGATCTCCCGGCCGCGAATCGAGCGCATGATACTGCCGTCGGCGGCCAACTTCGTCAGGTCGAGCTCCTCGATCTGTCCGTCGGAGAGCGCGCGCTGCAGGATGATCTCGCCTTCGACGATGCGGCCGGGACGTTCGACGATGCGCAGAATCGAGCGAGCGGTCACGCTCTTGCCGCAGCCGCTTTCGCCGACGACGCCGAGGGTCTTGCCCCTGAAGAGGTCGAAGCTGGCGCCGTCCACTGCGTGAACGGTGCCTTCGTCCTGGTAGAAGTAGGTCTTGAGGTTGCGCACCGAAACGATGGGCCCCAGATCCTGCCCATAATCCATGTTCGACTCCAATGTCTCATCCATAGGGGTCGGCAGCGTCGCGCAGGCCATCGCCCAGGAAATTCAGGCTGAGGATGATCAGCACCACCGGGATCACGGGATAGACCAGCCACGGCGAGATCGCCAGCGCCTGAACGTTCTGCGCATCCTGCAGCAGCACGCCCCAACTCACCGCCGGCGGCCGCAGCCCCAGACCGAGGAAGCTAAGCGCCGTTTCGCTGATGATCATGGCAGCCACGGCCAACGTGGCCGCGGCGATGATGTGGCTGAGGAACGATGGCACCATATGGCGGAAGATGATGCGCATCTGGCTGCAGCCCGCCAGTTCCGCAGCGGTGACGAAGTCCTCCTCGCGCAAGGAGAGGAAGCGGCCGCGCGTCACGCGCGCCAGCTCGGTCCACCCGATCAACGAGATGATGATCGTGATGGCGAAATAGACCTCGCGCACGCCCCATTCCCTGGGCAGCGCCGCCGCCAGCCCCATCCAGAGCGGGATGGTGGGGATCGAGCGGATGACCTCGATCAGGCGCTGGATGAGGGTGTCGATGGTCCCGCCGTAGTAGCCGGAAATGCCACCCAGCAGGATGCCCAGGAACAGGCTCAAGGTCACGCCGACCAATCCGATGGTCATCGAGGTGCGCGTGGCATACATCAGGCGCGACCAGAGATCGCGGCCCAGCGTGTCGGTGCCGAGCAGGAACAACACCTCTTCGGCCTTGGCGCCCTCCACCGCCAGCAAATGACGGTTGAGCTTCACGCCCAAAATCGTATACTCGAAGCCCTCGCCGAAGAAGCGGATCGGATACTTCTGCTCCGGATCGACCACGTACACCCGTTTGAAGGTCGTCGGGTCGCGCGTGCCCTTCAAGCCGTACACGAACGGCGCGAGCTTGCCTTCATCGATCCATTGGATGCCATGCGGAGGGAGTAGCGAGCGTTGCGCTTCCACGAAGGTGGGATCAGAGTAGGCAAGGAAATCGGCCAGCAGCGTCACCGCGTAGAACGCGATCACGCAGACCGCCCCGACTTTCGCCAGCTTATGCTTGCGGAACCGCCACCACATGAGCTGCCACTGGGTGGCGACTGAGATGCGTTCTTCCGTATCCGAATCCTGCTTCGCCATCGCAGCCTAACCCTCCATCCGCATGCGGGGCTCGATCCACATCAGGACGAGGTCCGAGACGAAGGTGCCGACGACGGTCAGGATGCCGAGCATCAGGACGATTGTGCCGGCCAGGAACATGTCTTGCGCGACCAGCGAGGTCAGCAGCAGCGGGCCGACGGTGGGCAGGCCGAGCACCAACGAGACGATGATGCTGCCCGACACTACGTAGGGGAAGTAGTAGCCGAGGGTGCTGGCGAAAGGGTTGAGCGCGGCCCGCACCGGGTATTTCATGATGACGCGCGTTTCGGTCAACCCTTTGGCCCGCGCCGTGACCACGTAGGGCTTGCGCAGTTCGTCGAGCAGGTTCGCACGCATGATCCGGATCAGCTGCGCAGTGCCGGCCATGCCCAGGACCAGGGCCGGCACGATCAGGTGCTTGCCGAGGTCAGCGACCTTGGCCAGGCTCCAGGGCGCGGTCTCGAACTCGGGGGAAAAGAGGCCGCCGATGCTCATGTTGAAGTACTTGAAACCCAGGTACATCAGAATCAGGGCCAACATGAAGTTGGGGATGGCGATGCCGACGAAGCCGACGAACGTGAAAACATAGTCGCCGAGGGAGTATTGGCGCACCGCGGAATAGATGCCGATCGGCAGCGCCACGGCCCAGGTCAACATCATGGCCGCAATGGAGACCACCATGGTCATTGTCAGGCGATCGCCGATCAACTCCTTGACCGGCTTGTTCCAGGCCAGCGCCATGCCGAAATCGCCCTGCAGCACCTTGCTCATCCACTTGATGTATTGAACCGGCATCGGCTGATCGAGGCCGTATTCCTTCCGCATCGCCTCAGCCTGCCCGAAGGAGACCTGGCTGCCCGATGATTGCAGCGAGTTGATGTAGATCGTGACGAAGTCGCCGGGCGGCAACTGGATGATCACGAATGAGAGCACCGTGATGGCCCACACGGTGACGATAGCCAGCAAGAGGCGACGGATGATGTACGATAACACAGGCTGATTCCCTCTGGCTCCGGTGGAACACCCTCAGGTAACCGGCGCCCTCGAGGGCGCCGGTTACCTCCCGACTGGGGCTGCCGGCTCGTTGTTCAGCAGTCGAGCCGACTACGACTTGAAGAAGATGGTTGTCGGCCGCGAGCTGGTGGGCGTGCGCATGTGCTGAGCATTGATGTGGCGGCCCGGTATGTTGCCCAGCTTGTTGCTGGTGACGCGCATGCCCAGGAACGCCGGTGACAGGCCGACCGTGCCGATCGCCAGCACCGCGTCCACATAGGTCTTCCAGATCTCTTGGGCGAGTTTGTTGCGCTCCTCCAGCTTCTTGGTCTGCGCTTCGGCGTAAAGCTCCATGCACTTCTTGAGGTCGGGATCGGTGGGTGCGATGCCGTCCTTGCCGCCGGTGCCATACCACCTGGCGATCAGCGGCCCGACCTGGCTGTTCTCTTGCACGGGCAAGGCATGGATCGGGTAGAGGTAGAGCAGCTCGGTGCCGCCGTTCGACCACAGCATGATCTGCTGCTTGTTGGCGTTGCGGTTCTGCTCCAGAGTGGCCCGCTCCATGTCCTTGATGTCCAGCGTGATGCCGACCTTCTTCCACTGCGGCGCGATCATCTCGGCGATCTTGCTGTAGTTCACGAAGGAGTTGGTCGTGTTGGCCTCGATGCGGAGAATGCCCTTGCCGTCGGAGCGCAGCCGCATGCCGTTAGCGTCCTTCTTGTCGAGGCCGATCTTGTCGAGCAGTGCGTTAGCCTGGGCGACGTCCAACGTATGCCACTTGGTGCGCCACTCATCGCCGGGGTACTCCGGCATGTTCGGTGCGGGGATCGGCGAGCCTGGCGTGCCCAGGCCGAGGAAGAAGGCCTCGTTGATCTGTGCGCGATCGGTGGCCAGCGACAACGCCCGGCGGAAGTCCTTGTTGAGGATCCACTTCTGGATCTCCGGGTCTTCGTTGTAGGAGAAGTTGAAGAAGAGGTTGGCATCGCCACCGTTACTGCCGGGGTCGATGTGCACCGTATAGTTGCCCTTCTGCTGGTTTTCGATGAACACGGGCAGGTTCGCTACGGCGAGATGGCGCTCCTGCTGGTCGTACTCGCCGGCAATGGCGCGCAGGTTGATGACCTCGGTGTTCTCGGCTAGCGTCCACTGGATCTTGTCGATATAGGGCAACTGGTTGCCGGCCGTGTCCACTTCCCAGTAATACGGGTTGCGCTCGGCCACCCACTGCGGCTTGGTGATGTCGGAACCAGCCACGACTTTCCAGGGCTGCATGCCCGGCAGGTCGGGATTGCGTTGCCAGTCCTTGAGCACCTGGAAGCGGGCCTTCCAGTCGGTATAGTTCGCAGCCTTGGCGGCCGCGTCCAACTCGGCTTGCGGCTTGTACTTGGGTAGGAACTGAGATAGATAGTGCTTCGGCGCATAGCCGCCGTAATAGTAGGGGCCGAACTGACCGGTTGCCTGGCCGCGGCCAGGGAGCATGTCGCCCGCCAGCACCAGCTCGAAGAGCCAGTATGGATTCTCGAACTGGAACTCGATGGTCAGATCATCTTTCTTGACCATCTTGCCCGGCTTGCCGCCCGGCGCCATGGCCGAATCCGGGGTTGGCACCAGGTCTTTGTTCGAGTACATGTCCTCGAACCAGAACAGGCAGTCGTCGGCCGTGTAAGGCTTGCCGTCCGACCACTTGGTGCCCTTGCGCAGGATGATCGTCGTGGTCTTGCCGTCGTCCGAGATCTTCCAGGCTTTGGCCAGGCTGGGCATGACCTTGGTGCCGGTGTAATCCCAGAAGATCCACTTGTCCACCGCGACCATGCGGTTGCCATTCTCGCCGTCGGACGCGCCGGTGAAGCCGCGGCGCCAGGTGCCGCCGTACTTGCCGATCTCGTTCAGTGGTTTGGTGACGCACGGCTCATCTGGCACGCGCTGCTCGACGGGCGGCAGTTTGCCTGCCTTGACCAGGTCGGCCAACATGGGCGCTTCGGCCAACTTGGCCGGCCTTGGCGCGCCGACCTGAATCTCATAGCCTTCCAGCTTGCCGATGTACTTGGCGCCTAGGGGCTCTGCCTGCTTGGCTGCCGCGGTCGGCGCAGGCGCCTTAGTGGCGGGAACCGCCGTGGCGGCTGGCGCCGCCGTGGGTGGAACCGCAGTCGGCGCGGGCGCCTTGGTGGCGGGAACGGCCGTAGCGGGAGCGGTTGTGGCAGCGGGCGCCGCCGTCGGGGCAGCGGCAGGCGCCTTAGTGGGCGTCGGCGCGGCGCCACATGCCGCCAGAGCCGTCGTTCCGGCAGCCAGCGCGGCGACCTTGATGAATTCACGCCGTGTCTTGATCAGATGCTTTGCCATGACCTTGCCTCCTCGATGGGGTAGTCTGGAAAACAATCGGAACTCGCAACGCGGGGTTCGGATCTGTGACAGTTCGCTCGCACCTCCTTCGCATGGCTCGTCATCGCCGCGATCCTCGTTCTGGCCGCACGCGGACGCATGCTATTGTCACCAGGGCACGGAACGCTCCTCCAGCATCTACCGTCGGCCACGAACCCGTGCCGTTCCGGCGGCCCGATCTTCCAGGCTTCGCCCATCGACCCGGCCGGTAAGGATGAGTCTGCCGCCTGCGCGAGCGGCGCCCCTCGCGCTGAGTCACTCGGTCATGACGCCGGACACCGATCTCAAAAGCCGCTGGAATTCAGCCTAGAACGTAGGTCAAGTCATGCCAAGCCACACTGTCGGGCGGTTAGAAACCGCTGCGACCAGCGCAAAGCCGAACCTTCGTCGGCTGCATCCAGTCGCCGCAGGGCGACTTCGCAAGGGTTGCCGCAACCTGGGTCGCCCGTGGCGGATTACTTGACCGGTGCTCTCGTGAGACGCCGACCGACGACGGAAGATGAGAGGCCAGGCTCCGCTCGATTCCCGGTCCGCGCCAACGCCAGAATGACTCCGATGGCTGTAGGATAGCATGCCCACAGCCCCTTGTCAAAATGCTTTCGCGATTCTCCGTTCGAACTACATCTCGATGCGACGCCCCGCGCGCCACGAGCGCAGCGCGGCGTCGATGACCTCCATGCTGACGATCGCCTCGGACGGCGGGCTGGATGGCTCGCAAAGGCCACCCACGGCATCCAGGAATACCTGGTGCTCGGCTCGATAGAGATCGTCCCGTTCCACCGGAATCCGCTCCTCCCGCTCCGCGTTGTCGTCGCGCAGGCCGACCCGCAGCGTCTGCTTCTCGATCTCGGCCAGCGCCCAGCCCCGGTCACCGATCACCTCGCATGCACTGCGCTGCGGCATCTGTGCGTAATTCAGGCTCAGCGTCGTCAGCAGAGGTCGATCGTAATCGCAGATCAGCGCCAGCACATTGGGCGTCGAAGTATGCTCGAATGCGCCTCCACGGACGGCCGCCATCGTGACCCCGCGCGGCTTCTCCCCCAGAAGCCAGTAGACGAAATCGGGCTGGTGGGCATAGTCCAGCAGCAGGGCACCCTCCAACGCCGCCTGGTAGCGCGAACGGGAATTCACCAGCGTGATGTAGGAACCGACGCTGTAGTGGACATGAAGCACGGCGCCGAGCGATCCGTCCGCCACAAGCTGCCTGAGGCGCGCCAGCAACAGATGGAAGTGGAGCATGAAGCCGATGCTTAGCACCTTTCCCGAACGCTGGCGGGCGCGTTCGCCAGCCTCCAGCATGATGCGCGCCGCCTCCAGTCGATCGCTCATCGGCTTCTCGCACAGCACGTGGATGTCCTGGTCCAACGCCCGCACCGCTTGCTCGCAGTGCAGGCCGTGCGGCGTGGCAATCACCATCATCTCGGGCCGCGAACGCAGCGCATCGCCGAAGGCGCGGTAAGCGGGCAATGGGCCTGCCTCCGCCAGGGCGAGTTCCAGGTGTGCGGATTCGGGCTCACACAGCTCCACTGCGAGATCGCCGCGACTGTGGAGCAACCTGGCGTGGCGGCGGCCGATGGAGCCGAGACCCACGACCAC
>CAYRFV010000002.1:0-3767 GCA_964423545.1 uncultured Anaerolineales bacterium | reverse complement strand
CACGATGCGAGGCTTCAGTGCCATAGCACAAACCCTCCATCGAGCACCAGGTTGTGGCCGGTGACGTAGTCGGAGGCTGCTGAGGCCAGGAAGAGCGCCGCCGCCTTGATGTCAACGCCATCGCGCCCCATACGTCCCAGTGCAGTGCGCTCGCTGTAGGCCTCGATGAAGGCCTCAGGCTGGCCCCGCTCGAAGCCCCCCGGCGAGATGCAGTTGACGTAGACGCCGAACGGCGCGAGATAGGCGGCCATGTCGAGCGTCAAGCCAATGACCCCAGCCTTGGCGGCCGCATAATCGATAGGCTGCTGCGCCAGGCCGGTGCGGTGATACATTCGCCGGTCCCGTCCCACCAAACCGGCGATCGAGGCGATATTGATGATCTTCCCACGCCGCTGCTCGACCATGATGCGTCCCACCTCCTGGCAGCAGTAGAGCGCGCCGGTCAGATTGGCCCCGATCAGCGCCTCGATATCCTCGGGGGAGCGCTGAAAGAGGTCGGTGGGCCGGCCGGGAATGCCCCCGCCTGCATTGTTGATCAGGACGTCGATGCGCCCCTTCCAGGCGCGCGCCTGGGTCGCAGCCGCTGCGACTTCGTCGTGTCTGCGGACATCCAGCGCCAGCGGCAGCACATCCACGCCGCGCTCGGCGCGCAGCCGCGCCGCGGCTGCCTCGGCGTGCGCCAGCGTGCGCGAAGTGATGACCAGATCGGCGCCCGCGTCAGCCAGCGCATCGGCCATATCGTAGCCCAGCGTGCGCGCGCCGCCGGTAATCAGTGCCACCTGGTTGCGCAACTGGAAAGAATCGAGAATGGACATGGTTGTGCTCCTTGTACTCTCACCGCGTCGGCGTCTGATCGATCAGTGCATCGAGCTGTCGTCGGTAGGTGCGGAAATGCGCCCACGAGATGTCTGGCGGCACCAGGTGATCTACATATGGGATGTAGCCGCCCTGTTTGAGCATCCGTGGCACGTCGGCGAGCGCCTCCGTGATTCCTTCCGGTCCGCGCGCCAGCGCGATCTTATCGATCCCGCCCAGGATTCCCAGCCGCGGGAAGGCCTGCCGCACCTCCGCCACATGCATCCCGGCCGCCACCTCGAACGGATAGATGCCGGTCACGCCTCCCTCGATGAAGAGCGGGATGAGCTTCCAGATATTGCCGTCCGAATCGACCAGCACGTGACGGATGCCGCGATCGCGGAAGAAGCCGGTCAGCTTCTTGTAGGCCGGCAGCATGAATTCGCGGAACATCGCCGGCGAAATGAGCGGGCCGTTCTTGTAGGCCATATCCTCCCAGATCATCGCCACGTCGGCATCGATGATATCCAGCATCTGGTCGTAAAGCGCGATCCAGAAGTCGGTCAGGTCGTCGATGATGGCGCGCATCAGATCAGGCTGGTCATGGTAAGTCAGGAGCACTTGCACTTCGCCGAGCAGGTAACGCGGGGTGCCGAAGAAGCCGTGCATCCCGGCGATGGCAAGCGGGAAGGTCCGCTCCCGAAACCGCTCCAGGAAGGCCGGCCAGTTCGCCGGCAGCCGGCCCGCAAGTGTCGGCTGCAGCCGCTCAGCTTTCAACCGCTCCCAATCGGCGCGCGTCTCTACCGGCCCGCGGATGTAGTGAGGCAGTGTCTGCCGGTCGCTGCGGCGCTGTACGATCATCCCCATGTCATCGCGCACCTGCACCCAGCCATCCCCTTCGGCCAGAACCTCCTCCTCGAAGACGGGGCAGAGGTAGTTGTTGAGCGGAATGCGCCACATCCCGGGATCGAGCTGGAGCGTCTGCTCCACATCGAAGTCGGGCACGCGGCCCGGCCACCAGGCCGCGCCGCCGCCCTGCACCGTGGCTCCGTCGAGGCAGTCGTCGGGGATGCCGGCGCGGCGCACCAGCCCTTCGCCGTACCAGCGGCGGATCGTACCGCCCCAATAGCCGAACTCCCATTTGGGTGGGGCGACCGGCTCGAATTCCAGTGTGGCGAGAAAACGCTCACGTATGTTCATCTTCCCTCACTCCGGTGAATCGCCTACCTCGGCAAGACTGGTCCTTCGGTTTCCAGCAGACGCGCCTCGATACGACGGTAGGCTGCGAACTCAGCGGCATAGCCAATCCTGTGATCGGTTGGCTCCTGTCCCTGCGTGGCTGTCCTCATCTGCTCGCGCGCCTCGTCCAGCGATGCAAACTGCCCGCAGCCCAGCCCGGCCAGCATCGCTGCGCCCAGCGCGGCCGTCTCGGGTTTTTCAGTCCAGGACACGGGCCGGCCCAGCACATCGGCGATGATCTCCCGCCACAGACTGCTCTTGGCGCCGCCGCCGTAGAGGATCACCTGCGCTACGGCTCCGCCGACCTCCTCGGTGACAGCCAGGTTTTCACGAATCTGGTAGGCGATCCCCTCCAGCACCGCTCGGGTGAGATGGCCGCGCGTCGTCGCCAGGCTCAGGCCGTGGAACGTGCCGCGCGCACGGCTGAGCCAGTGGGGGCTGCCCGCGCCTCCCAGGTGCGGATAGAAGAGGACGCCGCCGCTGCCGGGCGGTGCGATCGCCGCCTCGGCATCCAGGACGCGGTATGACTCGCCCGGCGCGAGCGTGTCCCGGTACCAACGCAAGCTGCCAGCCGCCGTGCCGATGACCCCCTCCAGCACCCAGCGCGCCGGCCGGACGAAGGTGAACGTCGGAATCCGCAGCGCCGGGTCGGTCGCCGGCCGATCCATGATCTGGACGATCGCGGATGCCGTGCCCAACGACACCGTCGCCGCGCCGTCTTCGATCCCCGCGCCCAGCGCTGCGCACTTCTGATCCTGTCCGCCGACCGCGACCACGACTCCCGGCGACAGTCCCAGCTCGTCCGCCACGGCGGGCAGGAGTGTGCCGATGGGTGTGCCCGACCAGCACACGGGCGGGAGCATGTTGCGAGGAATCTCGAACGCGTCCAGCAGTTCCTGGCTCCAGTCCGGCCGGTGCAGGTCATGGAGCAGCGCGCCGCCGGCCAGCGAATGATCGGTGACCTGCTCGCCGCACATGCGGAAAACCAGGTAGTCGTGGCTCATGAGCAAGCTGCATGCCTGCCGCCAAACGTCAGGCCGGTGTCTTCTGATCCAGAGCAGCTTGGGCAACACGTAGAACGGCGCGGCTCGTTTGCCGGTGATGCGGAACAGCCGGTCGGCCGGATAGCGAGCCAAAACCTCGGCGCACTCGGCGGTGGCGCGGCCATCCAGCCAATTGATGGCGTTGCCGAGCGGTCGGCCTGCCGCATCGAGCAGCACGAATGAGATGCCCTGCGAGCTGACCGCCACTCCCCGAACTGCGCGGCGTTCCACGCCTGAAGTGCTCAGCGCCAGGCCCACGGCGCGCTTCGTCGCATCCCACCAGGCATAGGGATCTTGCTCGACCATCAGGTCCGAGAGAGTGAGCAGGCCGGTTTCCAGGTAGCTCTCGCCCAGGGCTGCGCCGCGTTCGTCGTAGACTACTGCCTTGCAGCCAGTTGTGCCCAGGTCGATGCCGATCAGGAGCGTCATGTCGATGATCGATCCCTGTGCCGTGCGAAGAGACCGGCAAGCGTCAGATGAGGATGTGGCTATTATCGATGCTGCCAGGGGGTGTGTCAAGAGAGAGGCGGCTCGTTTTGACACGCCCCTGAGCGGGTGCTATGATGGCCGCGCTGTCTCCGAGGCGAATGGCAGCTTGCTTCACGCGTCGTCCGATGCCGAGGACGGCTTTCGGGAGGCTCCTCATGTCCGCAGGCGATTTCTACTTCGCCATCAATGCCACGTTCCGAT
>CAYRFV010000001.1:98847-101301 GCA_964423545.1 uncultured Anaerolineales bacterium | reverse complement strand
TCCTGTCGCCACTGGTCGCCCACGAGACGCGGGCGCCGGCTCCCCTCATCGGGGGGGCCGGCGCCCGGCTGCTCGATCGGCGACACCGCGCCTCCGGTGCGCGGGTCTCAGCTCTCGAAGACGGGGACCTCGCCGACGTTCGTCTTCTCGGACAGCCATTCGGTGGTGATGGCGTCGAGCGTTCCGTCCGCCTTCATCTCCTGGAGGGCGAGGTTCACGCACTCCGTGAGCGAGCTCCCCTTGGCGAGGACGGCTCCGAAGTACTCCCCGCCCTCGACCGCCTCGTTCGGGAACTGCGCGAGCACGATGCTGTCCTTCACCTGCTGGACGAACGGGTCGGCGATGTACAGCGCCGTCGGATAGTCCACGACGAGCCCGTCGACCTGACCCGCGTTGATGGCGGCGACGGCGTCGGCGAGCTTCTGGTAGACGGCCGGCTCGGTACCGATGTAGTCGCTGATCAGGTCGGCGCTCGTCGTGCCGAGCTGTGTCGCCAGCGTGTACTGCTGCAGATCCGCGATCGAGGTCGCCTCGGTGATCGGCGTGCCTTCGACCACGACGAGGGCCTGATTCACGTCGTAGTAGCTCTCGCTGAAGTCGACCGCCTCGGCGCGCTTGGTCGAGAAGGAGACCTGGTTGAGGTCGAGGTCGAAGGACTTCGGTCCCGGCGCGTACGCCTCCTTGAAGGGCACCACGATCCACGTGACCTGGTCGGCGGAGAAGCCCAGGCGCTCGGCGATCGCGTAGCCGACGGCCGACTCGAAGCCCTCCCCGTTGTTGGGGTCGTTGAACTTCCACTCCGAGTCCTTCGTCGTGCCGCCCTGGAAGTACGGCGGGTAGGCGGGGTTGTCGGTCCCGATCGTGAGCGTGCCCGGGCTCACGAACGTTGCGGTCGCCGCGCAGTCGGCCGCGGTGAGGGCAGCCGTCGGGCCCGTCGCCCCCGTGGCCGCGGTCTCGCCGGTCGCTCCGGTGACCCCGGTCTCGCCGACCGTGGGCTCCTCCTCCGCACACGCCGCAAGCAGGAGCCCCGCCACGGCGATGGCTGCCAGGAACCTACGCATGGTCGCTTCCCCCCTCGGTTCGGTCACGGACGGGCACGCCGTGCCCCCGGTGGGCGAGCGTAGCACAGCCCTCTCGGCCGGATGCCTCCCGCTAGGGCACGAACCCCAGACGCTTGTCGACCACGTTGCGCAGCGGGTTGCCGGTCAGGTACCGCTCGAGGTTCTCGACGAACAGCTCGACCAGCGCCTCGCGCCAGCCAGCGAAGTCACCAGCCCGGTGGGGCGAGATCACCACGTTGGGCAGGGTCCACAGCGGGCTGTCCCCGGGCAGGGGTTCCTCGGCGAACACATCCAGGGCCGCGCCGGCGATGGTCCCGTCCCGGAGCGCCTCGACGAGGGCTGCCTCGTCCACCGTGCTGCCCCGCCCGACGTTGATGAAGCGGACCCACGGGCTCATGGCCGCGAACACCTCCGCGTCGAACCGGCGGAGGGTCTGGCTCGTCGCGGGCAGCGCGTCGACCACGTAGTCCGCCCAGCCCACGGCCTCGAGCAGGTCCTCGGCGCCGTGGATGGTTCCGAACACGGCATCGCCGGCCCGCCCGGATCGACCGAGCCCTCGCACCTGCATCCCCAGGTTCCGGCCCGCCTTGCCGATCCTCCGTCCGATGGGACCGATCCCCACGACCAGCAGGTGCTTGCCCTCCAGGGTCTCCGTGTCCCCCACCCGCCACTCGCGTCGGCGTTGGCCCTCCAGCACGCCGGGGAAGTCCTTCGCGAACAGGAGCATCAGGCCGACCACGTACTCGGCGATCGCCGCGTCGAACACCCCCCGGGCGTTGGTCAGGACCACGTGGCTCTCCACCAGCTCCGGGAAGAGCAGGCCGTCGACGCCCGCGGAGGCGGCCTGGATCCACTTCAGGTCCCCGGCGTGCGTCCATGCCGGCGGGAGCATCGCGCCGCTGGCGTTCGGGCGCCAGGCGAAGACGACGTCGGCACCCTCGAGCGCGCGGATGAGCTCCTCGACGCTCGCCGCGTACGCGACGTCCACGACGCCCTCGACCACGTGCAGACCGGGGGGTGGCTCCTCGGCGCTGGCGCCCACCACGACCACGCGGGACCGGTCGCTCACAGCGGCTTCCTGCCGGTGAACCCGGAGCCCAGCTCGTGGTAGTGCGTCACGCCATCCTCACCCAGCCGCCAGCAGAACCACACGCGGCGGCCCTCCACCTCGCCCGGGAAGTCGACCAGACCGGTCTGCGGATCCCGCAGGACCACACCTTGCGACGCCAGGAAGGTTGGTCTTTTGTCTGCCGATGGTGTAGAATCGTACGTTGAAGAGCACGAGTTTCGGGCTGCAAGCGTGCAGGGCGGCGAGGCGATCGTGTCGCAGCCGGCCGCCGGTCGCCCGGCCGTACCCACCCCCGCCCGCAAATAATAGAATTGCGTATACCAG
>CAYRFV010000001.1:89571-98837 GCA_964423545.1 uncultured Anaerolineales bacterium | reverse complement strand
TTCTTCGACTTGCGTCTCCCTGAGGTGTTCATGCGCGCGATGGTGTTCTACCGGCACGGCGGCCCCGAGGTCTTGCAGTATCGCGACGACATCCCGATCCCGGATCCCGGTCCGGGCCAGGTGCAGGTGCGGGTCCAATATGCTGCGCTGAATCGGCTGGATGACTTCGTGCGAACGGGTTGGCGCGGGCTTGACGTGGCGTTTCCTCATATCCTGGGTGCTGATTTCAGTGGAACGATCACCGCGATTGGGCCCGGCGTGACCGGCTGGAGCGAGGGGCAGCGCGTGGTTGCCAACCCGACGATCTGGTGTGGCATTTGCCCCGCGTGCGTGGCCGGACAGCATAACCGCTGTGACCGCTTCGCCATCTTGGGTGAGCATGTCCCTGGCGCTTATGCGGAATATGCCGTTGTGCCGGCGCACAACCTGGTTGCGATTCCCGATGCCATCTCCGATGCGCTGGCCGCAGCCGCACCCCTGGCGAGCGTCACGGCGTGGCATATGCTGGTCACGGCAGGTCGCATCCGGCCCGGCGAGAGGGTGCTTGTGGTGGGCGCGGGCGGCGGCGTCAACATCGCCGCGATCCAGATTGCCCGGCTGGCGGGCGCCACAGTGTACGTTGTGGCGGCCAACGCGGAGAAAGCAGCCAAAGCGCGCGCCATCGGCGCCAATTGGGTCGTGGACCGCTCGGTCGAGCCGAATTGGGGCAAGGTCGTGTGGGCGGCCACGAATCGTCGCGGGGTCGATGTCGTCGTGGATAACGTAGGCGCCGCCACCTGGAATGCCAGCCTGCGCAGTCTCACAAAAGGGGGAAGGCTCCTGAGCGTCGGCGGCACTGCCGGCTACGAAGCGGTGACCCCGGTCAATCTGCTGTTCGCCAGACATCTGAGCATTATCGGCTCGACCATGGGCACGCAGGCGGACTTCGAGACGGCCATGGCGCAGGTGTGGGCCGGTAAGTTGCAGCCTGTCATCGACCGCACCTTTCCGCTGGCCGAATATCCAGCAGCGCTGGCGCGCCTGATGGGCGGCGCGGCATTCGGGAAGGTCCTGCTGCAGGTGGCGTAGAAGATTCAGGCGCGACCTGGGCGCAAAGGGTAGGTTAACACACAGAGGATGCGCCAGGCAGCGGATCGATCCCCACCAGGGTGAGCGAAGCCTGCAGGGCGGCGCGGGGCGACGCCGAGGGTGTGGGAGGCAGGATGGGCCTGTCTCGCCAAGCGGCGGCGCCGGGAAGCGGCGGCGCCGAGGAGGCTATCATTGAATCGGACTCTTGTCAGAGCGGTCCAGGGGGGAGTGATCCTCGCCATGCCGATCTTCTTGCTTTTGACGGCGGCCCGCCTGGTGATCAACGTCTGGTACCTGCAGTACGAATACGGCAAGCCCGACTTTCCGCGCGATGAATACGGATTCACCCAGCAGCAGCGGTTGGAACTGGCAACCGAATCGATCCGTTTCCTGCAGAGCCCGGCTCCGCCAGAGGTGGCGGTCAAGATCCTGGCCGATCAGCAGCTTCCACTCTTCAACCGGTCGCTCTTCACCTCTGACGAACTCAGTCACATGGTGGATGTGAAGCGGTTCACCGATGTCTTGTGGCGCGTCCATTTTGTGGCCGGCCTCATCGTGCTCGGAGGCCTGGTCCTGCTGCTCGCCATCCCCCGAACTCGCCGCGACGGGTATCGAGCGCTGTTCTGGAGTGGTGCTTTCACCACCGGATTGCTGGTGTTCCTGGCTCTCTTTGTCCTGTTGAGCTGGCGGATGTTTTTCGTGATGTTTCACGAACTCTTTTTCCCGCCCGGGACCTGGACCTTTGACTTCAGCAGTTCGCTCATCCGTCTCTACCCCGATCGTTTCTGGTTTGACGCCGGCGTCCTGATCAGCGTCGGCACGCTCCTTGCCGGAACCCTGCTTTGGATCGTGGGCTATCTCCTGAGCCGGCGAGCCTACTCCCAAAGGACAAGTTGATGTCCCACCAAGACAGAATCCGCCAATTGCGGGAAATGAAATATCGCTCCACCCTGGGCGGCGGCGAAGCGCGCATCAAACAGCAGCATGCCAAAGGCAAGCTGACGGCGCTAGAACGCCTCGATTTGCTCCTGGACAAGGGCAGCCTCGTGGAACTCGACCGCTTCGTCACGCATCGCTCCACCGATTTCGGGATGGCCGACCAGAAGTTCCTTGGCGACGGCGTCGTGACCGGTTACGGCACGGTCGACCGGCGGCTGGTCTATGTCTACTCCCAGGATTTCACGGTCTTCGGCGGTTCCCTGTCCGAAGCGCACGCCGAAAAGATCTGCAAAATCCTGGATCTGGCGATCAAGAATGGCGCGCCGGTCATCGGGCTGAACGATTCCGGCGGCGCACGCATCCAGGAGGGCGTCGTCAGCCTGGGCGGCTATGCCGATATCTTCTTGCGCAACACGATGGCATCGGGCGTCGTGCCTCAGATCAGTGTGATCATGGGGCCGTGCGCCGGCGGCGCGGTCTATTCGCCCGCCATCACCGATTTCATCGTGATGGTCAAAGACACCAGCCACATGTTCGTCACCGGGCCCGATGTGGTCAAGACGGTGACGCACGAGCAGGTGTCATTCGAGACGTTGGGCGGTGCGCTCACCCATGCCTCTAGCAGTGGTGTGGCCCACTTCGCCGCCGATGGCGAGGAGGACGCCATCTTTTTGGTGCAGAAGCTGCTCAGCTTCCTGCCCTCGAATAATGCCGAGGACGCGCCGATTGTGCGCTCGGAGGATGATCCACTGCGCACCGACGAGGCCCTCGACGTGCTGATTCCAGAGGAGCCCAATCGACCCTACGACATGCGAGAAATCGTTGCCCGCATCATGGACGACGGCGACTTCTTCGAGATCATGCAGCACTGGGCGGCGAACATCCTGATCGGCTATGCGCGGCTCGGCGGCCGCACGGTGGGCATCGTCGCCAACCAACCTGCCGTATTGGCCGGCGTACTCGATATCAACGCCAGCACGAAGGCCGCTCGATTCGTGCGTTTCTGCGACGCATTCAATATCCCCATCGTCACCTTTGTGGATGTGCCCGGCTTTCTGCCCGGCACGGCGCAGGAGCACGGCGGCATCATCCGCCACGGCGCCAAGCTGATCTACGCCTATGCCGAGGCGACCGTCCCGAAGCTGACGGTGATCACGCGCAAGGCCTACGGTGGCGCCTACTGCGTGATGAGCTCTAAGCACATGCGCGGCGACATCAACCTGGCGTGGCCGTCGGCTGAAATCGCCGTTATGGGGCCGGAGGGCGCGGTCAACATCGTGTTTCGCAAAGACCTGGCAGAGGCGGCCAGCCCTGACGAGGCGCGTGCACGCCTGGTGGCGGACTATCGCGAGCGGTTCGCCAACCCGTACGTCGCCGCATCTCGTGGCTACATCGATGCCGTTATCGAGCCGCACGAAACCCGGCCACGGCTGATCAATGCGCTCGAAATGCTGCAAAACAAGCGCGACGCGAATCCGTCGAAAAAGCATGGGAATATTCCCCTGTAGGTACAGCATCTCATGTTCAGTAAACTCCTGGTGGCCAACCGCGGCGAAATAGCCGTTCGCATCCTGCGCGCATGCGGTGAGCGCGGCCTGCGCACCGCAGCCATCTTCTCCGATGCCGATCGGACGGCTCTGCACGTGCGCTACGCTGACGAGGCGTATCGCATTGGGCCGCCACCGGCGCGCGAAAGCTATCTCAACATCCCAGCCATCATCGCTGCCGCCCAGGCGGCCGGCGCGGATGCCGTCCATCCTGGCTACGGCTTCCTCGCCGAGAGCGAACACTTTGCGGAAGCCGTGTTGGCTGCAGGTCTGGCCTGGATCGGACCCCCACCGGACGCCATCCGCGCCATGGGCGATAAAGCCGCCGCTCGTCGCACGATGATCGCGGCCGGCGTGCCGGTGTTGCCGGGCACCGATGTCGGCCTGTCCGACGAGGAAGCGGCCCGCGCGGCCGCGGAGATCGGCTATCCGGTGCTGGTCAAGGCCTCGGCCGGCGGCGGCGGCAAGGGACTGCGCGTGGTGAATGCGCCGTCCGACCTGCCGCGCTTACTGGCGTCCGCGCGCCGAGAGGCGCTCAGTGCGTTCGGCGACGAGACGATCTATGTCGAAAAACTCATCACCCGTGCGCGGCACATTGAGATTCAGATCCTGGCGGATAGCCACGGCGCCTGCATTCACCTGGGCGAGCGAGAGTGTTCGATCCAGCGCCGGCACCAGAAGCTGATCGAGGAATCGCCGTCGTTGGCGATCACGCCGGAGCTGCGCAGCGCCATGGGTGCCGTTGCGGTGCGCGCCGCTCAGGCCGTGGGCTACAGCAACGCCGGCACCGTCGAATTCCTGCTGGACCGCTCGGGCAGATTCTATTTCTTGGAGATGAACACGCGGCTCCAGGTTGAGCATCCGGTTACGGAGATGGTCAGCGGCATCGACATCGTCAAAGAGCAGATTGCCATCGCCTCGGGCCGCCGCTTGCGCTGGTCCCAGGAAGACATTGCCTTAAAAGGCCATGCCATCGAATGTCGCATTAACGCCGAAGACCCGTATAATAACTTCCTGCCGCAGGCCGGTCGGATCACCAGCCTTTCGGAGCCCACCGGGCCGGGCGTGCGGCTGGAGAGCGGCATCTATGCCGGCTGGGATGTCAGCCTGTTCTACGATCCGCTGCTGGCGAAGCTGATCGTCTGGGGGGAGACTCGCGCCGAGGCGATCCTGCGGATGCGTCGCGCGCTCGCCGAGTACCGTATCGGAGGCGTGCACACGACGATTCCGTTCCACCAGCAGATGATGGACAACATCCGGTTCCAGGGCGCGCAGTTCGACACGCAGTTTGTGGATGGGCCTGACGGCTTTCGCATGTCGGCTGCGCCCAGCCGGGATCTTGCCAGGGTTGCAGCCATTGCCGCGGCCCTGGTCGAGCATGAGCGTGGTCAGGAAGCCGTCATCCTGGGGGCCCCCTGCGATGGGCAGCCGGGGCAGGGCGCGCGGATTTCGCCCTGGAAGCAATCGGGTCGCCTGAGCTCGATGCGGACGCGGTAGAGGCTTGCGATAGAGACTTGAGATAGAGATGAAGTATTACGCAACGATCGGCGAGCAGACCTATGAGATCGCCATCGATCACCATGGCCGGATCATGATCGATGGCATCGAGCTGGCCGCGGACATGAGGACGATCGGCGGGCGACAGCTCTATTCACTGCTTCTCGAAAACGTTTCCCACGAGGTCGTGCTCGATCCTGACAGCGATCAGCGCAATGTCTATGGCGTGATGGTCGGCGGCGTGCGATACCTGGTCAGGGTTCAGGACGAGCGCTCGCGGCGGTTGGCGTTGGCTGACCGCAACCTGAAGGCCCCTGAGGGGGAACTGATGGTGAAGGCGCCCATTCCCGGCCTGGTGGTCAAGGTGCTGGTGGCGCCGGGCCAGCAGGTGGCCGAGGGTGAGCCGCTGTTGATCCTGGAAGCCATGAAGATGGAGAACGAGCTTCGCGCCCCGCGCGCCGGTTTGATTCATGAAGTGCGTGCGGAGGCGCGCATGCAGGTGGCGCTGGGACAGGTATTGCTTTCACTGCGGTGATGTCCCCGTTCCTTACTATAAGGAGGGTTTGATGGCCAAGACAGCAAATACGCTCCAGATCAATCACGGCGATGAGCCGATCCGGCTCTTCAAGTCGGACTTCCTGGAGTTCTTCACACATATCCACCCTGCCGTCGTGGTGGCGATCTGGCTGCCGGTCTCTGTGTTCTTCATGATGCGGGCCGTCGCATCGCGACCGGCGGACGGTTCATGGGTCTACATTCCGATCGCCTTCGCATTGGGTATTCTCTTGTGGACGCTGGCCGAGTATGCTGGCCACCGCTTCCTCTTCCACTATGACCCGAAGGGTGCGCGGATGCAGGCGCTCTTCTTCATGTTTCATGGCGTCCATCATGCCCAGCCGCAGCTCAAGACCCGGCTCGTGATGCCGCCCGCGGTCAGCATCCCGGCAGCGATCATCTTCTATCTCCTCTTTTCACTGCTCTTCGGCGTCCTGCTGGGAGCGCCGCTCTGGGTGGCGCCGCTCTATTCGGGCTTCATCCTGGGCTATCTCGGCTACGATATGATTCACTATGCCACCCACCACTGGCCGATGCGGGCCGGCTACCTGAAGTTCCTGAAGCGCTATCACATGATGCACCACTTCAAGAAGCCGGATGCCTACTACGGCGTGAGCTCGCCTCTGTGGGACATGGTGTTCAGGACCCGGCCGGGATGAGGACGGTCACCGATTGCGCCATCCTTGATCCGTTGCCGTTCCGCCTGGGGTTGCCTGCGCTTCAGCAGAGCCTGCATGTGCGGCCGGGCAGCTTGGCCGACGCCGAGCTGCGCCGCATGGTCGACGCGGCGCAAGCGGTCGCGCGACCAAAGGTGGTCTATAAGCTCGCCTTCATCGACGTCAAGGAGGAGCAGGCGGTCGTCATCGAGGGGGTCCGGTTTGCCAGCCGCGTGCTGCGCGTCAACCTGGAGGCGGCCCAGCGGGTCTTCGCCTACGTGGCCACTTCGGGACGCGAGTTGGAAGCCTGGGCCAATGCGCAGGAGGACTCGCTGGCGCGTTTTTGGGCCGACGCCGTTAACCAGGCGGTGCTCGGCGCCGCACTGCGGAGTTTTCGCGAGCATCTGGCGCAGCGCTTCGCCGTCGAACAGCTTTCGGCGATGAATCCCGGTTCGTTGGCCGACTGGCCGTTGCGCGAGCAGCGCCCCCTTTTCGGCCTGTTGGGTGATGTGGAGGCCGCGGTTGGGGTCACCCTGACGCCTAGCCTGCTGATGACGCCGACGAAGTCGGTCTCCGGCATCCTCTTCCCTTCTGCAGAGACCTTTGCCAGTTGCCAGCTTTGCCCGCGCGAGGCCTGCCCGAACCGGCGAGCTCCTTACGACCCAGAGTTATTCGCACGGCGATACGGGGAGGTCAGGAGCTAGAGCATGAGTCAGCTAACGGAGCGCAAAGCCGCCTGGGAATCGAGCGCCGTCGCGAAGACGGTTGCTCGGGCGCCGGAGCGCCAGGCGGAGTTCAGGACCAGCTCCGGCATCCCGATGGAGCGGCTCTTCGTTCCAGATGGCTGCTGCGAGGCCGAGGCGCAGGCCTACGAGGCGAAGCTCGGTTTTCCCGGCGAGTACCCGTTCACGCGCGGTGTGCAGCCCACGATGTATCGCGGCCGCTTCTGGACGATGCGCCAGTACGCCGGTTTCGGCAGCGCCGTCGAAAGCAATGCGCGCTACCGGTATCTGCTGGCGCAGGGGCAGACCGGTCTCAGCGTGGCGTTCGACCTGCCCACGCAGATCGGCTACGACTCGGATGACCCGCTGGCGTTCGGTGAGGTCGGCAAGGTCGGGGTGGCGATCTCGTCCCTTGCCGACATGGAGATGCTGCTCGACGGCATTCCGCTCGACAAAGTCAGCATCAGCATGACGATCAACGCGCCGGCCGCGATCTTGCTCGCGATGGTCATCGCGGTCGCGGACAAGCAAGCGGTCGATCCGCGCCAGTTGCGCGGCACCGTCCAGAACGACATCCTCAAGGAATACATCGCGCGCGGCACCTATATCTTCCCGCCCGCGCCTTCGATGCGGCTGATCACGGACCTGTTTCGCTACTGTGCGAGCGCGGTCCCCAACTGGAACACCATCAGCATCTCAGGCTATCACATCCGCGAGGCGGGCAGTACGGCTGTGCAGGAGGTTGCGTTCACCCTGGCGGATGCCATCGAGTATGTGAAGGCCGCCATCGACGCGGGGCTGGCGGTGGATGACTTTGCACCGCAGCTTGCCTTCTTCTTCAACGCCCATAACAACTTCCTGGAGGAGATCGCCAAGTTTCGCGCAGCGCGACGGCTGTGGGCCAGGATCATGCGTGAGCGATTCGGTGCCAAAGACCCGAAGAGCTGGCAGCTTCGTTTCCACACGCAGACCGCCGGCTCGACGCTGACTGCACAGCAGCCGGAAAACAACGTGGTGCGCGTGGCGCTCCAGGCGCTGGCCGCAGTGCTCGGCGGTACGCAGAGCCTCCACACCAACTCGCGCGATGAGGCGCTGGCGCTGCCTTCCCAGGCTGCGGTCGAGGTGGCGCTCCGCACCCAGCAGATCATCGCGTACGAGTCCGGTGTCGCCGACACGGTCGATCCGCTGGCCGGCTCCTATGCGGTCGAAGCGTTGACTGACGAGATCGAGCGTCGCGCCGGCCAGTACATCGAGCGGATCGACGCGATGGGCGGCGCGGCCAGGGCCATCGAGACCGGCTACATCCAGAACGAGATCCAGGACGCGGCCTACGCGGCGTGCCGGGCCATCGAGGCCGGCGAGCAGGTGGTGGTGGGCGTCAACAAGTTCCAGACCCGCCACACGGCCCCGCCAGGTGACCTGCTGAAGATCGATGAGACGGTGCAGTCGGCGCAGATTGCGCGGTTGCGGGACCTGCGCGCCCGGCGCGATCCGGATGCGGTCGCCGGCGCACTCTCGCGGCTGCGGGCCGCGGCGCTCGACCCGGCTGCTCCGCTCATGCCGCGCTTTGTGGAGGCAGTGGCTGTCTATGCCACGCTGGGCGAAATCTGCAACACGCTGCGCGGCGTGTTTGGGGAGTACAGGCCGTGATTCTGCTCCTTCGTGAACCAGCGACTCGGAAGCAGATTACGGAGATGCTGGAGGCGCTCGGCTCCTGAATCAAGCTTGCAGTCGATGTCGCACGCGAGGTGGTTGCCGGCGGGGTCGAGCTTCACGGAGACGGCGAACGGGCGCTGCTCAAAGCAGGCAGCCTTTTGAGGGAGATAAGGCTGTGCTGGATTGGCGACGTCTTTCCACGCGCTGCCCGAGGCATTGACTCAATTGGCGCCGCTGCAACGAGAACTTGACCAGTTGCGCCGGGTCTGGGAGAAAGATCCCGAAGCTCTGCGCCCAGCAGCTGCATTCCGGGCGTGCCGTGTCGGATCGTGTATTGGATCTGTCTGAATTGCGCGTGCAGTAAGGTGGTATCACGAAACCAGTCAGATGCCCTCAGCGAATGCTCACGTGCCGCGGCGTAGACGACTACAGTGAGGAGAGCGACCACGGATCCCGCTGCCCCCCGTTGCCTTGAATATCTATTAATACTCTCATAACAATTGACAGGCCAGGCCGGCTGTGTTATCATCTGCAAAGATGAGGCTGGCCAACCCGCCTGATCTGCGACGCCTGTGCTCATGCCGCAACCCGGACGCGGTGTATGAGTCGACGCCGGCAGGCTCCGT
>CAYRFV010000001.1:89117-89561 GCA_964423545.1 uncultured Anaerolineales bacterium | reverse complement strand
GTGGCAATGAGCGGTCGAGACGTGCAGGCGTGAGGAGCGAGAGAGTGCAACCGATTCGGCGGCGGATTGTTGAGATTCTGAAAGAGCACGGCACAGCCACGGTCGCCGAATTGGCCGAGCAGCTTGGCATCGCACAAGTATCGGTGCGTCACCATCTCGACATCCTGATCGGCGAGGACCTTGTGCGGACAACGGGCGTGCGCCGGCATGATGGCGCGGGCCGGCCGAGCCAGGTGTACAGCCTGACGTTGGAAGCTGCCAAGCTGTTTCCGCAGCGCCATGACGCGATCGCTGAGGGAATGCTCAGCGAGCTCAAGGCGACGTTGCCCGCCGATCAGGTGCGCGCGATGTTCCTGCGGATGGCGGACAAGACCGCCACCGAAGCCCCTGAAATGCTGCCAGGCCAATCACTGGAAGAACGGCTCGACGAAGTGGCGCAGTTTC
>CAYRFV010000001.1:0-89107 GCA_964423545.1 uncultured Anaerolineales bacterium | reverse complement strand
GTTTCTCACCGAAAAGGGCTACAACGCCCGTTGGGAGACGCGCGATGGTCACTATGAGCTTCTTGCATGCAACTGCCCCTACATGGGCGTCGCCGATCGCCACCATGAGCTCTGCCTCATGGACCAGGAAATGATTCAGAACCTGGTGCCGGGTGCGACGCGCTATGAGACACGCGCACTGCATGGCGCTTCGCACTGCACCTACATCATCGAGTTGAAACCAGCGAAACCTTAGGACACATGACATGGCCGTCGTCCCATTGATCGACAGCCCGGCTGCTCTGCACGATTCGTTCGGGCGGCATCTGCACTATCTGCGGGTATCATTGACGGATGCCTGCAACTTCCGCTGCGTCTACTGCATGCCGGAGGACATCGTTTTCAGACCGCCTGCGTCATTGCTGCAGGATGAGGAGATCCTGGCGCTCGTGCGCGTGGCGGCCAGCCTCGGCGTCGACAAGATCCGCTTGACAGGCGGAGAACCGACCGTGCGCCGCGGGGTGGTCGATCTGGTGCGGGAGCTCAAGGCGATTCCGGGCATCCTGAGGCTCACGATGACCACCAACGGCGTGAAGCTTGCCGAGTTGGCTCGTCCGCTAGCCGAGGCGGGGCTCGACTCGATCAACATCAGCGTCGATTCGCTCGACCCCGACAAGTTCCGCCGCATCACCCGCCGAGGTGATCTGATGGACGTGTGGCGGGGCATCGCGGCGTCGGCGTCGGCGGGCCTGACGCCGATCAAGCTGAACTGCGTGGTAACGCGTGGCTTCAACGATGAGGATGTCGTGGAGCTGGCGCGGCTGACGATCAATAACCCGTGGGAGATTCGCTTCATCGAGCTGATGCCGTTCGGCGGCACTGCCGGCTTCCAGGAAAGCCAGGTGGTCTCGTCATCCGAGACGCGTGCGCGGATCGAGGCCGCCCTCGGGCCGCTGGTCGAGGCGCCGGGGCACAACGGCCATGACCCAGCCAGGCCCTATCGGCTGCCTGCCGCACGCGGGATTGTCGGCTTCATCAGCAGTGTGACGGAGCCGTTCTGCGAAGGGTGCACGCGGCTGCGGCTGACCGCAGATGGGAAGCTGCGTCTCTGTCTTCTGCGCGATGATGAGGTAGACTTGATGACGCCGCTGCGGGCAGGCGCCGATTTCGCCGCTCTGCGGCGCATCTTCGCCGATGCCGCCTATCGCAAGCCGTGGGGACATCGGCTGGAGCAGCACGAGATCGCGCACTCGCGCGAAATGAGCCAGATCGGGGGGTGATGTGTGAACCGGGATGCGTGATATCCTCTCGACAGGAACTGCCGACAGGAACTGCGCATTTCGCGTTACCGGTCATGCATCGCCGATCATTCGTCACGTGTCCCGTGCCAGCCGCCGGGCCAACAACCTATTGGAGGCTTTGATCTCATGACAGTCGCAACGATGGAAGAGACCAGTGTCATCACCTTGAGCTCTACCGCGGCCGACAAGCTGCTTTCGATCATGACCGAGAAGGGCGTGCGCGACACGCATGTGCTGCGCGTCTTTGTCAGTGGCGGTGGTTGCAGCGGCATGCAGTATGGCATGACCTTCGACAACGCCTCGCGATCGACGGATGTCGTTTTCGAACAGCAGGGCTTGCGCGTGATCATCGATCCGCGCAGCCTGCCCTATCTCGAAGGCGCCAGCATCGACTATGTGGACAGCCTGATGGGTGGCGGCTTCCACATCGAGAATCCGAACGCGGTTTCCTCCTGCGGCTGCGGTCAGTCGTTCCGCTCCAAGGAAGATGGAGCAGCCCAGGGTGGCTGCAGCAGTTGTCATTGAGGTGACAGGCTGCGGGGCGCAGTCACCTTGCGTCCCGCAGCCGGTGACCGACCGACGGCAGACCGATGAGCAGTGTCACGCGTGGCGACCTGAAGCAGGTCGCGGACTACGTCTACGAAGTGCCTCGCTCCTTCCGGCAAGACATGCGCGTGCCGGCTCACTTCTACGCTGACGATGAGATCCTGACGAAGGCGTTGGAAGATCGCTCTCTGGAGCAGCTGGTCAACACCGCCACGCTGCCCGGCATTGTCGGGCAAGCGATGGCGATGCCGGATATCCACCAGGGCTATGGCTTCCCGATCGGCGGCGTCGTTGCCACCCGGCTTCCTAGCGGCGCGATCTCTCCCGGCGGCGTAGGCTACGATATCAACTGCGGCGTACGTGTCATGGGCGCGCATCTCGATGTCGAGGAGATCCGGCCGCACCTCGACCAGCTCGCGGATGCACTCTATCGGCGCTTGCCCAGTGGAGTCGGCGTTAAGGGCCATCTGCACATCAACAAGACGGAGCTCGACCGGGTTCTGCGCGAAGGCAGCCGGTGGACGCTGCGGGAGGGCTTTGCCCGGCCTGAGGACATCGCGCACACCGAAGAGGGCGGCTGTATGAGCGGCGCCGATCCCGACCGAGTCAGCAAGAGCGCCAAGGAACGCGGCGCAGGGCAGGTCGGCACGCTCGGTTCGGGCAACCATTTCGCCGAGATCGACGCCATTGCTGAGGTCTTCGACGCCGGCGCGGCGGATGCGCTCGGCTTACGTCAAAGCCAGGTGGTTGTGCAGGTGCACTGCGGAAGCCGCGGGCTGGGGCATCAGGTTGCGACCGATTTCATCGAGCAGTTCCAGCGGGCGAGCAACCGCTATGGCTACCAACTGCCTGACCGGCAACTGGTGTGCGCACCGCTCGATTCGCCGGAGGGCCAGGCCTACCTGGCGGCGATGAATTGCGCCGCCAACTTTGCCTGGGCGAACCGGCAGGTGCTCACCTACCAGATTCGCGAAGCGTTTGAGGAAGTGTTGCGCGGCCAGGTGCGCCAGCGTGATCTCTTTCTGATCTATGATGTGGCTCACAACATGGCGAAGATCGAGACGCACGTGGTCGAGGGCCAGGCGACCCGCGTGTGCGTGCATCGCAAGGGCGCCACGCGCGCCTACGGCCCTGGCCACCCCGATCTGCCGCCAGACTACCGGACGGTGGGCCAGCCGGTGCTGGTGCCGGGCAGCATGGGGACAGCTTCCTATGTCCTGGTCGGCACGGCTGCCAGCATGCTGCACACCTTCGGGTCTTGCTGTCATGGTGCAGGCCGCGTGATGAGCAGGGCCGAGGCGAAGCGACAGGTGCGCGGTGAGACGCTGCGCACTGAGCTGCAGCGAGATGGCGTTCGCGTCCGGGCTGGCAGCATGGCGGGTCTGGCCGAAGAAGCGCCCCAGGCATATAAGAGCGTTGATCGTGTGGTATCAGTGGTCGAGGCGGCCGGCATCGCCAGGATCGTCGCGCGGCTGGAGCCGCTGGCGGTGATCAAGGGGTAGCGGTGGTCTGGCGTCGGGAAGTTCTGGTCTGGATTCTACGAATATCGAGTGACGGGCGACCCCGGCCGCGTGCTTCATTATCCGAATTGTCACTTTCACGGAGGTGCTCTTGCGAGTCGCGTTAGTTAACCCGAAGTTTCGTCTGCCGATCGACACGCGCACATCGCCGCATCTGGCGCTGGCCTACCTGGGTGCGGTGTCCGAGCGGCGCGGCGATACCGTGCGTGTGTTTGACGCGGACGTCGAAGACCAACCCCTCGTGGAGTTTTTGCGTGAGTTCAAACCCCACCTGGTCGGCATCACCACCAACACGCCTCAGGTGAAGCAGTCCTGGCGAACGGCTGCGGCCATCAAGGAGGAGTTGGATATCCCAGTAGTGCTGGGTGGCCCGCATGTCAGCGTCGTGTCGGAGGA
Source organism: uncultured Anaerolineales bacterium (assembly GCA_964423545.1). Taxonomy (GTDB): domain Bacteria; phylum Chloroflexota; class Anaerolineae; order CG2-30-64-16; family CG2-30-64-16; genus JALOOE01. Next base: position 85,365 of record CAYRFV010000001.1, on the reverse strand, counting down.
GCTAGACTTCGAGTCGGTGCGCCAGCCGCAGGTGGACATGGTGGTGCGGGGCGAAGGGGAAGGTCCCTGGCTGGAGATCTCCGACCTCGTCGATCGCTATTTGCGCGACCAGCCCGAGTTCAGCGCCAGGGCAATGATGGACCCCGCGCTCGACCTGTTTCGCGACGTCAAAAGCCTGAGCTACAAGACGAACGACGATCAGCTCCATCGCAACCCGGACGGCCAGGTGATCGCCGATCTGGACAGCCTCCCGTGGCCGGCCTATCACTTGTTCAAGATGGATCGCTACACCAACCTTCAGCCTGCGACCGATGCGGTGCCTGGTTCGCGTAGTTACTCCATCCTGACCAGTCGCGGCTGTCCCTATCGCTGCACCTTCTGCTCTCAGAGCATCATGCCGATCAAGTGGCGTGCCCGCTCACCGGAGAATGTCATCGAGGAGTGGCGTCATCTGGTGCAAGACCTCGGCGCGCTGGAGATCGGCGTGCTCGACGATAGCGCCAACATTCGCAAGAACCGGCTGCACCAATTGGCCGACGCGCTGATCGCCAACCGGATCAACCATGTGCCCTGGATCTTCGTGAACGGCATCCGCGCCAACCTGGCCGACCTCGATCTGCTGGTCAAGCTCAAGCAGGCCGGGCTGAAGCGCACGGCGTTTGGTGTGGAGACCGGCGACGAGCAGATGATTGTCAAGATCGACAAACACATCGACCATGACACGATTCGTCAGGCGTTCAAGAACGCCAAGGCGGCCGGCATCGAGACGATCGGCTTCTTCATCATCGGTCTGCCCGGCGATACTCGCGCGACGATGCAGAAAACCATCGATTTCGCCGTCGAGCTCGATCCGATGATTGCAAACTTCAGCATGATGACGCCGTATCCGGGCACGATTGTCTACGAGCAGGTGAAACAGAGCGGTCGCTTCTTGGTCCAGGACTGGGAGGACTACGTCTTCTTCGACCAGAAAGCGCGTTACGAGATGGGCGATCTGACTGCAGAGCTGATGGAGGAGATGTACCGCAAGGCTTACCGGCAGTTCTATTGGCGTCCTAAGTACGTGATGCGTGCGATCAGCCGTAAGGATTTCTGGCTCAAGTTCGGACGCAATGCGCGTATCGCCTGGCGCACCATCGTGCCTCAGAAGGAGAAGACCGGGCTGCGACGCGCGATCGAGGCCGGGGTCTGACCGGGAGCTCCTCTGCGGCGCTCTCTATCGAAACTGCTCAAGGAGAAAATGGGGCATGCCCATTCGTAAGGTCGTGCTGATTCAGCCCCGCCGCGACGGCCGCTTCCTGGGACGGGGCATTAGCGAGCCGTACACGCTCATGCGCCTGGCATCGCTCGTCGATCCGCAAATCCCCGTCGAGATCTGGGATGGCGATCTGATGGACCTCCCAATCCATGAACTCGGTCCACAGGACCTGGTCGGCATCAGCTCCAAAACAGTGTTGATCGATCGGGCCAAGGCGCTCACCGCAAGAATTCAGAAGCAGGGCGCCACAGTGGTGGTGGGCGGCACGCACGTCACACTCTTGCCGGATGAAGTCGCCGAGTGGGCGGATGTCATCGCCGTGGGAGAGGGGTATCGCACCTGGCCCCAGATCGTTCGTGACTTCGACCGCGGCGTCTTGCAGAAGCGTTACGATGATGAGGAGTGGGCGCCACTCGACTCCGGCGTCGCCATGCTCCAGGAGCGAGTCCTCCGACTGGTGGACGAACATCGCAACTACTGGACCCCCTACCTTGAGATCACGCGCGGCTGCCCGCGCAGTTGCACCTTTTGCACGGCTATCCGCGTGTCGGGCCAGAAGATGCGATTGCGACCGGTGGGTGAGGTCGTCGAGGAGATCGAGCGCCGCAAGCTCAAGCGTTTCTTTCTCACCGATGATAACTTCGGGCTGAATTTCCGTCTCTTCCCGCAGTACATGGAGGAGCTGTTTCGCACACTGGCCAGGCTGCCGCTGCACGGCTGGACATGCCAGGCCGAGCAGATGGTCGCTGAGTTCCCCGACCTGCTGGATTTGGCCCGCGAAGCGCATCTGGACAAGTTCTTCATCGGCTTTGAATCGATCAATCCCGCTAACCGCCGGGAGCTTGGCGGCAAGACGCGCGGTGACATTGACAAGACCCGACATGTGATCAAGACGGTCCACGATCACGGCATCGGGGTCGTCGGGCTCTTCGTGTTCGGCTTCGATAGCGACACGCTGGAGACATTCGATGCTGGCTACGATTTCATCCGTTCGGCCGAGCTTGACGGCGTCAGCGTCACCGTCTTGACGCCGTTTCCGGGCACTGTCCAGCGGCAGAACTTACTTGAAGCCGGTCGCATCCTGCCGCATGTCTCGTGGGAGCAGTACGATACCAATCACGTCACCTTCCGGCCCGCGCAGATGACCCCGGAGGAGATGACGGCTGCGTACGATCGCCTCTGCCGGCGCATCTACAGCTCCGCTCGCATCGCCGAGCGCGGATGGGGAGCCTTGCGACGCCATCCGGTCAGTAAGGCCCGGGCGCGTCTCTTTTCCAGCTTCGCGACGGATATCGGCTATCGGCGCGAGTACAGCCATCGGTATCGCTGAGGATCGATCATGAGAGTACTGCTTGCCAGCCCCGAATCCGAGGTCTGGACGTCCCGTAAGCACATCCCACTCGGTCTGGGCTACCTGGCATCCGTATTGAGAGAGCGCGGTCACCGCGTGGGCATCTACGATGCCGCAGTCGAGGACGAATCGCTGGAGACGGCGGTGCGCCGCGACGGCTACGAGCTGATCGGCATCAGCGCGGTGACGCCGTTGATTGTGGATGCATGGAACATGGCCAGGGAGGCCAAGCGACTCGGCCTGACCACCGTTCTGGGCGGCCCCCACCTGACCCTGATGCCGGAGGAGTCGATCAGCGAGGCGCATCCCGAGGTCGACTACGTCATCCAGGGCGAAGCGGAGGAAAGCCTGGTCGAATTCGTCGACGCGCTGGAAGGCCGGCTGCCCATGGAGCTGGTGCACGGGTTGTTCTGGCGCCAGGGCAGCCAAATGCGGATGAATGCGCCGGCGCGCCTGGCGCCGGACCTGGACAAGATTCCGTACCCGGCGCACGATCTATACAAGATCACGCGCTACACCAACCTGAACCCGCTGACGGATGGTCTCGACGTCAGAGCGCGAGCCTACACGATCATGACAAGCCGCGGCTGTCCATACAAATGCACCTACTGCTCTAAGCCGATCACCGGCGACACCTGGCGGCCGCGTTCCGTGGAAAACGTGGTCGGAGAGTGGCGCTGGCTGGTGCAGGACCTGCGGGCCACCGAGATCGGACTGACCGATGATATCTGGAACCTTAGGCTGGACCGGGCCAAGGAGCTGTGCCGCGCGCTGATTCGTGAGAAGCTCAACACCGTGCCGTGGACGACCGTGCACGGGATGAAGGTGAATCACGCCGATCCGGAGTTGTTTCAGTTGATGAAGCAGGCGGGTTGCCGCCGCGTAGGTTTCGGCGTGGAGAGCGGCGATCCGATGATCTTGCGCAACGTGATCAAGAAGAGCCAGTCGATCGATATGGTGCGCAACGCGTTCCGCTGGGCGCGCGAGGCAGGCCTGCAGACGATGGGCTTTTTCATCTACGGCATGCCGCAGGAAACCGAAGAGACGATGGAGAAGACCACGCGGCTGGCGCTGGAGCTGGATCCTGATCTGGCTCACTTCATGCTGGCGACGCCCTATCCCGGCACCGAGATGTATGATGTGATTCAGAAGTACGGCAACATCTTCGCCAACGAATGGCAGGATTACGCCATCCAGTCGGACAAGGCGCGCTTCACGATGCCCGACTACGATCCGGACATGGTCGTGCGCAAATGGAAAGAGGCCTATCGGCGCTTCTATCTCTATCGCCCCAAGCGTGTGTGGGAAAAAATGTCCAAGAGGAGCTTCTGGACGGAACTGCCGAGCACCGTGGCGAATGCCAGGCGGTTCTTCCTGCCTGACAAGGTCAGCGTCGCGGGGAAGACGGCCGCATAGTCCAGTCTGGCTGGAAGACGGAACAGGGATGGGCCTGCCGCCGAGGTGGCCACCGGCGGCAGGCTCTGTTGTAAGGCGCTAATCCTTCCCTTCAAGCCAGCGCGAGAACATGCCGGTCAAGTCCCGACCCGACACCTCGTTCGTCAAGGCGATGAGGTCGGCTGGCGTGGCGATCCGCCAGCGATAGCGCTCCAGATAGGTGCGCAGCAGCTTGCGAAACAGCTCTTCGCCGATCTCATCGCGCAAGGTGGCAAAGAAAAGCGCTCCCTTGGCGTAGATCGAGCGCTCGTAGTCCGCTTGCCCGTAGTCCTGCACCGAGAGCCCGATGGGCCGGTCGGTGCCGGTCTGGATGGCATAGCGAATGGGCGCCTGCCAGCGATCGGCGCGCAGCCGTTCGGCCGTCAGAATGCCATAGCGCGCCAGGTAGTAGGCATACATGCTCCACTCGGCCAACCCTTCATCCTGCCAGGGATGCAGGGTCTGATCGCTTCCCACCTGGTTGTACCACCATTGGTGCGCCGCCTCGTGCACTACGAGGTTCTCCAGGTCCTGCTGGAACTTGTTGTAGACCTGGCTGCCGATCAGGCTCATGCCAGGAAACTCCATGCCGCGGAAAGTCAGCGGCGCCTGCACGATCGCCATTTCGCGATAGGGATAGGGGCCGAACTGGTCGCTGTAGACCTGGAGTGCGACCACGGCATAGTGCAGGGCCAGGCGCCCCATCTGGCGGTCATCCGGCAGCGTGTAGGCGCGCACGCGCGTTCCGTAAGCGTCGGCCACAGAGACTTGGAAGCGTGGGCTGAGCATGAAGGTGAACTCGCGCGCCGGACCGTGGACATAGGTGCGCGTCGCCCAGCCGTCTCGCAGCGTCTCGGTCGTCGTGACGCCGGTGGTGGCCACCACTTGGTCGGCCGGCATGGTCGCCTCCACCCGATACAACGCGGCATCGTGAAATCCTACATCGCCGAGCGGGCTGGCCACATCGAGCGCCCAGCCGCCCTCGCGACGGCCCGCCAGGATCGGATAGAAGTTGGTCAGGCTGAGCACGCTTTCGTTCGCCCCGAAGATCGTGTAAAGGCCAGGCCGGCGCTGTTCCGTCTTGCCGTTGAAGCTGAGCCAGATGCGCGCATCCTGGCCGATCGGCAGCGGCTTCGGCCAGGAAAGATGCAGCGCAGTGCCAGCGGCGCCGTAAGCATAATTGACGAGCGCGTCGTTGACAGTGGCGTTCTTGACCTCGAGGACGCCGCCGAACTGCGGCAGGTTGGGATAGAGCCGGAAATAGAAGTCGTTGCGCGACATCGTGCCGGTGATCGGCACGTGCACTTCCATCGTTCCCGTGTAGGCGTTGGCTGCCGGATCGATGAGGACGGTGATGCTGTAGCGCGGCATGGCGGCAAGCAGCGCCGGATCGACCTGGACGCCAGGCCGCAGGCTCGGGCGATACTCCGCCAGCGGATCTGGGGGAGCCGGCGGCCTGAGCAAGCTGCATCCGCCGAGCATGAGCGCGAGCAACGCGAGAGCGAACGCGGGCGCCAGCACAAGTCTGCGACCGGAACGACGCGCGGCAGCCATCCAGCTTCCAGGTCTGCGGAGATGCCTCACTCTGTCATGTGTCCTTCGTGTTGCGTCAGGTTTCTCGCGCGCCGCCGCCTTCGCACGCTCGCCTAAATTATACCATATCATTTCGTCCAGTCTATAACGGGCTTCACGGCGCGTGTAGCGATGAAGACAGGCATGATCTGGCTGATCGCATCCTTTTGCTCCGGCGGGTACCGATCCTCGTAGAGGCCGGCGAGGAGGAAGCCGGCGGCAAGCTGCCCGCCGATCTGCGCTTCGAGGCTGTGGCTGAATTCCAGCGGCCACTGCTCTGCAAAGGCGCGCGCCAGCGCCTCATCGGGGAGATCGGTCAGATCGGCATAGGGTAACGCGTGTTTCACATCGAGCTCGCCGCGCTCGTCGGCCAACAGCAGGTCAAACACATAGATGGCGGGGTTCATGAAGCCGGCCAGGAGAACGCCGCCTGGCCGCAGCACCCGATACGCCTCCCGCCACACGGGCGTCACGTCCTCCGCAAAGACGTTGGAGACCGGATGAAACACCAGGTCGAAACAGCCGTCCGGGAAGACGGATAGATCAGCCATGTCTCCCTCGACGGTGCGGATCGTCAGACCATCGCGCTCGGCCACCAGTCGATCCTGCGCCAGTTGGCGCGGCGAATTGTCGAACACCGTGACATGCGCCCCGGCCGCAGCGAAGATCGGCCCCTGCTGTCCGCCACCGCACGCCAGGCACAGTACATCTCTTCCCGGCAGGTCGGGAAACCAGTCGTGCGGCGTTGGGCGGGTCGCGGTCAGAACGACCTGCCAGCGTCCCGCTCGCGCCGCAGCAGTCGTCTCTGAAGACACAGGGACGGTCCACTGGTTCCCGCTCTCGACCTGGTGGTTCCAGGCATCCCGATTGTAGGCGCGCACATCAATATGCCGGTTGAGCATTTCGCCTCGCGACGTATGTCCGAATCAGCAGATAGAGCGCCAGCTCCAACACCAGGCTGGCGCTGATGACAGCCATCGTCACCCATGGCCCGACTGGTTCGAACAACTGGCCGATGAGCCACGGCAGCGTCATGCTGCCGATGCTCGATCCTGCAAGAAACAGGCTGGTGACCTGTCCGGTGATGGTCATGTAGCGCTCGGCCAACGAGATCATGGTGGGAAAGATCGAGGCCATCATGAATCCGGCGCCGAAGGTCCCCACCCATAGGGCAACCGCCGATTCGGGCCAGAGCAGAATGATGCTCATGGCTGCCAGGCAGCCTATCAGATCGACGGGCAAGATGGTCGTCGGCGGATATCGCATCGCCAGCGGAATCGAGACCAGGCGCCCCAGCATCAGCGCCCCCCAGAAGAGCGAGGTCAGATAGGCGGCGCTCGTGGCGGTTCCCAATTCCAGGGTGAGCGCATAGGTGTAGATCCAGCCGCCGAAGCTCAGCTCGGCGCCGACATAGACGAAGAACGAGAGCACGAGCAACGCCAGCAGCACGCGGTTGGCGCCGCCTGAGCGATGCGCTTCAGTCACGACCATCGGCTTGGGGCTGGGCAGCCGGATGATCCACAGCAGTGGGGGCAGCATCAGCAGCGCCAGCGCCCAATAGGCCCAGGTGACGTCGCCGCTGGCCTGGATGGCGAACGCGATAATGATCGGCGAGACGAAAGCGCCCAGCCCGAAGAAGAAGTGCAGCGCATTCATGAACGGACTCACCCTGTCCTGGTAGACCCAGACCAGCAGCGCATTCCCGCCGACATCCAGTCCACCTTCACCCAGGCCCAGGATCAGCAAGACGATCGCCAGCAGCCAGAGCACCGAGACGGTCGGCACGATCGCCATCATTGCCGCCATCAGCAGCAGTACGCCAGCCAACACGCGGTGGCCGGGCAGCCGGTCGTAGAGCCGTCCGCTGACGAGGGAGCCCAGCAGGTAGCCCAGCGCACGCGCCGTGAAGAGAAAGCTGATCTCGCTCAGCCGGGATCCGGTGTGCTGCGCAAGGTAGGGCAGCGTCGGTCCCATTGAGGCGCCGAACAGCCCCAGGGCGACGAAAGCCGCGTAGTAGGCTGCAGCCTTGGCGAACGGGCTTGTGCGCGAGAAGGCCGTTCGCCAGGTTGGCGTCTGACTCATGCGGTGAGCTCGCTCTCGATGAATCGCTGCCAGACCTCATTGGGCTGCCACACTTGATGCAGTCGTCCCACGGCCGCTTCGCGCGGCCATCCAAGTCGAAGGAGGCCGTACAGGGTCATGAACACTGTTGCGCGGTAGTTCGCTACACAGTGGACAAAGACGCGCCGGTCGGCATATTCCGCCATTGCAGCGAAGAAATCCAGGAGGTTTTCGTGCGTCGGGTGTTCCCAAACGACCGGAATCTGCCGGTAGATCATGCCGGCTGCCTCGACCGCAGCCCGCTCATCCGGCAGCGCGTGACGGGAGTCGAGCTGATCCAGGTTGATGATGACCTCGAAGCCGGCGCGGCCGATGTCGGCCACCTGCGCCTCCGTAGGCATGCCTGACGTGCCGATCCGGTCGGAGATGCGGCGGTAGTTGTAGATCGCTTGAAGCGGTTGATCATCCATACAGACCCTCTCACCGGTGCATTCCAGCGATTGTAACGCATCTGACGACAACTTGCCACTTCTGGGAGGGGTGTGGTAGAATCGCCGCAGTCGCTTCTGGCCCACCGGGACATGACCAAGCGCCCGTGTCAGGAGTTGCCCGGCAAGCCCTTACCAGTTGGGCTCTGATGGACGAGACAGCGAGGAGGTGCGACCTTCCGAGACTGACACCCCCCCCGATCCAGTCAACCTTCAACGCGGCCGCGGCAGAACGGTTTTGGCAGTTTGCCCGAGGCCTTCATCTGCACCGATCTTGGTCATTGGACGCGCCGAGGCGGGGCCTAGCCGTCCAATCGGGAATGCTGGAGCTCTCAACCGCACAGTTCTGTCTGCCCGGCTCTTCTGGCGCCGCCAGAGCATGCCGCATCCTGCTATAGGAGTAATCTACTCGATGGCCAGTGTAACCTACGATCATGTCTACAAGCGATTCGGCGATGTCGTCGCAGTCAACGACCTGAGCATCACGATCGCCGACAAGGAGTTCCTCGTCTTCGTCGGGCCGTCTGGCTGTGGCAAGACCACCAGCCTGCGCCTGCTCGCCGGCCTTGAGGAGATCAGCGATGGCCGCATCCTCATCGGCGATCGTGTCGTGAACGACGTGCCCCCGAAGGATCGCGATATCGCGATGGTGTTCCAGAGCTACGCGCTCTACCCACACATGAGCGTGTACGACAACATGGCGTTCGGCTTGAAGCTGCGCAAAACCCCGAAGGCCGAGATTGACAAGAAGGTTAAGGAGGCCGCCGACATCCTAGGCATCGGCCAATTGCTCGACCGCAAGCCCAAGCAACTCTCCGGCGGCCAGCGCCAGCGTGTCGCTGTGGGCCGCGCCATTGTGCGCGATCCGGCGGTCTTCCTCTTCGATGAGCCGCTCTCCAACCTGGATGCCAAGCTGCGCGTGCAGACCCGCGCGGAGATCAGCAAGCTGCACCAGCGCCTGGGCACCACCTTCATCTACGTGACCCATGACCAGGTCGAAGCCATGACCATGGCTTCGCGCATTGCCGTAATGAAGGATGGCCTACTGCAGCAGATCGACTCGCCGCAGAACCTGTACGACCATCCGGGCAATGTCTTCGTCGCCGGCTTCATCGGCAGTCCGTCGATGAATTTCTTCGATGCGACCCTGGTGGAGCAAGACGGCAAGCTGTTCGTCGACAGCGGGACCTTCAAGGTGCAGGTTCCAGACAACAGGGTGCCCGACTACGCAGCGGTGAAGGGCAAGAAAGTCGTCTTCGGCATCCGGCCTGAGGATATCTATGCGGCCGAGTACGCGGCGCCCGGCATCACTCCGGCTAAAGTCAGCACTGAGGTCGATGTGACCGAGTTGATGGGCAACGAAATCTTCCTCTATCTGTTGAGCGGGAAGAAGTCATTCATCGCTCGCGTCGATCCACGCACCCGCACCCACGCAGGCGAGACGATAGACGTGCTGTTCAACATGGACAACATGCATCTGTTCGATCCGCAGACCGAAAAGGCGCTGGACGTCATCAGGTAGGACTCCGGGACCGGTGCGGATCCACAAGTCCGCGAGGCTGGCCCGGCGGCTGGAGCAGGGAGGAGACGTCTTCTCCCTGCTCTTTTCTTGCCTCAGGCGCCCGGCGCCCTACTGGCGCTCTCGCAGTTGCCTGGCCAGCGCCCCGACCTCAGGGTCAGCTGTAAACAGGTCGAGCACCTCCAGTCGATGATGCCGGGGACCAAAGCAGCGGGTGTGGCTGTCAGATGGCGGAGGCACGCCGACACGACCTCGGGGAGTCGTGTTGCGTCGTCGGCGTGCATTGCGTAGCAGTAGAGCGGCGGCTTGCCCCTGGCTCGCCAGCGCACGCACGGCGGTGAGCGCCGGCTCACCGGACATCGGGTCGGTGAGCCCGTCGACCAGCAGCCGGGTCGCCTCAAATCCCGCCAGGCTGTCGTCCAGCTCATTGAGGATCAGCAGCGCACCGGCGCGCAAAAAGCCATGCTGCGCCTCGGGAGTCCGCGGGAGCGCGCGTAGCCGGAGAATCTCCGACATGCTCCTCCATCGCTCTGCAGCCCGTCAGGCGGGAGCCGGCTCTTCCTTCAGTAACGCCAACGCTTCCGTGATCTCGGGGTCGCGCTCGTCGGCATCCTTCGCGGTCACTTTGCGGATCTTCTCCGGGTCAGTGACGCGGTCGATAAAAAGCACCCCTTCGAGGTGATCGATCTCATGTTGGAAGATGCGCGCCAGGTAGTCGTAGGCGCGGATGCGCTGCGCCTTGCCGCTTGCATCCTGCCCGCGCACCACGATCCAGGTGTGACGATCCACATCCCCGACGTAACCGGGAATTGAGAGACAACCTTCCTGCCCTTCTTCGGTCTCGCGCGACGTCTTGACAATCTCCGGATTGACGAAGGCATAGAGCTCAGCCGGCGCGCCCTCCTCTTCATCGGCGGGCAGCTCCACGACAATGATCCGCTCTGCCACGTTGACTTGCGGCGCGGCGAGGCCAACCCCTGGAGCCTGACGCATCGTCTCGATCATGTCGTCGATCAATTGCTTGACTTCAGGACCGAACTTGGTGACCTTCCGCGCCTTCTGGCGGAGGGTCGGGTGGCCGATGGTGACGATTTCCCGGATTGCCATTCTGTCCGTGCCTGTCTCAGATTTCTCAGTAATTCGACAGAGAAATTATAGCGATGGGCCTGGTGGCTGTCAAAAAGCAGGCTGCTCTCGCGCCTCAGGCTCCGTGTCTCAGGTGCAGGGAGCGCGACAGGTGCGGTGGCTGGGCGATGCCCGGCGCTCTAGGCCAATGCCCGCTTCAGCAGGCCGGGCCCGGCATAGATCAGCCCGGTGTAGAGCTGCACGAGGGTCGCGCCGGCGTCGAGCTTCTCCCGATAGTCGGCTGCCGTCATGACCCCTCCGCTGGCAATGAGCGGTAGCCGGCCTCCGAGCAGATGCGCCGTGCGTCTCACTAGTTCCGAATTGAGCGGCCGCAGCGGTTCTCCGCTCAGCCCTCCGGTCTGGGCCGCGAAAGCGGAGCGCAGACCCTCGCGGCGAAGGGTTGTGTTGGCGATGATGACCCCGTCCATCTCCGTCGCAAGCACTGCGGCCAGGGCGTCATCGAGCTCCTGCCCGGTCAGGTCCGGCGCCAGCTTCACCAACAGCGGAACGAGTCGACCGAGTAGGCGGGCCTGAGTTCGGCGTTCGTCGGCCAGCGGACGCAGCAACCCTTCCAGTGCGGCCTGTCCCTGGAGCTGCCGCAATCCGGGCGTATTCGGTGAGCTGACATTGATCGTCAGGTAATCGGCCAGCGGCGCAAAGATGCGCTGCAACGCCAGGTAGTCTTCGCCAGCGCGTTCCAGCGGCGTATCTTTGTTCTTGCCGATGTTTACGCCCAGGACCAACCCGGGCCGCCGCGCATTGCGCAGTCGTCCGGCCAGGAAACTTGCACCGCGGCTGGGAAAGCCCATGCGATTGATCACTGCCCGGTCTTCGACAAGCCGGAAGATGCGCGGCGCAGGATTGCCGGGCTGCGGCTGCGGCGTCACCGTGCCCAGCTCAAGATGGCCAAACCCCATCGCGGCCAGGCCGCGCCAGCCCAGCCCGTCCTTGTCGTAGCCGGCCGCCAGCCCGATCGGATTGGCGAATGTCAGGCCGAAGGCGTGCACCGGCGCGGTCGGAGGCGGCGCAAATAATGCACGGATCATCCACCGACCCAGGCCCGCAGCGCCGCCGGCCTGCAGCAGCGCCAGGGTGAAGGTGTGAGCGCGTTCGGGCGGCAGCCGGAAAACCAGCGGACGGATCGACTGATACACGCGGTCTTCTCCTTGATTCGGTCCCGAAGCGCCGCGAGGCCATCCCCGTGGAAAGACGGAGAGAAAGAATGAACCCGCTTTCTCCGAGAAAACGGGTTCCTGGCTCGACTATTTCGCCGTCTCGCTGGCTCGCGTTTCGCGGATCACGATGACTTTGATCTGCCCCGGATACTCCAGGCTGTCCTCGATCTTCTTGGCAATCTCCCGCGCCAGGCGGAGCGCAGCCAGATCGTCGATCTCCTCTGGCTTGACCAGGACGCGCACTTCGCGGCCGGCCTGGATGGCGTAGGTCTGCGCCACACCGGAGAAGGAGTTGCCGATGTCCTCCAGTGACTTGATGCGCTTGACATAGGTCTCCAGTGCTTCGCGACGCGCGCCGGGCCGCGAACCGGAAATCGCATCTGCAGTGGTAGCGATGACGGCCTCGACCGACTGCTGATCGACCTCGTGATGGTGCGAAGCGATGATGTTGACGACCTCGGCCGGCACGCCATAGCGCTTGGCGATGTCTGCGCCGACCTGGGCGTGCGGCCCTTCCACCTCGTGGCTGACCGCTTTGCCGATATCGTGCAGTAGTGCACCCATTTTGCTGATTTGCACATTGGCGCCGAGCTCGGAGGCGAGCATGCTGGCAATCCGGGTCGCTTCTACGGCATGCGCAAGCTGGTTCTGGCCGTAGCTGGTGCGGTATTTGAGCCGCCCCAACAGCTTGATGATCTCGGGATGCAGCCCTTGGAGGCCCGTCTCGATGACAGCCTGTTCACCCGCTTCCTTGATCGACTTCTCGACCTCTTCGCGCGCCTTCTCAACCTCCTTCTCGATGCGACCGGGTTGGATGCGTCCGTCCTGGACCAGGCGGCTGAGGGTCAGCCGCGCCACCTCGCGGCGCACCGGGTCGAAGCACGAGATGATCACCGCTTCGGGTGTGTCGTCCACCACCAGGTCGACGCCGCAGGCATTCTCGATGGAGCGGATGTTGCGGCCCTGGCGGCCGATGATGCGGCCCTTCATCTCATCATTCGGGAGCGGCACGCTGGCGACGGTGGTTTCGGAGATATGGTCCGACGCCACCCGCTCCATCACCCAGGTGATGACCTCGCGGGCGCGTTTGTCTGCCTGGGCCTGGGCCTCGGCTTCGACCTCGCGAATCTTCCGGGCCATATCCTGGCGGGTCTCCAACTCGACGGCTGCCAGCAGCTCTTGCCGGGCATCCTCTCTGGTCATGCCGCCGATGCGCGATAGCTCGGCCACCCGCTCCTCCTCCAGCTTCGCCAGATCGGCCTCATGTTTGGCGATGCGCGCCTCGCGCTGGGTCAAGCGGCGGTCGCGTGTTTCGACCTGCTCGATCTTGTTATCCAGTGTTTCCTGCCGGCGTGTGACCCGCTCCTCCATCCGCTCGATATCCTTGCGGCGGCGGAGGATTTCTGCCTCCCCCTCTTCAATGACCTTGACTTTCTGCTGCTGCGCTCGCAGTTCGATGCTCTTGGCCTGGCTTTCAGCCTGGGCAATGATGCGCTCTGCCTCGGCGCGCGCGTTCTGTACGTGCGTCGTAGCTTCTGCTTGCGCCTTCGCCATCCGCGACCGTGCAATCAGATAACCGATCGCCAGGCCTGCGGCGGCCGCCAACAGCAGGTCAACCAAGGTCAGTATCACTAACTGACCTGCCATCCTGGTGCCTCACTTTCAAATGAACATAAACTGATCGGAAAAAGGCCGGTTATACTCAGCCCGAAAATAGCATCAGCTAGCACTCGTCTCCGGCCACTTCAGCCGGCAGGTCCGAGTCCTGCACCTCCGTCACGCCCAACTCGCGTGCGAGACGAGCAGACACATCGCTGATAATGTCGTAGTCAAACCCGCGGCGTGCCAGGAAGTCGCTCAGCTTGCGCCGGAAGGCAGCCGAATCACCGGATGCCAGGGCAGCCATGCGCTCTGCGCGCGGACGGGCAGCTTGGTACGCGCTCTCGACAGCATCGACCTGGGTCAGCGCCCCATCGATCTCCGCGCCGCCCAGCCCACGCTGGCGCAGCTCCTGGCGCAGAGCCCGCGGCCCTTTCGGCCTGAACTGCGTGCGATTCTCGACCCAATACCGGGCGAACTCAGCATCATTCAGATAGCCCTGTTCGGCTAACCTGCCTACCACCGCCTTAACCGTCGCTTCGTCGTCGATCTGCTGCGCCAGATATCGCCGCACCTCGGCAACGCTGCGGGGCCGGTAGCTCAGGAAGCGCACGGCGCGGTCATAAGCCTTTTGTGTCTGGTCGGCCCCTCGCAGTGCGGCGATGTCGGCGTCGCTCAGATGCTGGCCGACGCGCAGCCGGGCGGCTTCCAGGGCCGGCAACCCGAAGGCGAAACGCCCATCCAGGTAGACGTTCACCCGGTCATCGGTCTTCTGCTGGAACTGCAAGCGCGTGATCGTGCCAGACATCATTGATCACCGATGATGCGAGCCCGCCGGCGGGTGGCTGCCTGACCCGCAGTGTCATTCCCGTCCGTCGCCTTCGCTTCATTGTCCACGAAAAAGAGCCGTGGTCAAACGAAGTCCCTCGAAGACTTCCGACCACAGCTCTTGTTCGCATCGCACGGCGCCGCCGGGCGTGGGTGCAGACGACTCTCTGCACGGGCGCTTTGGCGGCAGCACGCACTAAGTTCTGACACGGAGAGCCCGCGGCTCTGCCGGGTGGGTCAGTCGGTCGGGCCAGCTCCCCGCTGAGCGCTCGACCTACCTGTCGCTACAGGACCCTTCCTGCCGAACGAGCTTCGGCCCGGAACGCTTGCCTGTGTTCCCGTCGTCGCCTTCATCTAGCCAAAACATCGGTTGGCAAAGCCTACTCCCACGAGTCCCCGGCTCGCCGCCACCGGTGGGTGGCAGACGGGCCTCAAGAAGTGACTGCGTGTCAGGAACAAAGCTATGGTCGGGCGCCCCACACCGTGGGGCGTAAATCGGTCCCGAAACCGGTCTGCCGTGGCTGCTTCCCGGAAGACCGCCGGCTTGGACGCAGATGCGTTCAAGTTCAGGATCGAGGCAGCGCGCATGCGCGCCGTTGGCCGTTTGCTACTCGTCGCCGTCATCGTGAGCGGCAGGCGGAGCGATCATGCTTGCGATCGGGCCCATGGCCGCCGTGTCGCGGATTGCCTTCTCGATGCGTGCGCCGATGTCGGGTGAGTTCTCCAGGAACTCCTTCGCATTCTCGCGTCCCTGACCGAGGCGCATGCCCTCGAAGCTGTAGAAGGCGCCGCGCTTCTCGACGATTCCCATCGTTGCGCCGAGATCCAAGACATCGCCCGCCTTGCTGATCCCTTTGTTGTACATGATATCGAACTCGGCCAGGCGGAAGGGAGGCGCAACCTTGTTCTTCTTGACCGTAACCCGCGTCCGGCTGCCAACGGTCGTGCCGCCCTGCTTGATGCTTTCGATGCGGCGGACGTCCAGGCGCACGCTCGAATAGAACTTCAGCGCCATACCACCGGTGGTAGTCTCAGGGTTGCCGAACATCACGCCGATCTTCTGGCGCAACTGGTTGGTGAACACGAGCGCCGTGTTGCTGGAATTAATCGCGCCGACAAGCTTTCGTAGCGCCTGCGACATCAATCGCGCCTGCAGTCCCACGTGGCTATCGCCCATCTCGCCTTCAATCTCGGCCCGGGGCACGAGCGCGGCGACTGAGTCGATCACCACGACGTCCATGGCGCCTGAGCGGATCAGTGCCTCAGTGATTTCGAGGGCCTGCTCGCCAGTATCAGGCTGCGAGATGTAGAGATCGTCCACGTTGACCCCACAGCGCGCAGCATAGCGCGGGTCAAGTGCGTGCTCCACATCGATGAATGCGGCGATGCCGCCCATCTTCTGAGCTTCAGCGATGATGTGTTGGCAGATGGTCGTCTTGCCCGATGCTTCCGGACCGAAGATCTCGGTGATCCGGCCGCGCGGCACGCCGCCGATGCCCAACGCCAAGTCCAACGAGAGGGAGCCGGTGGGAATGGCTTCGACTTTCAAGCCTTCCGCCTCACCGAGTCGCATCACCGTGCCGTCGCCGAATCGCTTCTTCAAGCTTGCCAGGGTTGTATCCAGAGCCTTTTGCTTTCCACTATCCGCCATCTGAACGCGTCCTTTGAGTATTTCCTCGCTCTGTCTGCAACTTCTGTTCTGCGCACGACATAGTGTACATCAGGCGGTACGAAAAAGCAAATGACGTTCGATCACTCCCCCCAGTTTGCCATGCGCTCGGCGGCAAAATCGTATCGGAGCGATAGCTGCCCCAGAACGTCCGGCAGGAACGGCCGTTGGTTTGAACCATCGGCATCCATGATGAACAGCCGCCAGGCCCCATCGCGATCGCTGAGAAACAAGATGGACTGCCCGTCAGGCGACCACGCAGGCGAGACATTGTTGGGCGCAGGCTGGCCTGGCCGCTCGTAAGTCGGCGGCGGTCGGGTGAGGTGGCGCACCACCTTGCCGGCGGCATCCAGCAGGACGATTTCGCTGCGGTCGTGCACGCGTATCTGGGCGGCGAGGCGTTGCCCGTCGGGCGACCAGGCCGGGCTGCCGATGTTCGGATCGTCGCCAAGAGGCGCGGGCGACTCGCCGGGACGGATCGTCTGCAGCCCTTGCTTGCCGCGGAAGACGATGCGGTTGGCTTCGGGCTGCCACTGGAGCGACTGGATCGTTCCTTCGCTGATCAGGTTCTGCCACGCGCCATCAGTCAGGTTCGCGATGGCCAACCCGTTGTCATCGATGTTGACGACGGGCAGATCGGCGAGGCAGCGCCGCCCCTGCGGCGTGTCGATGCAATCGCGACCGCCGAATAGACGGCGGGCTTCGTTGAGGTCGACGCAGCCAAACCCCAATTCGACGCAAGTGCGCGTGCGCGTGACGTGTGTGAAGCCGAGGCGCGTGCCGTCGGGGCTCCATGTCGGCCCGCGCGGCCGGTTCACCGAAGCGATACGCTGCTCCTGCCCCGTGCGCAGATCCAGGACGAAGACGCCGTGCGGCGCGCCCCAACGCGCGTACGCCACGCGCGTTCCATCCGGCGAAAGCACCGGGTCGATGCCGTCCGTCAGCCGAGTCAGGCGGCTGACGTCGGCGCTTAGCAGGTAGATGTCGCCGCCAGTGGCGGTCTGGAGGACGATCTTGCCGCCCGGGCCCAGCGCCCGATTCGCTGCAGGCATCGCCGCAGTCGTCTGCGCCGCTAACTCGGGCAGGGCGACCGCGGCGACGCTCAGATCGACGAACCGGGTGGCCACCCAGCCGGTTGCACCTTGCCAATCGATCGCTAGCCAATCTCCTTCACGGCTGCGACCGACGACCGCGACCGCCTGGCCTGCGCCTGCCTGACCCAGCAGCGCCTGGTCCAGACCTGGGCCGCGGCGCACATTGAGCTGGTCGACCAGAACACGGCCGGGCGCACCCGCCGGGGCCGCGGTCGCGACGGCGTTCGCCGGCGCCGGTGAACCAGCCGTCGCGGCGACATCGCCGGTCGCACCCGGCCCCATCTCTGCCAGGTCGGTCATCTCGCCCAGCAGCGTGATATCGCTGAGAGGTAGCCAGGCGCGTGCGCCGGCATCGCCGTAGGCCACGCGCAGCCAACGACCGTCTGAGCTGCGAGCTTCAGCCCACACTACCTGCGAGCCGGGAATGCTGGCGACGACCGACGCGCCGGTCTGCGGCGACGCCCGCAGCTTCAGCGTAGGTCGCACCCCTACTGCCATGATGCGCTGCCTGCTGGCAGTCGGGTTCGGTTGCGCCGCCTCCGCAGGAACCGGCAGCGCAGTCGGAGCAGTCGACGGCGCAATCGCCGCCGCGGCTGGGGTCGCGGTTGAGAGCGCGCCGGGCGTGCGAGTCGGTTGAACCGATGCGTCAGGCGACAGCGCCACGACCGTCAGCGTGGGCGCCGGCGTCGGTTGGATCAGGCCCTGGCAGCCGGTCAGCATCCACAGCGCGAGGATCCCCGCCAGGATCAGCACCGGACGCATCGCGCGCATCCGTCGCTGCGCGCGTGATCGGCGAGCCAAACCATGCACTGCTTCGCGCGTCTCTCGACTCATTCGTATCGCAATGCCTCGATCGGGTTCAGCCGGGAAGCGCGCGTTGCGGGATAGATGCCGAAGAACAGCCCTACCGCAGCCGAGAACCCGGTCGCGAGCAGCACCGAATCGAGCGTCACCACCGTCTTGAGATCGGTGGCCAGCCGGGAGATGAGCATCGCGCCTCCTGCACCCAACGCAATGCCGATCAGTCCGCCGATGACCGACATGATGACCGATTCGATGAGGAACTGACTGAGGATATCGCGGCGCTTCGCACCCACCGCCTTGCGCAGACCGATCTCGCGCGTGCGCTCAGTGACCGAAACCAGCATGATATTCATGATGCCAATGCCGCCCACTAGCAGGCTGATGCCCGCAATCGCTCCCAGGAAGATCGTCAGAACGCCGGTGATCTGCCCGAAGATCGCTACGAGGTCTTTCTGATTGATGACGGTGAAGTCGTCCTCATCCTGGTACTTGATGTCGTGGCGCTGGCGCAGCAAACGGCCGATCTCATCCGTGGCCTGTGGCATCCGGTCCTCACTGACTACCTGGGTGTAGATCACCGACACCAGTGGCTCCCCCTTGGGACTGCGGAACCGGGTCGTGAAGAGGCGCTGGTGCGCGGTGGACATCGGCGTCAGCACCACTTCATCCTGGTTGTTGCCGCCGCCGAACCCTCCGCCTCCGCCTTTGGCTTCGAGCACCCCGATCACCTTGAAGGGCACGTTGTTGATCTTGATGGTCTGGCCGATCGGATAGACCTCGGCGCCGAAGAGCTTTTCGGCCGCCCGGCTGCCCAGCACCACCACCCGCGACCGTCCGGCCAGATCGGTTTCGGTCAGAAAGCTGCCCTGGGCGACCCGCATGTTGCGCACCCCCTCATAGGCCGGCGTCACGCCTGAGACCGACAGCCGCAGGTCCTTCTTGCCGAAGCTCACATTGGCCGCGCTCATCAGTTCGGGCGCCACGCGTGCTACGCTCGGAGCATTGAACGGATCCGCGACCGCCTCCACATCACCCAGGGTCAGGGTTGAACGCGCCGCCATGCGAAACTGCGCCTGTCCGCCGACGCCGATATTGCCGGGCACGACGAAAAGCAGATTCGTGCCGATGCTCTGGAGCTGTTCGGTGACGAGGGTCTGAACTCCTTGTCCGACCGAAAGCAGCGTGATGACGGCGCCGACGCCGATGATGATGCCGAGCATCGTCAGGGCCGAACGTAGTTTGTTGACCGATAGCGCCCGCAAGGCCAGACGAATCGCTTCCGTGATACTCATGGTTGCCTCAGAAGAGGACGAAGGGTGAAACGGTCCTCTAGGGTGTATTGCCTGTTGTCATGGGCGGCCGATGGTTGATGAGATACGCTGATTCCCCGGCGCGTCGCGGATTCAACACCGGTTCGTCGCAGACGATCTTGCCGTCATAGATGTGCACGATGCGCCGGCAGTGTTCCGCAATATCGGGTTCGTGCGTCACCAGGATCACGGTGATTCCCTGCTCCGCGTTCAGCTGTTGGAAGATGTGCATCACTTCGGCGCCCGCCTTCGAGTCCAGGTTGCCAGTCGGCTCATCAGCCATGATGATGCTCGGCGAGGTCACCAACGCGCGCGCGATGGCGACGCGCTGCTGCTGCCCCCCGGAGAGCTCGTTCGGGCGATGGGTCAAGCGGTCACCGAGACCGACCCGTTGCAGCGACTCAACGGCGCGCGCGCGACGATTGCGCATGCCGGAGTAAATCAAGGGCAACTCCACGTTCTGCACTGCCGGCGTTCGAGGCAGCAAGTTGAAGCTCTGGAAGACAAAGCCGATGCGCTGGTTCCGGATCTCGGCCAGCCGGTCGTCGTTGAGCCGCGACACATCCTCGCCTGCCAGCCAGTATTCGCCGGCGGTGGGTTGGTCAAGACAACCGATGATATTCATCAAGGTCGACTTTCCAGAACCGGATGGTCCCATGATCGCCAGCATCTCACCGTGCTCCACGGTCAGCGAGACGCCGCGCAGCGCGTGAACCTCGACCTCGCCCATGCTGTAGACCTTGGTGATATCTTTGATCGCAATAACTGGCCCGCTGTTTGGTTCAGCCACGTATCCATCCGCTGTTAGTTGTTCTGACCGAAGGCCCTCTGAAGCTGCTCAAGGCTGCTGGTTCTGCGAATGATCACCTTATCATCTTCAGAGAGACCCTCGCGGACCTCACTGTGCTGCTCGTCGCGCAGGCCAAGGCGAATCTCGACCTTCTGCGGACCGAGCTCAGTCTCCTTTTCGACATAGGTGCGGCCCGATTCGCGATCGATCTGCACGGCCCGATTCGCCACAAGCAGCACGCCTTTCCGCGAATTGCTGGTGATGTTTGCTGTCGCGCTCATTCCGGGCCGCACCGGCGCGTTCGGACGATCGAAATGAATCGTGACCAGGTAAGAGGTCGTCCCGGCCTGATCGACAGTCGCACCGGGCGCGATGCTGTGGACGTGTCCGGCCAGCTTCTGCTCGGGCAGGGCGTCCAGCTCGATGCTCACGGGTTGACCGGGCGCCACGCTGGCGACATCCACCTCGTCGACCTGGACATTGATGTGCAACTGGCTCTGATCGGCCAGTTGCAGCGCCGGTGCGCCGGGCTGCGCCAACGCACCCTCGACAGCCGAGAGAGATGTCACGATACCGCTCCACGGCGCCACCAGACGCGTATTCTCTAGCCGGCGCTGCGACTGCTCCACTGCTAACTGTGCTTGATCGACGGCAGCCTGCGCCACATCAACCTGCTCTTTCGTCGGGCCGCGCTGAAGGCGATCGAGCGCGGCCTGCGCCTGGGCTACCTGGGCCTGGCTGGCGACAAGCTGGGCCTGATCGGCGCCGCGGCTCGCCACGCGGTAGTTGGCCTGGGCTGTCTCATAGTTGATGGTGGCCTGCTGAAGCTGGAGCGACTGCGGCAGCATGCCTACGCCCGGCACGTCCTTGACCTTGTCATACGCCTGTTGCGCCTGATCGAGCGTTACGCGCGCCTGTTCCACCTGGGCGCGCGCGGCCGCCAGCCGATCGGCATCCGTGCCGTTCAGAAGCTGTTGATACGCAGCCTGCGCACTGGCCAGCGCTGCCCTGGCCGATGCCACGTCGACTGCATTCGGACCGGCCTTCAGTTGGGCAAGCTGCGCCTCAGCCTGCCGCAGTCCGACTTGCGCCTGCCGGACAGCCAGTTCGAGGTCCCTGGCGTCGGTCTGCGCCAGCACCTGGCCGGCCCTGACTTGATCGCCGACCTGGACAAGGACACTGACGATTGTTCCGCCTGCCTGAAAGGCGAGGCTGGTTTGACGTTCGGGCAGAACCGTGCCCGAAGCGCTCACAACCGAAGTGATGTCTCCGCGCGTCACCGGCGTCACATCATAGTCGGGACTGGCCGCCGCTTTCGCTCCACCGAACTGCTGGTAGCCGAGCCAGCTGAGACCGACGACTGCGCCGATGATCAGCAGAATAACCAACGCTCTCCGCATGTCCTGGGCTCCTCGCGTGGCAGGCGGGCGCCACCGGCGCCCGCCTGCGCGAACTTTCGCACTAGATGATGCTGCTATTTCCGCGCTTTTTTGCTCCGAATACCGCAAGGTATCTTCCGAATTCTCAGTCCGGATTGAGCATCCCCGTCAACGCTGCCAGTGCAAGACGCATTCCGACCGCGAGCGCGGCATTGACCACGGTCAGGACGAGGGCTGTGCCGTCACTCAGCTTTGCCGCCTTCCGCAGCAAAGCATAGACCAGCAGCCAGTGCCAGAGCCGGAACAAGGTGAGTTGGCCCAGCGCACCATAGGCGGGGTTGCGCATATCCTCCGCCGGTTTGCCGACGGACGCCAGATAGGAGAGCCCCTGATTGATGATCAGGTGCCCCGCCGCTTGGGCGAAGATCGCCTGCAACAGCCATTCGGCGGCGAACGGCAGGGTGAGCCACGGCGCAGCCACCAGGATCCGCCTGAATTCCAGCTCACCCCCTGCAATCAGCACGCCGAAGTAGATGGTGACGGAGAGGGCCACCCAGCCGATGAGCTGCCCCGCCAGTGCGGTGGCAAACGCTGTGCTGGCGACCGCTTCAGGCTTTTCGAAACGCCGTAGCTGTTCCTGCATGACGCTTGCCTGTTCCGCTGGAAGCTGCGCCATCTGTTCGGCCAACATCCGCCGCGTTTGGATGGTCAGCAGCCGCGCAGTCAGCGCGAGGGAGAGCGCCAGTGCAGCCACAGTGAGCATGACCGGCAGCACCCAGCGCCAGCGCGGATAGGCGGTGATGTTGGTCAGAGCATCGCCAGGGCGGTCGACCAACCCGACCAGTACGGCCCAAGCGGACATTCGCGCTGGCATCTGTGCTATTCGCTTCTCTATGATTGTGGGCGGTAAGGACATCGTGAGATGCGCAAGATAGCACCATACGCGCGCCTTGTCAACACTTGCACAAGGATCGCACTTGTGCTACAATGAAAGGGTGGAATTCACAAGAGAGAAACGAAGCCGCCACAGGTGTTGTGCGACCTTTTGGCAAGTCCCTGGGGTCTGACCTGAAGGCCGGCGTCGAAAGGAGTGAAATATGGCCAAACGATCGATTCCGGATATCGTCATTGGGCGGCTGCCGGTCTATCTCCGCGCGCTCAACTTCCTCGTTGCAGAAGGGCGGCAGATCACGTCGTCCCAGGAGCTTGGCGATCGACTGGGCATCTCGTCGGCGCAGATTCGCAAGGATCTATCGCACTTCGGCGAGTTCGGCAAGCAGGGCACGGGCTACGACATCGCGTTTCTGCATCAGCAGTTGAGCGAGATTCTCAAGGTGAACCGCATGTGGGACGTCGTGCTCGTGGGTGCGGGCAACCTGGGCAAGGCGATCGCCGATTATCCCGGCTTTGCTGGCAAGGGATTCAACATCACCGCCATCTTCGACAACGATCCAGCGAAGATCGGCCAGATC
Source organism: uncultured Anaerolineales bacterium (assembly GCA_964423545.1). Taxonomy (GTDB): domain Bacteria; phylum Chloroflexota; class Anaerolineae; order CG2-30-64-16; family CG2-30-64-16; genus JALOOE01. The sequence goes on along the minus strand of CAYRFV010000001.1, from coordinate 62,437 downwards.
ATGGGCGTGAACAACGTCAAGGTGCAACCCATTGAGGAACTAGCGGAGACGATTCGTCAGCGCGAGATCGTCGTGGGCGTGATCGCCACGCCCGCCGAGTACGCCCAGGCGATGGCCCGCACCATGATTGATGCCGGTGTTAAGGCGATCTTGAACTACGCCCCCATCACGATTATGGTGCCGACCGGCGTGCGCGTGCAGTACATCGATCCAGTGGTCGGCCTGCAGCGTATGACTTACTATCTGCCGTAAACCGCAAGGCAGTTGTCGTCTCCAGCAGGCGCGAGAACAGGGGAGGGCGTTGCTCTTCTCCCTGTTCTCGCGCCTGCACCGCGGACCCCTTGCCTCGTCTCACCGGCGCGGCCACCGCTGAAGCCCGCTCGCTGCAAGTGTCTTTGACGTCTACGACGTCTTGACCGAACACTGGGAACGCGATACAGTCTGGATCATCGCACCTCGTTGTTGTTCGCGCGCTTCATGGCCGCACACGATGCCGGCGCTCCACGCGGCGCCGCGTTTCGGTGGCTCTGGCGTCAGCAAACAGACAGACAGCCGGGGGCAAAATGTCCACCGCTGACACACGATAGCGCGATGATCGATCCCTGACGGGGATGCACCCCGCGCGGCGTTGGCGCACTTCCGCGACGTCGTGCGCTTGAGCCCGCACCTGGAGCAGATGGCGATGATTCTCAAGAACCTGTGGCGCCGACCCACCCGAAGTTTCTTGACCGTACTGGGCATTGCTATCGGCGTGGCCGCCGTGGTGGCGTTGGGCGCGATGGCTGAAGGGATGATCCAAAACTACGGCACCGCGATCGGCATGAGCAGCGACCTGCTCGTCATCCAGGCCAACGCACTCGACCCACTTTTCTCCACCCTTGACGAGGAAATGGGGCAACGTCTGGCGGCGGTGCCGGGGGTCGAAACGGTGGACCCCGGCGTCTACACCTGGATCGCCACCGATGAGATGCCTTTCTTCTTGATCTTCGGCTATCCGGCGGGGAGCATGGCGACTACCCACTATCGGATCGTGGAGGGCAAGCCCGTGACCGGTCCGAAGCAGATCGCCTTGGGCCGACGCGCTGCCGAATCGCTCAAGAAGGCAGTGGACGATACGGTGCGGCTCTATGGCGTGCCGTACCACATCGTCGGCATCTACGAGACGGGGCAGGGCATGGAGGAGTCCGGCGGGCTCGTGATATTGGCCGATGGACAGGATATCGCCCAGAAGACGCGCAAGGTCAGCTTGTTTCAGGTCGGCGTGCGCAAGAACGTCGATATCGATCAGGTCAAGCGCCGCATAGAGTCACTGGACAAAGTGCTCTCCGTCAACATCGCCAGCGAGTATAATGCTGCCGAGCAGTACACGGGATTGATGCAAGGCTATGCCTGGGGCATCGCAGCGGTCGCGATCATCGTCGGCGGGTTGGGCATGATGAACGCGATGGTGATGAGCGTGATGGAGCGCACGCGCGAGATCGGTACGCTGCGGGCGCTTGGCTGGCGGCGCGGGCAGATCGTGCGCATGATCATGGGTGAGGCGGTGCTGCTCAGCCTGGTCGGCGGCGCGGTCGGTATCGCCATCGGCGTCGGTTTGACCGAGTTGGCCGAGCGCGCGCCGGGCGTAGGCGCGTTCATGGAGGGGATCTACTCGCCCGATCTGTTCGCCCAAGGCATGCTCACTGCGCTGGTCCTGGGGCTGATCGGCGGCGTCTACCCGGCGTGGCATGCGGCGGGCCTGCAGCCGGTGGAGGCGCTGCGCTACGAGGGCGGAACCGGCGCCGATGGCCGTCGGCGTTCCCGCCTGCTGTTCGGGGGCCAGGCGTTTCGCAACCTGTGGCGACGGCGCACCCGCACCCTCCTGTCGGCGACGGGCATCGGCATCGGAGTGGCGACGTTGGTGATGATGGGTGGCATGAGCAAAGGCGTCTTGGGCCAGCTCAACATGCTGGCGGGCAGCGGCAGCGCTGGCCACATCACGCTGATGCAGAAGAAAGTTGCTGACATGAGCATGAGCACCCTCGACGAACGCATGGTCAGTCAGATTCAGGCCATGCCGGGTGTCAGGTCGGTGAGCTCCTATCTCATGGGCTTCGTGATGACGGCTGATATGCCATTCTTTCTGTTCGGCGGGATCGACCCAAACAGCGCTGCAATGGCTCACTACCGGTTGGTGGAGGGTCGCCTGCTGACGCGGCCGAATGAGATCATGATCGGCAAGACGGCTGCCAAGAACTACAAGGTGGGTATCGGCGATACGATCACCCTCTACGACAATCGCTATAAGATCGTCGGTGTTTATGAAACCGGTGTCGCTTACGAGGATGGCGGCAGCGTGATGGCGTTGCGCGAGGCGCAGCGCCTTCTGAACCGGCCTCGTTCAGTCAGCTTCATTTTCGTCGATGTCGCGAATCCCGACGAAGCCGGTGCGGTCCGCGCCGCTCTCGAACGCCGATTCCCGGACGCCCAGGTGAGCCTGAGCAGCCAATTTGCCGAGGACAGCGACGCCAAAGCCCAGATGGACGCCTTTGCTGCGGTCATCGGCATCCTGGCGATGCTAGTGGGCGGGATCGTGGTGGCGAACACCATGATGATGTCCATCTATGAGCGAACGCGCGAGATCGGCACGCTCCGCGCTCTCGGCTGGCCCAAGCGAAGCATTCTCAGCCAGGTCGTGCAGGAAAGCCTCTGGCTGTGCCTGGTGGCAGGGGTGTTCGGTTCGGCGTTGGGAGTCGCCATGCTGTGGGGCATCAGCAAGATTCCGATTGCCGATGCCATGATCATGGCGGACTGGGATTCACGGACCTTCGTCGATGCCATCGCAGTGGCATTGGGTGTTGGGATCGTTGCTGGCTTCTATCCTGCATGGCGGGCAAGCAGGCTGCAGCCGGTTGAGGCGCTGCGGTACGAGTGACGCGGCAGACGCCAGGCGGCCGCCGTCGAACACAACCAGGCAGGGTGTCGGTCATCGAATGCTATCTGTGGAAGGGGGAGCCATGCGCCATCTACTCTTGATCTTGCTGGTTCTCATGGCGGTTCTGACCGGCTGCAGCGGCGCGGCAAGCAAGCCCGCTCCGGGCGCGACGAAGGGCGAGTCGGCCCAGCCGGCTGCACAGGAAAACGTCATCTGGGCCTCGGGCAAGTTGCTGCCTGCGCGCTGGGCCGGCCTCAGCCCCGCAGCCAGCGGTACGTTGCGCACATTGAACGTGAGCGAGGGAGACAAGGTGGAGGCCGGAGTGGTGCTGGCGGATCTGGACAACGGCATTCTTCAGAGCCAGGTCGAGGTTGCCAGGGCTGCCGTCGCGGAGGCGGAGGCTGCTCGTAGCAAGTTGTTGGCGGGCGTCACGCCGAGCGAGCTGGCGCAGGCGCAGGCCGAGATCTCCGCCGGCCAGGGCGTCGTCGCCCAGGCTCAGGCCACCCTCAAGCAGCTCCAGGAAGCTGCAGCTGCTGCGGAGGCGCAGGTGGCGATTGCCCAGGCGCAGTACAACGAGCTCGCCAGCCGGCCTTCGCCGGCGGAACGGCTGGAGGCGCAGCGCAAGATCGATCTCGCCCGCCTGGCGTTGGAACAGGCGCAGCGCTCCTATGATCGCGTGCGCGGCGACCCGGAGATCGCTGCGCGTCCAGAGTCGTTGGCGCTCCAACAGGCGACGGCCGACTATGAGGCGGCCAAGGCCGCATACCAGATTGCCATCCAGGGCCCAACGCGCGAGCAGCTTGCGGTCGCCCAGGCTCAGATCAATGCCGCCAAGGCCCAGGTGCAAGTCGCACGTGCGCAGACGTCGCCAGCAGAAGCGGCCATCAAATCCGCTGAAGCTCAGGTGGCGCGCGCTCAGGCTGCGCTCGATCGGCTGCGCGCCGGCGCAACGGGCGAAGACAAAGCGATGGCCGATGCGCGGATCCGATCAGCCCAGGCCGCGCTCTCCCAGGCGCAGGCCCAGCTCAAGCAGACCCAGGTCATTGCACCGTTCACAGGACAGGTCGGCACGATCAACGTGCGTCCCGGTGAGTTGGCTTCGCCGGGTCAGCCGGTGCTGATGCTGGGTGACACCGGCAGACTGCGCGTGGAGACCACCGACCTGCGTGAGACAGATGTGACGCGACTTCGGCTCAATATGCCCGTCGAAGTGACCTTCGATGCGCTGCCGGGCCGCGCCTTCGAGGGCCGGATCACGCGCATCGCGCCGATGAGTACCACCGAGAAGGGCAGCACGAACTTCACTGTGGTCGTTGAGGTGCCCGATCTTGACCCGAGCCTGCGGTGGGGGATGACGGCCTTCGTGAACATCCAGACCCGATAGATGAGAGCCAGATCATGTCCGAGCAACTCATTCGCACTGTCAACCTCTCCAAGGTATACGGAACCGGCGAGGCAGCCGTCCGTGCCCTGGACAGCGTCAACTTGGGCGTCTTGCGCGGGGAGCTGCTGGCCGTCATGGGACCGAGCGGCTGCGGCAAAAGCACGCTTCTGAACCTGTTGGGTGCGCTCGATCAGCCGACCTCCGGTGAGGTGTGGGTGGCGGGGGAGAACCTGGCGCGACTGAAAAACGTGGACGCCTTTCGAGCGAAGACAGTGGGCTTCGTCTTCCAACTCCACAATCTGCTGCCCACCCTCTCTGCGTTGGAGAACGTTGAGGTGCCGATGCAGGGCCAAGCCTCGCCGGGCAGACGACGCGAACGGGCCCGGAAGCTGCTGGAGATGGTCGGACTGGTCGAGCGAGGCGGCGCCCTGCCGAGCCAGCTCTCCGGCGGTCAACGGCAGCGCGTGGCCGTCGCTCGCGCCCTGGCCAATGGCCCGGCCCTGATTCTGGCCGATGAGCCCACCGGCAGCCTGGATACGCAGAGCGGCGAGGAGGTGCTGACGCTCCTGGCCGACCTCAATCGCACCCAGGGCACGACCATCGTGATCGTGACCCACGACCGTCGGGTGGCGCAGGCGACGCAGCGCATCGTGCGCATGTCCGACGGTCGCATCGTCAGCGACCATCGCCTCCTTGATCCCCTTGAGGAAGACCTGCGCACCCTGGCCGATAGTCGGCTGGGGCAGGCGATCTTGGGCGCCAATGGCTTGAATGCAAGCTATCTGAGCGAGACGGAACGAACTGTGCTGCGGGAGTTGCTTGCGAAAGTCGATGCGGCTTCCCGGTGAGCATCCCTGCCCGACATTGAACGGCCACAGGCGCCTGCGCCCGGTTTCCCCTCATTCCCCTTGATCTATCTGCCGCGTTCGCCTCGCACATACGGCAGGCCCAACGCAGCCGGGGCGCCGATGCGCTTCTTCATCGCCTCGCGCGAGCCAATCACCAGGATCAGGATCACGAGCGCGTAGGGGACCATCTGCAGGAAGAAGCCTAGCTTCGGCATGTAGTAGAAGGGATTGGCCAGCCCGAGCAGCAGCTGCGGCCCCTGCAGGTCGAGGATGAGCCGGCGGACAGCGCCGAACATGTAAGCACCCGCCATCGCCCGCCACGGATCCCACTGCGCGAAGATCACCAGGCCGATGGCGATCCAGCCCTGGCCCGCGGTGGTCAGTTCGCTGAACCATCCGGGTGACACCGCCAGACTGGTCGTTGCACCGGCAAGCCCCGCCATCAGGCCACCGAAGAACACGTAGAAGTATCGTTGCCTGAAGACATTGATCCCCAGTGCATCGGCGGCAGCGGGGTATTCGCCTACGGCGCGTAGATGAAGTCCGGGTCGCGTGCGATTGATGTAGAACCAGATGGCCGGCGTCAAGAGATAGCCAACGTAAACCAGCACGCTGTGGTTGGTGAAGAAGACCGGGCCAATCAGGGGGATGGCCGAAAGAATCGGGACGGAGTAGGACGGCAACAGCGCGACCGTCCCGGCCTTGCTCAACCCTTCCCCCAGCACCAGGCTAAGGCCGATGCCGACGAAGTTCGTCGCCAGGCCGCTGACCACCTGATCGGCCTGGAAGCTGATCGTCACCAGCGCATGAAGGAGGCTCAACCCGCCGGCGGCCAGCATGGCGAGGAGCACGCCGAGCCACGGCTGGCCCAACAGGACCGCGGTCTTGTAGGCCGTCATAGCGCCAATCAACATCATGCCTTCGACGCCCAGGTTCAGTACACCCGACCGCTCCGCCATGAGTTCGCCGATGGCAGCGAACAGGAGCACGGTCCCCGTGGCCACACCGGCCTGGAGGATGATGGTCCAGTCGAGCATGGGCGCTATCTCCGCACGATCCGCACGCGATACCTCAGCAAGACATCGCTGGCGATGACGCAGAACAAGATGATCCCTTGAAGCATGCGCGGGACGCCGGACGGTTGTATCTCACGTCCGGCGAGGATGAGGCCGCCGAACAGGATGGATACCAGGACCACGGCGAACGGGTTAAGTTTTGCCAGCCAGGCGATGATGATGCCGGTGAAACCGTAACCGGGAGAGATGGCGCCCTGCAGTCGGTGGACGACCCCGGCGATCTCCGACATGCCCGCCAGCCCGGCCAGGCCGCCCGAAAGCATCATCACCAGGACCGTGTTGCGCACGATGTTCACGCCGGCATAATTCGCAGCGCGTGGGTTGTCGCCGATCAGGCGGATTTCATAGCCCCATCGGCTGCGATTGATGATGAACCAGATGACGGCGGCCGCAGCCAGGCCGAAGAGGAAGCCGAAGTGCAGCGTGAGGCCGGCGAAGGCATCGACCTGTCCGGCGTAATCGGTCAAGCGCGGCAGCCACGCGTTCTTGGGGAAGACCGGCGACATCTGGAAGCCGCCCTCGCTCCAGGCGCCGAACACCCAGTACAACACCCATGATACGGCGATGTAGTTCATCATCAGGGTCGTCACGACCTCGTTGACGTTGAGCCGCGCTTTCAGAAAACCGGGCAACCAGGCCCAGAGAGCGCCGCAGAGGAAGCCAGCCAGCGCCATCGCCAGGAGCATGATCGGCGCTGGCGTCGTCTTCGGCAGCAGTGGAATCAGCACTACGGCGCTGGCGCCCCATGCGCCCAGGAAGAACTGCCCTTCGGCCCCGATGTTCCAGAGTCGCATGCGGAATGCCAGCGCACACGCCAACCCCACCAGGATCAGTGGCGTCGCCTTCACCAGGGTGTCGTTGAGCACGCCGACGCTGCCGAACGCTGCCTTGGCGATGTGGAGATAGGATCGAATCGGATCGCCGCCTGCCAACTGGATGATGACCCCTCCGATGATGAAGGCCAGCACCAGCGCACCCACCGAGGTCGCGGCCGGCAGCCAGCGCGGGGCTTGCAGGCGCGGTTCGATGCGCACACTCCACGGCAAACGGAGGCCAGCCCTCGCAGTCTCATCCACCGCCATCGTCTGTCATCCTTTCGCCGTCGCATCCAGGCGCTGCCCCGCCATCATCAAGCCGATCTGCTCCAGCGTTGCGGCTTCGGCCCGCAGCTCGCCCATGATCTCGCCCTCGTAGATGCCGACGATGCGGTCGGAGAGCGACACAAGCTCGTCAAGCTCTTCTGAGATGAGCAGAATCGCCGTGCCGCGAGCGCGCTCATCGAGCAGCACTCGATGCACCGCCTCGATGGCACCCACATCGAGTCCGCGCGTCGGTTGCACCGCCACGATCAGCCTGGGGCCGGCCGATATCTCGCGTGCAAGGATCGCCTTCTGCAGGTTGCCGCCTGAGAGCAGACGCGCCTGCACCTCGATCGACGGCGCAGCGATGTCGTAGGCCTTCTTCAGCGACTCCGCGTGCTGGGCAATCACCGGCCGGTTCAGCACCCACCCATTGGTGATCGGCGCTGACCGGTAGTTCTTCATGATCAGGTTGTCAGCGATGCTGAGACCGGGCGCACTGCCAACCCCGGTGCGGTCCTCCGGTACGTGGGCGACGCGGCGCGCGATCGCCGTGGCGGGCGGCCGATTGGCGACGCTTTCCCCGTTGATCAGCACCTGTCCGCGCGTGACCTTGCGCAGGCCGGTGATCACCTGCGCCAGCTCGCTCTGACCGTTGCCGGCCACGCCTGCCATCCCGACGATCTCGCCGGCGCGCACCTGCAACCCCAGGCCGCGCAGCGCTGGCAACCCGCGGTCGTTGTCCGCACAGATATCGTGCAGATCGAGCACCACAACGCCAGGTTGGCCGGGCGGCTTCTGGAGCGCGAAGACGATCTCACGCCCGACCATCAGCTGCGCCAACTCGCGCTTGCTCACCGACTGCGCCGGGAGCCCGGCAGCCGTGACGCGGCCACGCTGCAGCACGGTGATCCGGTTGGCGATTGCAAGCACCTCGTCGAGCTTGTGACTGATGAAGACGATGGAGTGTCCGCTTGCGACCATGCCGCGAAGCGTGACGAAGAGATCATCCACTTCCTGCGGCGTCAGGACGGCCGTCGGCTCATCCATGATCAGGACGCGCGCCCCACGATACAGCATCTTCAGAATCTCGACGCGCTGCTGTTCGCCGACGGAGAGCTGCCAGATTCTTGCTTTGGGATCTACTTTGAGACCGTAGCGCGCCTGAAGCTCCAGTACCTGGCGATCCAATTCGGGCAGGCGCAGCATGAAACGCGGTGCGTCGAGACCAAGAACGATGTTCTCGGTGACTGTCTGAGACGGGACCAACATGAAGTGTTGGTGCACCATGCCGAGCCCGGCCGCAATCGCGTCGCGCGGGGAATTGAAGCTGACGCGCTTGCTGTTCACCGTGATGGTGCCCTCGTCCTGTTTGTAGAGACCCGCCAGGACGTTCATCAAGGTGCTCTTGCCGGCGCCATTCTCTCCGAGCAAAGCGTGCACCTCACCCTGCTTCAGATCGAAGTCCACATGGTCGTTGGCGAGGATGCCAGGGAACCGCTTGACGATGCCCCGCATTTCAACGGCGTTGACGGGTTCGGGCATGGGGACCTCATGGGGATGCTGAAGCGGCACAGCTGGTAGACTGGTTCACCCAGTCTACCAGCGCTCATCCACCGGCTTACTGTTTCGGCAGCTCGGCGGTGATGCCCTCCGCCCACCAGTACATGCAGTACTTGCACTTCAGGCCTTCGGCGCCGGGCGGGAACTGGTCGAGATCGGCCTGAACCATCTTCTCGCCCTTGGGCACAACGATCTTCCCCTTGTTGTCCTTGATCTCGCCGGCGAAGACATCGAACCGCGTGAGCTGGCCCTTGTTCATCTTGGCCAACGTGTCTTTCACTTGCTGCATGACATCGGCCGGCAGGTCTTGCATGCCCTTTGTCGGCTGCTGGCCTTCCATCAGTCCGAAGAGACCCAACGCGCCGCTGTCAGAATCGAAGTACTCCCAACCCGGCTTGTAGGAGCCGTCCTTCACCTTCTTGGCGATATCTGCGTAGACCGGGCCCCAGTTCCAATACGGTGCAGTCAGGCAGCGGTCAACCTTGCAGGAGCCAACCCAGTCGTACGTGATGCCCCATTTCCCCTTAGCCTGCGCCACATCCGCCACGGCAGGCGTATCCGCACCGGTGAAGACCACCTGCGCGCCTGCGTCAAACAGCGACTCCGCCGCCTGCTTCTCAAGGACAGGATCGTGCCAGGTGTTGATCCAGCGCACATCCATCGTACATTCCGGACAGGTCTTCTTCATGCCCAGTGCGATGGCGTTGCCCAGGCGCAGCTCCTCGGGGATGGGGAACGTCGCCATGTAGCCCAGCTTCGGATTGCCGTCTTTCTTCGCGCGCGCGCCTGCGATCATGCCCGCCAGGTACTTCATGTTCTCCATCGCGCCGAACAAGTTGCCGAAGTTCTTGCCGTTCGACTTGAACCCACTGATATGAATGAAGGTGGCCTTCGGGAACTCGTTGGCAACCGTTTCCATCGGGTCCATGAAGCCGAAGGAGGTGCCGAAGATCAGGTTGAAGCCTTTGCGGGCCAGGCTCCGGAACACCTGCTCCGAGTCGGCGCCCTCAGGCACGTTCTCAACATAAGCGATGTTCGCGTCCGGCATGTTCTTCTTGATGTACTCCAGCCCCTCGTAGTGAGCCTGGCTCCATCCGCCGTCATCATGCGGGCCGATCAGAACCATCGCCACATTGAACTTGCCGGGTTGCACATCCGGAATCTGCAGCGCAGCTTTTTCGGGCGCCTTGGTCGGCTCAGCTTTCGCGGCGGGCGCTGCCGTCGCCGCAGGAGCCGCAGGGGCTTTGGTCGGCTCAGCTTTGGCTGCCGGGGCAGCCGGGGCCGGAGCCGGGGCCGGCGCACAGGCGCCGACGATCAGCGAAAGAACGACGAGGAGGGCGATTACGCCCCAGATGCGATGGGTGACCATGGACACTCCTCCTTACTGAAAGTGGTGCACTTGTCACGTGGTATAGGAAAGGCTGTGCTGCTCTATCACCACCTTTCGCGGAACTCGCAAAACCGGATATGAAGCAAAGCCGACTCGATGGGGCAAATCTCGACCTTGATTGTATTTCAGGTTACCATTCGATGCAAATGACCGGCGTCATGTCAGCGAGGGCAGTGCGAGGTATGGTATAATCGATCGCGACCTGAAGCCAGGCAGGTTGAATCCGGCGCCGTTGCCGCTCGCTCTTAGCGTCCAGCGTTCAGCCTTCGTCTGGAGCATCCGGGAGAAGCCATGGAACTCAACGATGTGATTCGTGTTGCTCGCGGTGACGCGCCTGCCGACTTGGTGCTGCGCAATGCTCGCCTCGTGAACGTCTACTCCAACGAAATCTATCCGACGGATGTAGCGATCGTCAACGGCCGTATTGCGGGGGTCGGGACCGGGTACAGCGGCCAACGCGACATTGACCTTATGGGGAGTTACCTGGCGCCGGGCCTGATCGACGCGCACGTGCACATCGAGAGTGCGATGGTCGGCGTCCGACAATTTGCCGCGACAGTTGTGCCGCGCGGCGTCACATCAGTCATTGCCGATCCGCACGAGATCACCAATGTCCTGGGGCTCGACGGCATCCGCTACATGTTCGATCAGGCCAAGTACGGCCAGCTCAGCATGTTCGTGATGGTGCCGTCGTGTGTGCCTGCCACGCACATGGCAACCGCCGGCGCCTATTTGGAGGCGAAAGATATCTCTGCGCTGCAGAACGACCGCTGGGTGCTGGGCTTGGCGGAAATGATGAACTATCCAGGCGTTGTCCGCGAGGATCCGATCGTGCTGGAAAAGCTCGATGCGTTCAAGACCCGCGTGTTGGACGGGCACGCGCCCGGCCTGAGCGGCAAGGATCTGAACGCGTACCTGGCGGCCGGCATCGGTTCGGACCACGAATGCACCACCACGGAGGAGGCGCTGGAGAAGCTGCGGCTGGGCATGTATATCCTGATTCGTGAAGCGACCAACGCGCACAACCTGTCCAGGCTGCTGCCCATGATCACCCCAGACAACGCCCGGCGCATCTGCTTCTGCACCGATGACCGCCATCCGGGCGACCTGCTCGACGAAGGCAGCGTCGATCACCTGGTGCGCAGCGCAATTCGCGCCGGCATCGACCCGGTGAATGCGATCCGAATGGCGACCCTCAATCCCGCCGAGTGGTTTCGCCTCTACGATCGCGGCGGCATCCGGCCTGGACATCGCGCCGATCTGATCGTCTTTGACGATCTACAGGAGTTCGCCGTTCGCCTGGTGATCCGCGGGGGACAGGTGGTCGCGGAAAACGGCCGGATGCTGCCCTTCGAACTGCCAGAGCGCCCCTCCTATCTGCGCGGCTCGATCAATGTGAACTGGCACACCGTCGATTTCACGATCCCGGCCGAGGGTCGCCATGCCCACGTCATCGGCACAGCGCCCGATGACCTCATGACGGAAGATCGCCTCCTCGAGATACCAACGGCGTCCGGCTTCGCGGTGCCCGATATCGATCGCGACATCATCAAGCTGGCGGTGATCGAGCGGCACATGGCGACGGGACACGTCGGCAAGGGATTTGTGCAGGGGCTCGGACTGCGCCGCGGCGCCATCGCCTCCACGATTGCGCACGACCACCACAACTTGATCGTGGCCGGCACCGATAACATCTCGCTCAGCACCGCGGCGGGCGCCATCGCTGACATGGGCGGCGGGCTGGCCGTCGCCGACGGTGTGCGCATACTCGCGCGTTTGCCGCTGCCCGTGGCCGGGCTGATGTCGAACAAGCCGATCGCTGAGGTGCGCCGCGCGCTGGACGATGTTATCGGCGCCGCCCACACGCTCGGCTCGAATATGCACGACCCGTTCATGGCCCTCAGCTTCCTGGCGCTTGAGGTGATTCCTCATCTGAAGCTGACCGACCAGGGGTTGGTCGACGTAGATCAGTTCAAGATCGTGCCGCTTTGGGTCGACGATTGACGGTGCGGGTGGCTGCGGTTTCGAACGGCGCTACTCGTTGCCGAAGCTGATTCCGATGGCTCGGCCTACGCGCACGAGTTCGCCGTCCGGCGGCACGGTGCGGATCTTGTCGATGGCGTCCGTGAGGAGCACCGGCTCGATGCCGCCGCGGGTCAGCGCGACCATGTGACCGTATCGTTCTTGGGTGATGAGCTCGACGGCGCTGACGCCGAAACGCGTGCAGAGCTGGCGATCCCACGCCGTCGGCGCGCCGCCGCGCTGCAGGTGGCCCAGCACGACGGCGCGACTCTCCTTGCCCGTTCGCATCTCGACCTCGCCAGCGACCATCTGGCCGATCCCACCCAATCGCGCCTCGCGGTTGGTCCCGCCCTCGCCGGCGGTCACGAAGCCTCCGCCTGCCAGCCGGGCTCCCTCCGCCGCGACGATGACGGTGAAGTGTTTGCCGGCCGCCTCTCGTTCCTCGATCTTCGCCACAACGGAATCGAAATTGAACGGAATTTCCGGGATCAGGATGACATCCGCCCCACCTGCCAGCCCCGCGAAGCCGGCAATCCAGCCTGCGTATCGCCCCATCACCTCCAGCACCATCACGCGACCGTGGCTCTCGGCGGTGCTGTGCAGCCGGTCGAGGGCATCGACTGCGCACGTCACGGCTGTCTCGAACCCAAAGGTCATGATGGTGGCATCGAGATCGTTGTCGATTGTCTTGGGTACGCCGACGACGGGCACGCCGGTCTCGTATAGCTGTTGGGCAATCGTCAGCGAGCCGTCGCCGCCGATGCAGACCAGGGCGCGCAGGCCGAGCGCATCGAAATTGCGCCTCGCCTCCTGCAAGATCTCGTCGGGTACGCGGCGCACCTCACCGTGCCCGGTCTTGGCGGCAAAGCGCCCGCGGTTGCTGGTGCCCAGAATGGTCCCCCCGCGAAAGAGCAGGCCACCCATCTGTCGGTAGTCGAGCGGCCGATAGCTCAAAGGGGCAAGCATCCCCTCGTACCCACCCAGGAAGCCGACAGACTCCCAGCCGCGATGAGCCGCCGCCTTGACCACGGCGCGAATGACTGCGTTGAGGCCGGGGCAGTCACCGCCCCCGGTCACGATGCCGATACGTTCTCCCATTAGACTTTGCTCCTTGTATGGGTGCGACAACTCAAGCCTGTCGTCCCGCGCCGGTTACTCCAGCACCGGCAGGGTCGTGGCCATCACGAAACCAAGTGTCGTCAGCATCGCGCCCGCCGCGAAGGCGGCGAGGATGCCCCACCCCAGATCGTTCATCATCGACTCCGGCGCCACTTCATATGCGATGCCGCCGAGCAGCGCACCTGCGCCGAATCCCATCACCGCGCCGGTGGTCCGCTCTGCCGGTGGGTGGCGCACTGCCAGCACGGCGCCGACAACGAGCGATGCGGCAGCCAATCCGCCCCAGAAAGCGGCGATGGCGATGCCATCCGTCATGCGCGCACCCTCATCAGCCCGTCGCCGCGGCAGCCGCCGCGGCGGCTGCGGGCGACTCACCCGAGTCGTTGGGCCCGGCTTTCGTCGGCAAGCGGCGCACATACCATAGCGCGATGAGCGCGGCCACGGCGACCAGGGCGAAAGCCGCCTTGAGCGCCGAAATCTGCGCGTTGGCGTATTCCATCGTGACCGCATCCACCTGCTCGGGGGTCAGGTCCGCCTGCTCCGCGCCGGCCTGCACCTGCGCGACGCTGACGAAGTTGGCGTTTTGCTCTGCCGCAGTCACCAATTGGCTGCTTACATCTGTAAGCACGGGGTTGGCCAGCACCGCGCTCTGGAAGTTGCTCACCAGGGACGCGATCAGCACCGAGCCGACCAGTGCGGTTCCCAACGAGGCGCCGAGGTTCATCGAGGTTCCCTGCAGGCCGCCGGCCTCGCTGCCGCGTTCGGCCGCGACTGATGACATGATTTCGTTGCCGAGCTGCGAGACCTGAAGCCCGTTGCCCGCACCCACCAGCGCCAACGCCAGGGTAAAGCCGACCGAGCGCAGGTCCGGCCCGGTGAAGGCGATGAGCAGGACCGCGCCGGCGATCATGGCCCCCAGGCCGAATTCGACGATGCGTCTCGGCGCGAAGCGCGCGGTCAGTGAGGCGCCCAGGAGCGCCGATGCGAACAAGCTCAGCGATAGGGGCAAGATGATGACGCCGGTCTGTAGTGAGTTGTAACCGAGCACCGTCTGCAGATAGAGCGGCAGCACGAAGAAGATGCCCATGATCATGAACTGCTGGCTGGCCAGGGTGTTCAGGCCTGCTCGCAAGCGCGGGATCTTGAGCAGTCCGACATCCAGGAGTGGCTCGCCGCCGGCGGCCATCAAGGCCTCCTCTCGTCGGATGAAAAGCCCCAGCAGAATGAGGCCGCCCACGATCAGCCAAATCACCGGCGAGAGGCCGAGAGGCGTCGCGGGCGCCGCGGGTTTGGGCGTAATCCAGCCCCACTGGCTCGAGCGCAGGATGCCGAACACGGCAAGTCCCAGGCCGGCGGCTGACAGGAATGCACCGCCGAGGTCGAGTTTGCCGCGGCGTCCGGGCGTCGCAGGGATCGCGCGCAGGAAGAGCATGAGCACCAGCACGGTGGCTGTCTCGGCGGCGAAGACGAGCCGCCACGTGAAGTTGGCCGTCACCCAGCCGCCGATCAGCGGGCCGAGCGCGGCCGACATCCCATTGACGCCGCCCAGGATGCCGTAGGCCATGGCGCGCTGGCGACCGGCGTAGTTGGCCGCTGTCAGTGCAGCGATCGCCGGGATCACCAGGATGGCGCCGAAGCCCTCAATGAATGACCACCCGACCAGCAATACGCCAAGGGTGGGCGAGAAGGCCGTGATGAGCGATCCGGTGCCGTAGATGAGCATGCCGATGGCAAAGGCTCGTCTTGCGCCCCAGCGGTCGCCGAGCTTGCCGCCCAGCAGCATGAACGCGGCCATGACAAGCGTGTAAAGCGTGATCGCCGTCTGCAACCCGACGACAGTCGTGTTGAGATCCTCGACGACCTGTGAGATCGACACGTTCATCACCGTCGTGTCGAGCACCATGATGAACTGCGCTGCAGCCAACATGGCGAGCACGGACCAACCAGCAGTGTTGGCCTTCGAGGCATCGGTCATAAGCGAACGTCCTTTCCCGGATGAAGGTCGTGACGCGTTCGAGGCGCGCCACCGATAGGAGACATCACCGAGCCGGCCTATTGCTTTCGTCCGGCAGCCTGGGATTGCCGGGCATCTTCCCAATCCGCCCACGCCACATCGTGCGTCTCAAGGTATGCATCGACCGCCCGGCCAATCGTCGGGAAGAAACCCTCGGCTCCAATCTTGGTGAACAGGCCGTAGCGCTTGAGGCGGTCTTTCACCGGGTCTTTCATTTCGGCAAAACAGAGTTCGACCTCGGCCCGCTTGAGGTCATCGTCAAGCGATGCCAACACCTCGGCCGCCGTGATATCGATATCGGTCACAGGTTCGGCAGCCACGACGACCCATTTCGCTGGGGTCGGCGCCTGCGCAACCGCTTCCAAGATGCGCTCGCGAAAGATCTCAGCGTTGGCGAAGAACAGCGGCGCGTCCCAGCGGAACAGCACCAGACCCGGGATGCGCTTCGCCTCGGGATAGCGCGTGATGTCGTGATAACCTTTCAGATCCTCGACGCGGCCCAGCACGGCATCGTAGGGCCGCCACGCGCGCCAGATGAAGCCGAGCAACGCCAGCGCGACCGCAATGAAGATTCCCTGGATCACACCGACGAGCGCAACTCCCAGAAAACAGACGACCGAGAGTACAAACTCGCCGCGACGCAGGTGATACAGGCGGACGACGCCGGGTATGTCCACCAGCGACAGGCATGCCGAGATCACCACCGCACCCAAGACGGCATTGGGTAGATTCTGCAGCAGCGTCGGCGCAAAGACCAGTAGCAGGGCGATGCACAGGGCGCCAACCACCCCCGTCAGTTGCGTCTTCGCGCCCGCCGATTCCGCCACGGGAGTGCGCGACGAACTGCTGCTGATCGAAAACCCTTGGAACAGCCCGGCCGCGACATTCGCCGCGCCGAGCGCAACGATCTCCTGATTCTGGTCGACTTCATAGCCGCCGCGCAGAGCGAAAACGCGCGACAGCACGCTGGTGTCAGCGAACGAAACCAGCGTAATCGCGAGCGCGCCCGCCAGCAGCGGGCCCAGATCGGTGACCGAGACGCGCGGGATCTGAAACGAGGGCAGCCCCTGAGGTAGGGGCCCAACGACCGACACGCCAGCCCGGGTCGCCAGATCCAGTACGCCCACGACTGCCGTGGCGCCGATGACGGCGATCAGCACGCCCGGGACTTTGGGCCAGCGACGCTTGAAGACCAGGATGATGGCCAGCGATGTGACGCCGATCGTCAGAGTCGTCCAGTTGGTCATGCCCTGCGCAAAGCCGCGCACCAGGCTGACTGCTTCCTGGATCAGATTCTCGCCGCTGGCCGAAAAGCCCAGCATCTTGGGCAACTGGCCGATGAGGACTGTGAGCGCAATGCCGTTCAGATAGCCCAGGCGTATGGGTTTCGAGAGCAGATCCGTGATGAAACCGAAGTGCGCCAGGCCGGCGATGATGCACAGCCCCCCAGTCATCAGGGCGAGCATGCCCGCCAGCGCCACCAGGCGGTCGGGATCGCCTGCGGCCAGCGGCACGATCGTGGCTGCGATGATGGCGGCCAACGAGGAGTCCGGACCGAGCACGAGGATGCGGCTGGGGCCGAAGATGGCGTATGCCAGGAGCGGAAGCATGGTGGCATACAGGCCGTAGATCGCAGGCAGTCCGGCCGCTTCGGCGTAGCCCATGCCGACCGGGACAAGGATGGCCGTGAGCACCAGCCCAGCCACGATATCCTTGGCCAACCACGCTCGCCGATAGCTTCGCAGCGTCTGGAGCGCCGGGATCCAGCGCCCCAGGCCTCGAGGCCGCGGTGCACGCACAAACGGATTGGCGTCAGGCGGTTCCACTCCCGAAGATCGGGCTGGCGTGGCGGTTGGGTTGCTCATGTCCGCGAATTGGCAGTATCTGGATCAGAATCGGCGGTCGCCTGGGCCACTGTAAGCAGCCAACGATAGAAGCCGGCTCTCTGCGGGCGTCGACTTCGCCTCCAGGACCGGGAGATCCTGCTTGAGATTCGCCATCATCTGAGGCTTCGGGTCCTGGCTCTTGTCCACCTGTGGCGACGCCATCTTCTCTTTCCGGCTGGCCATCGCCACGATCTCGGCGACGACTGCGGCCACCAGTTCGCCGGCTGCTTCAGGCGCTTGCTGTGCCTGAATGGCCTTCAGCATGCCCTGCGTCTCCGAGACCATCGCCGTGACGCTCGGATCGGCAACCATGACATAGGCGCCGGTGGTGATCGGCGCCCTGACCAGGCCGGCCCATTCTTGCTCTGTGTAGCTCGATTTCGCGGTCATGTTCTCGCTCCTTCCCAACGATCCATCCCGGCCTTCTGGTTCACGCCTGCTTGCTCTGGCGCCGGCGCATTAAGGCCTTGATGCCCTCCATCACAAGGAGCAGGGCCACGGCAAGTGCGAAGCAGATCAACCATTGCTGTATGGTGAGGCTGGTCAGACCGAAACGCTTCTGCACAAAATCCAGCTCGGTCGGTAGAAGCGTGAAGAGCAGGGCCAGTCCGTAGAGCAGCAGTTGGCGCCGGTCGGAGATGACTTCGCGGTTGAAGACCGAATCTGTCTCGCTGCGCGAGGCCATGCCCATCGAGATGTTGAACAGCGAGAAGACGGCGAATCCCATGGTGTACATCAGCGCTTCGCCGCCCGGTGTGTAGAACGTTTCCAGCGCCAGGGTGCCGATCGCCATCAGGAGGCCGACGAAGATGAGTCGCATCCACTGGGCCCGGGTCAGCACCGGTTGGCTCAACGGCCGCGGCTTGCGTTCCATCAGCCCCGCAGACGGACTGTCGTAGCCCAGCGCGATGGCGATGGGCACCTGCACCAGGAAGTTGATCCACAGCACCACCGACGGTACGAACGGCACCCCGCCGGCGATGACAAACAGCGCCGCGCCCAGGTAGGAGGCGATGAACGCCACCAGCGCAGTCATCTGGAAGCGGATGTACTTCGCCAGGTTGTCGTAGATCCCCCGGCCGTACTCGACGGCCTTGACGATGGTGGCGAAGTTGTCGTCGGTCAGGATCATCACGGCCGCGCCTTTCGACACCTCGGTGCCGGTGATGCCCATTGCGACGCCGATGTCGGCCTTCTTGAGGGCGGGCGCGTCGTTCACGCCATCGCCCGTCATGGCGACGATGTGACTCTGCTCCTGGAGCAGCCGCACCAACCGGATCTTGTCCTCTGGCGCCACGCGTGCAATCACGCCGATATCGGGCAGCTCCCGCTTCAGCTCCTCATCGCTCATCGCCGCAAACTGCGCGCCGGTCAGCGCCTTGCCCGTGATGCCTAGCTCGTGGCCGATGGCCGCGGCCGTGACCGCGTGGTCGCCCGTGATCATGCGCACCTGGATGCCTGCGCTGTGGCATTTGGCGATCGCGGCCTTCGCCTCGGCACGCGGGGGATCGACGATGCCAACCATCGCCAGAATCGTCAGCTCCTTCACCAGGTCGATCAGACGGCCGTCGCCGGCGGGGCCCTTGGGATCGAAGGTCGCCGGATCGAAATCGCGGCGGGCCACCACCATGACGCGCTCGCCTGCCTGCGCCATGCGGTCGTTCTCCTTGAGCGCCAGGGCGCCCTGGTCGTGAGTGGCCTGCATGACGCCGCTGCCCGGCAGCCAATAGGAGCCGCTGCGGGCGATCAGTACGTCGGGCGCTCCCTTGACGAAACAGCGCACCACCGGCTTGCCCTGTTCGTCGGTCATGTTGTGGAAGGTGGCCATGAACTTGTAGTCAGAGTCGAAGGGCACCTCCGCGACGCGCGGAAACATCTCCCGCGCGCCCTCCACGCTGATGCCGCCCTTCTCGGCCAGCACAATCAGGGCGCCTTCGGTCGGATCTCCGATCAGGCTCTCGCCGTCGAGGCGGGCGTCGGCGCACAGCGCCATGGGCAGGAGGATCGGCTCCAGATCGATTTTCGGCCCGCCGGCGCTCAGGATCTGTCCTTCGACGCTATAGGGCGCGGAGCCCTTCTGCCAGGGCTGGCCCGGCGGAATGCCGCGCGTAAGCTGAAGCTCGCCCTGCGTGCTGTAGCCTTCGCCCGTCACCCGGTAGCGATTCTGGCCCGGGATGGTGAACTCGCGCGCCGTCATCTTGTTGAGGGTCAGCGTGCCGGTCTTGTCGGAGCAGATCGCAGAGACGGAGCCCAGCGTTTCGACCGATGGCAGCCGCTTGACGATCGCGTTCTGGGCTGCCAGTACGCGCGTCCCCATCGAATACAAGGTGGTCACGACGGCCGGCATGCCGGTGGGGATGGCAGAGATAGCGAGCGCAATGCCGGCAATGAAGATCGCATCAAATGAGTCGCCGCGCGACAGGCCCAGGATCATCATCAGGATGAAGGCCAGGCCGGCGATGCCCGCGATGATGATCGTCAGCTTGTCGAGCTGCTTCTGCAAGGGCGTTTTGTCCGCCTCGGTCTTGTTCAGCAAGTCAGCGATGTGGCCCATCTCGGTGGCCATGCCGGTGGTCGTGACGATCATCTCGCCGCGGCCGCGGGTGACCGAGGTGTTCATGTAGGCCATGCAGTGGCGGTCGCCGAGCGGCGCATCCGCTTTGTCGATCGTCTCGGTGTCCTTGGGTGAGGCGACGCTTTCGCCCGTCAGTGCAGCCTCCTCGATCTCCAAGGTCGCGGTGACAAAGAGACGACCGTCGGCCGGGACGCGATTGCCCGCCTCCATCAGCACAATGTCACCCGGCGCCAGTTGCTCCGCCTCGATCTCGATCGCCTGGCCATCGCGGCGCACGCGGGCGATGTTTTTCATCATCTTTTCGAGCGCGGCCAGGCTTGCCTCGGCCTTCGATTCCTGGCGCATGCCCATGACCGCGTTGAAGACGGTGAGGATGATCAACATCACGGTTGTGCGAAGATCCTGTGTGAAGACCAGGTTGATCACGGCCGCGCCGACCAGGATGATCTGCATGAAGTCGCGGTACTGGCGGAGGAAGGCCTGCCAGCCCGGCTCCTTCTTCTTGCCGGCAAGCTGGTTCGGGCCGTACTGCTTGAGTCGTTCCTGTGCCTCGAATGCGCTCAACCCCTTTGCAGGATCGACCTTCAGTTGTTGTGCGACGGCCTCCGTAGTCAGGGTGTACCATTTCGGTTGTGCCTGAGCTGATTCGGGCATGGTCGGTTCCCTCCTTGTCAGTATTTCTCCGGAATCCAGCGGAACGGATGGTCCGGCTCCACGTAGTCGCCCTTCGACTGCCGCTCCGGCAGCTTCACCTTCGCGTGCGGCGCCTCGTGATACGGGATCAGGCTCAAGAGGTGGGCGACGCAGTTCAGACGCCCGAGCTTCTGGTCATGCGAGTCCACCACATACCAGGGCGACTCCGGGGTGTCGGTGGCGGCAAACATCGCATCGCGTGCCCGCGAGTAGTCATACCAGCGGCGATGGCTTTCGAGATCCATCGGGCTGAGCTTCCAGGTCTTGCGATCGTCGTTGATGCGCTCGTTGAAGCGTTCGGTCTGGTCTTCCATGGTCTCTTCCAGCCAGTACTTCACCAGAATGATCCCGGACGCAATGATCGCGCGCTCGACCCACGGCGTATGCTTCAGGAAGTCTGACGAGTTCGACCTGGAGCGGCTCCAACTCTTTTTCTCCGGCACTGCGCCCCCAGTTCGACCGGTGTTCGGTCAGAAGCTCGCCAGGTCGTAGTTCCCTGCCACGAACTGCACGCTGAGGGAAGGCGCGTTGCAGGAGACTCGTGCCGTTCGTGGCAGCGTCTTTGTTCTCAGTCGCCCAGCGTCGCCACCATGATCGCTTTGATCGTATGCATCCGATTCTCGGCCTGGGCGAAGACAATCGAGCGCTCTGACTCGAACACCTCTTCGGTGACTTCGAGGCCATTCAATCCCGTCTTCTGGTAAATGTCCTCGCCCACCTTGGTCTCCCGGTTGTGGAAGGCCGGCAGGCAATGCATGAACTTGACGTTCGGGTTGCCGGCTCTCTTGACGGCCTCAGTGTTGACCTGGTAGGGCAAGAGCAGCTTGATCCGCTCAGCCCACACCTCCTTCGGTTCGCCCATCGAGACCCACACGTCGGTGTAGAGGTAGTCCACGCCCTTGACCCCTTCATCGACGCTCTCGGTGAGGGTCAGCCGCGCGCCGGTTTCCGCCGCAACCTGGCGGCAGGTGGCGACCAGGCTCTCTTCCGGCCACACCGCCTTCGGCGCGCACAGGCGCACATCCATGCCCATCTTGCAGCCCATCACCATCAGCGAGTTGCCCATGTTGTTGCGCGCATCGCCCAGGTAGCAGTACGCGATCTCGCCCAAGTGCTTGCTGCTGTGCTCGATCATCGTCAGGATGTCGCAGAGCACCTGCGTCGGGTGGAATTGGTCGGTCAATCCGTTCCACACCGGCACGCCGGCATACTGCGCCAGTGTCTCGACGGTTGCCTGCGCAAAACCACGGTACTCGATGCCGTCATACATGCGGCCCAGCACGCGAGCGGTGTCCTTCATGGATTCCTTGTGGCCGATCTGCGAACCTTCAGGCCCGAGGTAGGTGACGTGCGCGCCCTGGTCGTACGCCGCCACCTCGAAGGCGCAGCGCGTGCGCGTCGAGCTCTTCTCGAAGATCAGGGCGATGTTCTTGCCCACCAGCCGCTGCTGCTCGTACCCACCGTACTTGGCCGCCTTGAGATCAGCGGACAGTTTGAGCAGGAATTTGAGCTCATCCGGGGTGAAGTCCAGCTCCTTGACGAAGCTGCGGTTGCGTAGATTGAAAGCCATGGTGCATCTCCTCTAGGTGGTGATCATTGCACCGCGACCGCGCCATCTTGGCGGAGGCGGCCTGATACTATCGTAACACAATCCTCCGGATTGCGGCAGGACAGCCCACAGGATTGCGAGACAGACGAGAGAGGTTGGCGCGCCGGCGTGCGGGCCTGCTGCATGAGCGCGCTTGAAGCCAGCACCAGCATGCTCAAGATCGCCAGCAGCACGATCAGCGGCCACGCGAAGCGCCACCAAACGCCGTAGCCCGCACGCGCGATCGTCAGGCCGCCCATCACCACCGCAGACGTGGGGGTGACCAGATTGACCAGACCGTTCGCGGTCTGATAGGCGGTCATCACCAGGTAGCCGGGCGCCCCGGCGAACCCTTGCTGGAAGCCCCTCTGCATCGCTGAGGAGACTGGGGCCGCGCAACGTTCAGGGTCGGGGAGATTCCCTCTCCAGGCTGATCGTCTGATCTGCGCCAGCGAGGGGCGCGCGCCGATGTGAGATGATGATCGTCGTGCGACTGGCCATGAATCCCTTCAACGCCTGCCAGAGGCGCTCCTCGGTCAAGACGTCCAGGTGTGAGGCGGCTTCATCGAGGATCAGGATCGGCGCGCCCTTGAGGACGGCGCGAGCAATGGCCAGTCGCTGGCGCTCGCCGCCGCTGAGCAGCAAGCCATTCTCCCCCACCGGCGTGTCGTAGCCTTGCGGCAGCTTCTCGATGAACTCATGCAGCTGCGCGAGCCGGCAGGCAGCCGCCAGGTCCTCCTCGCTGGCCTCCGGATTCGCGAGGTGGAGATTGTCCCGGATCGAGGCGTTGAACAAGTGGGTGTGTTGCGGGACGACTCCCAGCAGGTTGCGCACCTCATCTGCGGGAATCGTGCGCAGATCACGGCCGCCAATGCGGATCGTCCCTTCGTCGTACTCCCAGAAACGCAGCAGCAGGTTCACGATCGTGGACTTGCCCGAGCCGCTGGCCCCGAACAGCACTGCGCAGCCGCCAGGCGGCACATGGAAACTCACGCCGTCGAGGACCGGCAGCGCGTCTGCTGCATAGCGAAACCGCAGATCGCGCACTTCGATGGCCGGCGCCCGGTCGGGCGGCCAGTCCAGCGGCGCCGGCGAGGGCGGATCGACGACGGCCGGCTCGCTGTCTATGAGCTCGAAGATGCGCCTGGCCGCCGCCTCGCTTGACTCCAGCAGCTGAAGCGCGTGGGCCAGCGGCTGAATGGCCTCGAAGCTGGCGACGGCGGTCAGTGGGAGCAGCGCCAGGAAGACCCCATCGATGTGCCCGGCAGTGACCAGCGGGATCGCCAGTATCAGGACCGACAAACCAGCCAACCCGGTGAACAGCGCGGTCAGGCCTCCGCCCAGGCCGCGAATCGCGGCCAGTTGCTCCTGCAGCCGATTGAGTTGCCGGTTCAAGCGGAGCATCCTGGCCTGGTAACGCTCCTCCTGGCCGTGCGCCAGCAGGTCAGCGATCCCCTGCACCTCATCCACCAGCGAAGCGCTCAGCTCGCCGCGGACGGCAAGCAGCTCGGCCGCTGGCTGCTGGCTCAGCCAGCGACCAGCCAGCGGCAGGATGACGCCGGTCAGGACGATGAAGACGAGCAGTGCGACCGCCAGGGACGGATGGAAGCTGCCCAGGATCAAGCAGGCCAGCCCTGTGACGAGGGCCGCAGCCAGCGGTGGGATGACGACGCGCAGATAGAAGTTCTCCAGGGTTTCGATGTCCGCGATGCTGCGCGCCAGCAGGTCACCGCTGCGGAAACGCATCAAGCACGCCGGCGCCAGAGGCTCGATGGCGCGGTAGAACCAGACGCGCAGGTGAGTCAGGATGCGAAAGGTTGCCAGATGGGTGACGTAGCGCTCTGCATAACGCAGACCTGCCCGCGCGATGGCGAAGAAGCGCACGCCTGTGATCATGACGCTCAAGTCGGCCATGTGCGTCGCCAGGGCGGCCTTCGAAATCAGATAGGCCGAAACAGCCATCAGCCCGACGCTGGCCCCGGTGGTGGCGAAACTCAACAGCACGCCGGCGACGATCCACCAGCGAAAGGGCAGCATCAGCTTCAGGAGACGGACTGTCGTTGCCATGGCAATCAGATCTAGACCTCAGCCTGCTCTGTCGCCTGCCGGGAGTCAGCGCACGCCATCTTTGCCTTCGTAAGTCGAGACCAACCGGCGGTAGAGACCGTTACGGGCGATCAATTCGTCGTGGCTGCCCGATTCGACGGCGCGGCCGGCGTCCATCACCACGATCCGATCGGCAGAGTACGCCATCGCCAGTCGGTGGGCGATGACCAGCACCGTGCGGCCGGATGCGAGCCGGGCGAGCGCCTCGCGAATCAGCGCCTCACTCCGGGCATCCAGGTTGGCCGTGGGCTCGTCCAGAATGAGGAACGGCGCATCCTTCAGGAACGCACGGGCGATGGCCAGACGCTGTCGCTGTCCGCCGCTCAGCCGGGTGCCCTGCTCGCCCAGCGGCGTGTCATAGCCGTCGGGCAGCGTCTCGACAAACTGATCGACGTGGGCGGCGCAGGCCGCGGCGATCACCTCGTCCATGCTGGCCTCGGGTCGCGCAAGGCGAATATTGTCCGCGACCGTGCCGTGGAACAGGTATGGCAGTTGCGGCGCCCATGCGACCTGTCTGCGCCAGGCGATGGGGTCGATCTTGCTCAGCAGCGTTCCGCCCACCGTGATTGCGCCCGCATCCGGCTCGGCAAAGCGCAGCAACAGGTGGGCCACCGTCGTCTTGCCTGCACCGGTCGGTCCGACCAGGGCGACGGTCCGGCCATGCGGGATCGTCAGCGAGCACCCTTGCAGCGCCTGCCGCTTGCCATCCGCCGGGGCGTCCGCCAGCAAGGGAGCCGGGTATGCGAAGGCCACTTCATTGAAGCAGATATCGGCACGCGTGAGCGAAGGCATCCATCGGGTCACCGGTTCGTCGAGTGGCCCAGAAGCCTGCAAGGCGCTTCGGCTATGTCGCGGCGCGGCCGTGTCGAGAACGCTGTAGATGCGCCCTGCGGCGGCCCTTCCGGTCGCACCCGCATGGTACTTGATCGCCATCTGCCGCAGCGGCAGGAAAAACTCCGGCGTCAGGAGCAGCACGGCCAGCGCCCGGTCGAAAGGGAGCACCCCGCTCATCAGACGCAGGCTGGCTTCCAGCGCCACCATCGCCGTGGCGGCGGTCGCCGCCCATTCCATCACCAGCGACGTCTGAAACGCAGTGGCCAGCACCTCCATCGTCGTCTTGCCATAATGCTCGCTGATCGTTTCGATGTTGGAAGCCTGTTCCTTGCTGCGGCCGAACATCTTGAGCGTGGCGATGCCCTGCAGCACATCGAGAAAAAACGCGCTCATCCAGCTCAGCTCTGCGAAGCGGCGCTGCGTGATTGCCCTGGCGCGACCGCCGATCAGCGCTAACAACAGGATCAGCATGGGCCCGGCGAACAGCAACACCAACGCGGTCCAGGGATCGAGCAGGAAGACAGTCAGGAGGACGAAGACAGACAGCAGGCCCGCCAGATAGCGCGCTGGCAGAAACTGCGTCACGTAGTCATCGAGCGCTTCGACGCCCTGGACGGCTGTATTGACCCACTCGCCACTGCGCTCCGACCGTGTGTAGGCCGGCCCCAGCGCGTAGAGGTGAGCGATCAGCTGCCGGCGCAGGTCCGTCTTGATACGGCTGGCCGACCTTTGCGCCAATACATCCTGCGCCCAGATCAGGCTGCTGCGCACGAGCAGCAGCCCCAACATCAGGCCGAACACTGGCAGCACCTGGCCCAGGGTTTGACCCACGCGAAAGACGCGCTGGACGACGCTGCTCAGCAGGACGGCCTGGACGACCAGCAGGGCTCCCGCGAAAAAGCCGGCGCCCACGGTCAGAACAAGCAGCGTGAGCGCCGGACGATTTCGCCTGAATAGACGCTTTTCGAGCGACAATCAGTAGCTCTGCGAGTTGATCTGCACTTTGCCGCGAAAGATGTAGTAGACGCCTGCAGTATACAGCAGCACGAACGGCAAGCCGAGCAGGGCGATGATCAACATCACCGTCAGCGTGTTGGGCTGCGATGCGGCGTTGAAGATGGTCAGGTTGTACTGGGCATCGATCGATGAGATCAGCAGGTTGGGGTACAGCCCGATGGCCGCTGAGAAGAGCAGCCCGGCGATCATGGCGGCCGACAGGAGGAAGGCGACAAGATAGCGGCCCCTGCGCACCATCAGCCAGGCGGCGATCACGGCGATCAGGGCTCCCGCTGGAAACACCCCCAGCAGGGGCTGCTGCAGATAGCGGGCGGCGATGGCGTCGCGCCCCAAGACGGTCCAGAAGACCAACGCCGTGTTGAGGACAAAGAAGACGATCATCAGCCGGGGAATCCATGCCTTGGCGCGCGCCAGCAGCTCACCTTCCGTCTTCATGCTCAGATAGATTGCGCCATGTGTCGCCAGCATGAAGCTCGTTGTGACGCCGACCAGCAAGGCGTAGGGGTTCAGCAGATCGAGGAGGGTGCCCCCAATGTTGCCCTGAGCGTCGAGCAGCACTCCTTGCATGATGTTGCCGAACGCTACGCCCAACAACAGTGCGATGCCCAACGATGAAGCGAAGAAGATCCAATCCCAGGCGGCGCGCCACCGTGGAGCCGGGCGTTTACTGCGAAACTCGATCGCCACCGTGCGCAGGATCAGCACCAACAGCACCAGCATCATCGCCGCGTAGAAGCCGGAGAACAGCGAGGCGTAGACCATCGGGAAAGCGGCGAAGAGCGCACCGCCGCCCAATACCAACCACACCTCATTGCCGTCCCAGACCGGACCGATGCTGTTAAGGGAGATGCGGCGTTCATCGTCCTTCTTCGCCAGGAACGGGTGAAGGATCCCTACGCCGAGGTCGAAGCCGTCCATGATCAGGTAGCCGGCGATGATCACGACAAACAGCACAAACCAAACCACGTTGAGCCACATCATGTTGCCTCCCTGGCGCAACAGCGCCGTTCACAACCTCTGCGTCTCGACAGCGCTTCTTCAGGCTCAGCGCTCGAAGCGTAAGGACCGTGTCCCCCGTAAGCCACGCATGCAAGCGACATGGGAGCGTGTCAGGCGCGTGCGCGACGGCCGAAGACGCTCTTGAACGTGTCCGGCAGCGACGACACGGCGGCATCGTCTTCCGCCAGCGGCTCCGGTCCGTGCTGGATCTTCTCATTCAACAGATAGATGAACAGCACGAAGAGGAGTGCGTAGAGCGCTACGAACATCAGCACGGACAGGAAGACCTGGACGCCGCTCAGGTTGGGCGAGACCGCATCAGCCGTGCGCAGCAGATTCCAGACAATCCATGGCTGCCGCCCGAACTCTGCGCTCCACCAGCCCGCCAGGGTTGCCAGCTCGGTAAGCACAATGCTGAAGATGAAGAGCCGGAGCACCCACCGCGTGCGCCAGATGCGCTGCCGCCACACCGCGAAGAGCACTCCGAGCGCCCCGATCGCGATAAACAGCCCGCCCAGGTTGATCATGAGGTGATAGACCTGGAAGGTCAGATTGACGGGCGCCCAGGTGTCCGCGGGAAAGGCATTGAGGCCCTGTACGGTTGCGTTGATATCGTTATAGGCCAGGAAACTTAACAGACAGGGGATGCTGATGCCTGTCGTCGTCTGGGCGGTCTCGTTGACCCACCCCATGATGAACATGGGCGCACAGGCCTGGCTGTTCCACAGCCCCTCCATTGCCGAAAGCTTGACTGGCTGGGAGTCGGTCACAGCAACCGCCTGCATGGCGCCGAAGGCGGGCACCTGCAGTATGCTGAACACGACGAAGACTGGCAGAGCCACTTTGAACGCTGCCTGTCCCAATGCCACGAATCGGCCCTTTAGCACATAGAACGCGCTGACACTGAGCACGAAGGAAGCGCCCACCATCCATGAGGCCACCCAGGTGTGCAGGATGCGCGGCATGAACGATGGCGTGAAGACGACCTCTCGAAAGCTTGTCATAAAGGCGAGCGTGCCTGTTGGGGTCTGCGCCAACTCGTACCCTGCCGGCGTCTGCATCCACGAGTTGGCCATGATGATCCATAGGGCACTGAAATGCGCGCCGAAGACCACCAGGAACGTGGCAAGCAGCCACATGCGCGGCCCCAGTCGATTGCCGCCGAAGAGCATCAGCCCCAGGAATCCACCTTCGAGAAAGAAGGCGAAGATCCCTTCCGCCGCCAGCAGGCTGCCGAAGATGTTGCCGACGAAACGCGAGTAGTCGGCCCAGTTGGTGCCGAATTCGAACTCCTGGACGATGCCGGTGGCCACCCCCATGGCGAACACCAAGCCGTAGACCTTCACCCAGAAGAACGAAAGCTGACGCCACTTCGGATCCCCGGTGCGGACATAGATCACACCGATCAGCACCAGGAACAGTCCCAGCCCCATCGAAATCGGCGGGTAGATGAAGTGAAAGCTGGCTGTGAGGGCGAACTGCAGGCGGGAGAGCAGTTCGGGATTCATGAAGCTTCTCCTTTCGGGACTGCAAACCGGAGTGCACAACAGCTTGTATTATGAGCGAGCATTATTTCACTGTCAAACGCGGGCAGACGGCAAGATGGACGGCGACATGACGACCCCGCCGAGCGCACTATCGCCCTGCGACACCGATCCGGAATGTCGCCTGGAACGTCGCGCCCGGCTCGACCACGCGCAGGCCATGTCCGGTGACCAGCGCGTTGGTCGGCGCGGTCATCGGCTCGAAGGCGATGTAGTCCTTATCGCGCGGCGCGTAGACCTGCGCGCAGGGGTAGCCTTCAAGGAATTCCACGGTGATGCGGCGGCCGCCGCCCGACAAAGCGAACGTCGGCTGCGCCTCGAACGCGATGAAGCCGTCGTCGAACCCGCGCGCGCCGAGGCGCGTGTCGAATACGGCGAACGGCTCCTCGTGCCCTGTCGGGATGTTGCGAGTATCCAGCATCACACGCCGCATCGCCGGCATCTCCACGCGCCACTCAGCTCGAGGCAGATCGGGGAGCCGGAAGTACGGGTGAAAGCCGAAGCTCACGGGCACGCGGCTGCCGCCGTCGGCGGTCAGCGTCGTCGCGATCGTGAGGTCGGTCGGCCGGATCGTTGCGGTCAGCGCCAGCCGATGCGGGAACGGGAAGATCGCGAGCAGGTCGTCGCGACGCCAATCCAGCCAGGCGGTCAGTGTATCGGGACGGTCTTCGCGCACTTCCCAGGCAAGGTCGGCCCAGGAGACGCCGTGGCTTGGCAGCCCGTTGCGGTCGAAGTGGAGCAGCGGAGACGCGCGATTCAGTGCGACTTCGCGACCGGCCGCGGCGTAACGCAGACCGTCGAGGCGGTTCGCCCATGGGTGCAGGATCGGAATCCCGCAGGTCGCGCCTGTCCGCGCGGCGGCCGCAAGGTCCTCCACACGGCCAAGCACCTCCTCACCGCGGTGGCGCAGCGATGCGCCGAGCATCCCCCGTCCGGGCAGAAAGACCGCGCACAGCTCGCCGGCAGCCAGTAGATGCGCCGTCGGGTCGAGCGCCGAGAAGTCTGCATCCACGGGCAGCAACGGCTCTCCACCGCCACCTGCCGCGCGCGCGGGGTTCATCCCACATACCTCCTCGCATCGACCCATCCACCCGATCCGGCCCTCATGTCTGCACCCGCGGGCAGCCACTTCCGCCGCGTCGGCCGGCCGCATCAGCTCCGGCTGCCGGCCAGGGTGCGATAGCGCCGGATCAAGGCATTGGTCGAGCTGTCGTGCTTCAGATCGGGCTCATCGGCGCTCACCAACTCAGGGACGATGCGTCCCGCCAGCACCTTGCCCAGCTCGACGCCCCACTGGTCGAACGCATCGATGTTCCAGATCACGCTCTGTGTGAAGACGCTGTGTTCGTACAAGGCGACGAGCTGTCCCAGCACTTCCGGCGTGAGCGATCTGGCCAGAATGATGCTGCTCGGCCGATTGCCCTCAAAGGTGCGATGCGGCGCCAGCCAGTCGGGCGTACCCTCGGCTTTCACCTCAGCCTCGGTCTTGCCGAAGGCCAGCGCCTCGGCCTGGGCAAAGACATTGGATATCAGCAGATCGTGATGGTTGCCCAGCGGATTCAGGGACTGGGCGAACGCGATGAAGTCACATGGGATGAGCTTGGTGCCCTGGTGGATCAACTGGTAGAACGAGTGCTGCCCGTTGGTGCCGGGTTCGCCCCAGAAGATCGGGCCGGTCTGATAGTCCGTGATGGCGGCGCCGTCGAGCGTCACGCGTTTGCCGTTGCTTTCCATGGTGAGCTGCTGCAGATAGGCCGGGAACCGTCTCAGATACTGATCGTAAGGCAGCACGGCGACCGTCTGCGCGTCGAAGAAATCGTTGTACCACACCGTCAACAGCCCCATCAACACCGGCAAGTTGCTGGCGAACGGCGCAGTGCGGAAGTGCTCATCCATCGCCCGGAAACCGGCCAGGAGCGACGCAAACGCCTCCGGCCCGATTGCCAACATCGTCGACAGTCCGATCGCCGAGTCCATCGAGTAACGACCGCCGACCCAATCCCAGAAGCCGAACATGTTGGCGGTGTCGATGCCGAAGCTCGACACCGCGGCTGCATTCGTCGACACTGCGACGAAGTGCTTGGCGATCGCTGCATCGGCGCCCAGTGCGGCAAGCACCCATGTGCGCGCACTGCGCGCATTGGTCATCGTCTCCTGTGTGGTGAACGTCTTGGACGAGACGATGAAGAGCGTCTCTGCAGGATCGAGATCGCGGGTGGTCTCGGCGAAATCGGTGCCATCGACGTTCGAGACAAAGCGGAAGGTCAGGCTGCGGTCACTGTAGTAGCGCAGCGCCTCGTAGGCCATGACCGGGCCGAGATCCGACCCGCCGATGCCGATGTTCACGATATTGCGGATGCGTCTGCCGGTGTGTCCCAGCCACTCTCCCGTGCGCACACGCCGGGAGAAGTCGGCCATCCTATCGAGGACGGCATGCACCTCTGGCACGACGTCGCTGCCATCCACGGAGATGCGCTCGCTTCGGGGCGCGCGCAACGCCACGTGGAGCGCTGCGCGTTTTTCGGTGACATTGATCTTCTCCCCGCGAAACATGGCAGCGATGCGTTCGCGCAATCCGCTCTCCTCGGCAAGCCGGAGCAGCAGGCGCACCGTCTCGTGCGTGATGCGGTGTTTGGAGTAGTCGAGGTACAGGTCTCCCGCTTCAGCGGTGTAGCGCTCACCGCGCGAGGGATCATCTGCGAAGAGCGACCTGAGATGTACGTCCTTGATCTGCAGATGGTGGGCCGCCAGCGCCTGCCAGGCCGGCCGCTGCGTGATCGACGCATTTTTGGTCATCACAAACACCTCCGTTTCAAGCCTTCTGGGCTGCCAGGTAAGCGTCCGCCTTCTCCAGCCAGCCGATGATCTCGATCCCCTGCGGGCATTTGGTTTCGCATTCGCCGCATTCCAGGCAGCAGTCCGCCCGTTCCTCCTCGCGCAGCCAGTGCTCGTACGCTCGCCGCGCCCGTTCGGGCGCGTTGTAGATCATCGCCATGTTGTAGAGGTCGAAGATGCGCGGGATCGCCACGTTGTGCGGACAAGGCTGGCAGTACTTGCAGTCGGTGCACGGGATGGGTGTGAGCGCGCGGTACTCATCGCGCACGCGGCCGATCAACACCAGCTCGCCGGCCGTCAGCGGCGCCCGCCCCGATCGCTCAGCACTCGCCAGGTTCTCCTGCAGCTGCTGCATCGTGCTCATGCCGCTGAGCGCCACCGACACCTGTGGCTGGTTCCAGAACCTCTTGACGGAGCCGGCAAAGCTTCATCCCTCAACATACATGCTTCGGCGGCTTGTTCCTTCCTGATAGAGACAGCGCTCGCAGCGCGCCAGCTCCGCCTGTAGCTGATCCGTCGTCCGTCACGCTGTCCGTCAGCTCACCCACGCTGCCAGGTCGTGGTCAACTTGAGCCAAATCCAGCAGGCGCATGCCGAGCGTACGCCAGTTCTTGCCACTCAGGGGGACGCTCGTGACTTCCTGGGCGAACGCGTAGCTGGCAGGGGTCCAGCCGGCCCGGGCAAACCCCAGATAGTAGATCTGCCATTGGCCCTGACCGGGCACGACTTCCGCCGTTTTCTCGATCAACTCGGTCAGGACGCTGCGGCCGCTGGGGTCAGGGCCCCACTTGCACTCGCCTACCACCAGCGTCTTCGCCATCGAGTTGACGCCCACCACATCCACCTGCGCGGCGCGCGTCCAGGCGCCGCCCACCTGATCCACCAGCACGGGCACAGCTTGCTGCGCGCTGGCGCGCAGGAGCCATTCCCGGCAGAGCTCTTCCCAGGTGTTGGCGCCGATGAAGTCACGCAGATGACGCCGGATCTCCGCCAACGATTGCTCCTGGATGCCCAGGGCCAGTTGCGACTGGCGGCTGGCGAGGAACCGATAGTAGAAGCGCAGATAGGGGTCCACGATATGATAGCGGCCCAGCCGTGAGCGTTCTCCCTGCGTGACCGGCACGCGGCGTTCCACGAAGCCGGCATCCTGCAAGATGCTCAGATATTGGGACACGTGGCCCTGCGCCAGCCCACTGAAAGCCGCGATCTCGCCTTGCGTGCGCGCATCGTTGGCGATAGCGCGCAGGACGCCCACGTAGTTGTGCGGCTCGTTGACGAAATCTTGCAGCAGCAGGCGCGGCTCGGCTTGCATCAGGTTGTTGGCGGTCAGCAGTTCGTGGCGGATGTTGTCGGAGAGGGTCGCGGCCGGGTCGAGGCGCTCCCAGTAGGCCGGGATGCCACCCCAGATGGCGTAGATCGCCACCCGTTCGTCGGCATCGAAACCTGGAAAATAGCGCGCGGTCATACCGAAAGGCAGGGGCTGCAACCGTAGTTGGGCGGTCGCCCGTCCATAGAGCGGCCCCTCGTAGGACAACGTGTGGCGCAACATCATCCCCAGGTGCGAGCCGCAGATGACCAGGAAGAGATTCGCTCGGCTGAGGGTCTGATCCCACAGATTCTGCAACTGGCCGGCGATGCTGGGATCGATTTCCAGCAGATAGGTGAACTCATCGAGCAGGAGTCCCAGCCGCTCGTTTTGTGCGAGCACAGCCACCTGCTGCCAGGCCTGTTGCCAGTTGGCGTAAGTGAAATCCTCCGGCGCCGGCGCCTGGGGATTGGCGAAGTTGTAGACCGCTTGGGAGAAAGAACGCAGTTGGTCGAGGGCCGAGGAGGGTTCGGCGACCCAGTAGAGCACACGCCGGGCCGCTTGCTCCTGTCCCGTTTTCCCGGCGTCGTCCTGGCGCAGCCAGTACGTCAGCAGCCTGGTTTTGCCCACGCGGCGGCGACCATAAAGGATCAGGAGCGTGGCGCCGGGCCGCGCCCAGAGGCGGTCCAGCAGCTGCAGCTCAGCCTCGCGGCCCACAAACAACGGTTTCATCTACACTATACTCGATCTTTATGATAATCTTCTCGTATAATACAGATGGTTCGCCCAGTTGTCAAGCAGCGGCGAGAGTAGGCTCTTGTGAAGCGAAGGCCCTTGTGAAGCGATTGACAAACCGAAAGAGTCATGATAGCATGTCATCAGACGACTATCGTCTGACAACCTGTCCTCCTGATCGGACATGAAACTGGACTCGATGCGCAGAAACGTTCCCCTGGTTGACCAGGTTACGCAGGAAATCATCGCACAGATTGATGACGGCGCGCTGGCGCGCGCCAACCTCGCGTTGCCCTCCGAGGCGGAGCTGGCGCAGCGGTTCGATGTCAGCCGCGCAACCGTCCGCGACGCACTGAGCCGTCTTGAGCTGGCCGGGGTGATCGTGCGTCGGCAGGGGGTCGGCACATTCATCAACCCGTTCCTGGGCCAGCCGCCGACCGCGATCCAGGATTGGTTCGAGGAGGCGCGCGGCTTCGCCGACGCCATCCGCTGCTCCGGCAAGGAGGCTGATTGCCGCATCCTGGAAACTACCGTGCAACAGGCCGCAGATCTGGCAAGCCAGTTGCAGCTCGCTCCCGATGCGCCGATCCTGTCAATCACCAAAGTGATTCTTACGTCATCCGTCACCACCATTCACAGCGTCAATGT
The DNA here is from genome assembly GCA_964423545.1 of uncultured Anaerolineales bacterium. Taxonomy (GTDB): domain Bacteria; phylum Chloroflexota; class Anaerolineae; order CG2-30-64-16; family CG2-30-64-16; genus JALOOE01. Next base: position 28,262 of record CAYRFV010000001.1, on the reverse strand, counting down.
GCTGCCTCTTGAGATAGTTCAGCCTGCGTATCGCGACCAGGCACGCGAGCTGGGCGTCCAGGTCGAATCGGTCTATCGCTTCCTGGAGCCCTACTGCAATTGCCGGGTCCACCATCAGCAGAGCGAGATTCGCGCGGTCTCGGCCGATGCGCGTCTGGCTGCCGCGCTGGGGATCGCGGCCGGCGCGCCCTGCCTGCGCGTGGAGGAGGTGGGTTACAACGACCATCTGACCCCTGTCTTCTACGGCCTTAATCATTACCGCGGGGATATGGTGAGCCTGCGGCAGATTCGCCGTCCCACGATCAGCATTGTGCAGCCGCCGGAGTAGCGATGGATGACCTGCAGACATTCCTGACACGCTACCGATCCGATCACCCTGATGACCTCTTGTGCATCGGCGAGCCGGTGCCGCGCGACTACTTCGTTGCTGCGGCAGCGATGGCGACCGAGCGTATGCCGGCTCCGCCGGCGCTTCTGTTCGATGCCGTCGATGGCATCGATATGCCGGTGGTGACCAATCTTTTCGCATCACGCGCGCGCATCGCCTATGCCATCGGAACGACGGTGGATGGGTTGCACGACCACTGGGCGCGCATCTCTGGGGCGCTGGTTCCGCCGGCGGAGGTCGGCAGCGGCATATGCCAGGAGGTGTGCCGGCTGGGTGACGAAGCTGACGCCACTTTGTTGCCGCTGATGGCCCATTTCGAGCAAGACGCCGGACGTTACATCACGTCCGGTGTCGTCGTTGCCAGGGATCCTGATACCGGTTGCGGCAATTTGAGCTTCGCGCGCATGCAGCTCAAGGGCCCTCGGAGCTTCGGCATCAGCCTCCATTCGCGCGGCCACCTCTGGGACTACCAGCGGCGGGCTGAGGCCAGGGGCCTACCTCTCGAAGCGGCAGTCGTGATCGGCATGCATCCGGCCTACCTGGTGGGTGCAGCCAGCAGGATGCCGCTGAACGTGGACGAGCACACCGTGGTGGGCGCGCTGCTGGGCCATCCGCTGCAAGTCGTGCGCGGCAGAACCGTTGATGTCTGTGTCCCGGCCGATGCGGAATTCGTGGTGGAGGGAGTCATTGAGCCCGGTCTGCGCGGGCCGGAAGGGCCGTTTGGCGAGTATACGGGCTACGCCACCAGTCGCTCCACCAACAACGTTTTCACTGTGCGCGCCATCACGCAGCGGGCTCGCCCCTATTTCCTGGATGTGTGCCCGGGCCACTCGCGCGATCACCTGCTGCTTGGCCGCATCCACAAGGAAGCAGATACCTTGCGCAAGCTGCGCGATGTGCTGCCGAACGTGCGGGCCATCCACTACCCGATCAGTGGCACCCACTACCACTGCTATATATCGATCCGGAAGCAGCGCCCGGGTGACGGCCGGCACTGTGCGCTGCTCGCGCTTGGCCTGGACGCCTACATTAAGCTTGTGGTCGTCGTGGACGACGATGTAGATGTGCGGGATGAGTCGGAAGTGATGTGGGCGTTGGCGACCCGGATGCAGCCCGCCGAGGACGCCGTGATCATCGACAACGTGACCTGCAATGTGCTGGACCCATCGTCACACGATGGGCTGTCGTCCAAGCTCGCCATCGACGCCACCCGGCCCGCCGGCTGGGACGCCGTGCGCACGAGTTTGCCGAAGGAAGCGGTGACCAGGGCGCACGCTATCCTTCAGTCGCACCTTGCCCGCTCAGGCTGAGCGGCTCGATCAGCCTGAGCGGGCCCAATCGCACCAAGGAGACGAATCCATGATCATCGATGTTCACATGCATCCGACGGATCACGTTGACGCCGCCTGGCGGCACGGCGGTAGACCGTTCACCGGCGAGCGCATGCTCAAGATGATGGACGGCCCGTACATGGTCAATGGCAAGCCGCGCCGCGTCGACATCGGCATCATTCAGCCGCCGCCCGGCAATACCGTGTGGTCTGACGGCATGCGCGGCGGACGCGAAGGCATTCGAGACTACATGGCCTATTGCGCGAAGCTGGCGCAGCTGTACCCGGATCGTTTCATCGGCAACTTCACCTACAATCCGCGTTTTGGCGTGGAGAACGGCGTGGCCGAGCTGGAGTTTCACGTGAAGGAGTACGGCTTCAAGATGATGAAGCTGCACTCGAATATGCACGCCTACCGCCCTGATCGCGCTCTCGACTGGATCCGACCGGCTGTGAAGAAGTGCGCCGACTTGGGCATCCCCGTCATGATGCACACCGGCGATGGCCCCTATAGCATCCCCACTCAATTCTACCCGATCATCAAGGAGTTCCGGGATGTCAACTTCATCATCGCTCACTTCGGCATCCAGACCGGCGGCGTCTACTGCTTCGAAGCCCTGTGGATGGTGATCGACAGCCCGAACGTCTACGTGGAATCGGGGTGGCTCCTGCAATCCCGTATTGTCGAGTTCGTGCAGATGATGCCGAAGGATCGCATGCTGTTGGGCTCCGATTCACCGCCGAATGAACCCGGCATGTGGATTCACGAGCAGGCAGTGCTTTGCCAGGACTTCCCGCAGGGGTGCAACCTGAGCGAAGAGGATCTCGAGGGCTATCTCGGCAACAACGCGGCCAGGTTGTTGGGCATCAAGCCCACCCCGCCGCCACCAGGCGAGCCAAAGATCTTCCGATACTAGCCTTTGCCCGTCTGCCTTCACTTGCCTGACCGGACCCGGTCAGAGGTCGGTCCGGTCAGGCAAGCGGCTGGAGCACGATGCGCAGCCTCCGAGCCTTTCGGCTATCTGTTGCTTGCTGACGGCGGCGGGATGACCGTCGACCGTCCGGAAAGACAGCCATGCATTCTTTCGAGTACGCCGAGCCATCGAGCATCAGTGAGGCCGTCGCACTCCTGGCGCGCCACGGTGATCGGGCGCGCATCCTTGCCGGCGGGACCGATGTGCTGACCGCGCTTAAGGAAGGCTGGGAGCGTCCGGAGTGGATCATCAGCCTGGGGCGCATCCCCGACCTGTCGTACATCCGGTATGACGAGCACGCGGGACTGCGCATCGGCGCGCTCACCACGGTCCGTTCAGTCGAGACCTCGCCCATCGTGCGGTCACGCTACCCGGCGCTGGCGGGTGCTGCCGCCACACTCGCCTCTGTGCAGATTCGCAACCTGGCCACCGTGGCGGGCAATCTCTGCCGTGCTGCTCCATCCGCCGACACGGCGCCCATCCTCATGGCGCTTCAGGCTGAGGTGAGGCTGATCGGTCCGGCGGGCGAGCGAGTTGTGCCTCTTGGCAGCTTCTTTACAGGGCCCGGTCGCACCGTCCTCGCCCGCGATGAGCTCCTGACCGAAATCGTGATGCCGCCGCCGAGCGCGCACGCGGGCGCAGCGTACATCAAGCACAGCCCGCGCCATGCGATGGATCTCGCGGTCGTCGGCGTGGCGGTGGCCGTCACACTGGACGGCCGGCTCTGTTGCGATGTCCGGATCGTCTTGGGCGCAGTGGCGCCGGTCCCACTGCGCGCCCGCCTGGCTGAACAAGCGCTGATCGGCCGCGAAGTAACGCCGGCATTGGCCGGGCAGGCGGGCAGGCTCGGCGCAGGTGAGGCGCAACCCATCAGTGACTTGCGCGGTTCGGCGGAGCACCGGCGCGCGATGGTGGCGTTGCTGACCCGCCGGGCGGTGCTTCAGGCTTTCGAATCGGCCTCCCAGACCGTATCGAAATACATCTCCGATCGCTGATTGCCATCCAGAGGGCGCCACATGAAACGACTGATTCAGATAACCGTGAACGGCGAACAACGTGAGCTGGCGGTTGAGCCGTGGCGAACCTTGTTGGATGTGCTGCGAGACGATCTGGGGCTGACCGGCGCCAAGAAGGGATGCGATCGCGGCGACTGCGGCGCGTGCACCGTATTGCTCGACGGCAAACCCATTACCTCCTGCATGATGCTGGCAGTGCAGGCGGCCGGTCACGCCGTCATCACAATCGAAGGGTTGGCGGATCTCGCCCGTGCGCCGCTGCATCCGCTCCAGCAAGCTTTTGTCGAGCGCGGCGCCATCCAGTGCGGCTTCTGCACACCCGGCATGATCCTGGCTGCGGCAGCGCTGCTCGAGGAGAATCCGCATCCGACGGCGGAAGAGGCGCGCAGAGCCATCGCGGGAAACCTCTGCCGCTGTACGGGCTACGTCAAGATCGTCGATGCAATCCTGGCGGCGGCGAGTGGAGATGTGACGCCATGATGGACGCTTCAGGGGCGGCTCAGCCGGAGACCGGACACTGCAGCCGGGAGGGGGGAACGGTGGAGCGCAGTGTAGCCGGCCACCGGGCGGTGGGTTGTCGCGTGCCGAAAGTGGATGCGGTGGAGAAGGCCACCGGCGCCGCGCGTTTCACCGTCGATATTCGGCTGCCCAACATGCTCTATGGCCGGCTCCTGCGCAGTCCGCTTCCACACGCACGCGTACTAGATATCGATGCCAGCCGCGCGCTGTCGCTGCCGGGCGTGCGTGCTGTGCTGACCCACCGGGATGTGCCTCGGGTGCTGCACGCGGGCCAGCCGCAGCCGCGCGCCGGCTCATGTGCGCGGGATCAGTACATCCTCGAGGACACGGTGCGCCATGTGGGGGATGGCGTTGCAGCCGTAGCTGCGACGAGCGATGAGGTCGCCGAGGAGGCGCTGGCCCAGATTCGCGTCGACTATCAGCCACTGCCCGCCGTATTCGATGCAGAAGAGGCGATGCAAGAGGGCGCGCCATCGATCCACGGCACCGAGCGTAACCTGGTCATGCCGCCCTTTCTGGTCGCTGCCGGCGATATCGAAGCAGGTTTCGGCCAAGCCGACTTCATCTTCGAGGACCGCTACGTCACGTCACGTCACGCGCCCGCATACATGGAGCCGGACGTGTGCATCTGTCAGTTCGATGCCGCAGGCAAGTTGACAGTCTGGATTTCTACCCAGGCGCCTTTCATGGTGCGCGGTTCGTTGAGCGAAGTGCTTGGCATCCCCATGAGCCATATTCGGGTGATTTGCGAGCACATGGGCGGCGGTTTCGGGGCAAAGCAGGATCTGTACCAATACGCGTACCTCTGCGCCCTGCTGGCGCAACGCACCGGACGTCCCGTCAAGATGGAATACACCCGCGCCGAGACATTTGTTGCGGGACGGACGCGGCATCCCGTGATCATCGAGTTGAAGCAGGGCGTCAAGCGCGATGGCACGTTGACGGCGCGGCAGGCGCGTTTTATCGCCAACTCCGGCGCGTACGCCTCGCACGGGCCCGGCGTGACCCGTGTAGGATCGTCCGCGCTCGGATCATTGCACAAGTGCCCCAATGTGCACATCGAAGGTATTTGCGTGTATACTAATACTCCGATTGCCGGCGCCTTTCGGGGGTATGGCGCTCCTCAGGCATACTTCGCGCTGGAATCGCAGATGGATGCCATTGCGGCAGCGTTAGGCATCGACCCCATAGAGCTGAGGCTGCGCAATGCCTTCACGGTGGGTGACCGGGGGCCATCCGGCACCCCGTTCACGAGCTGTGAGCTGGCGGAGTGTCTCCAACGCGGCGCGGCGCGCATCGGCTGGAGCCAGCTGCGTGCTGACCGGGCCAGCTTCGGGCCGATCAGGCGCGGGGTGGGCGTTGCTTGTCAGCTTCATTCGGCCACGTCCTATCCGGCGGTGAAGGAGGCGGCCGGCGCAGTCATCAGCATTAACGAAGACGGGACCGCCCAGCTGCTGGTGGGCTCCGCCGATCTGGGCACAGGTGCGAAGACGGTCCTGGCGCAGATTGCCGCCGAGGAGTTGGGCGTTCGCTTCGAGGATATCCGGGTTGTCTCGGGTGACACCGATGTGACGCCTTACGACATCGGCGCCTATGCCAGTCGCACGACCTTCATCGCAGGCGGCGCAACGCAGCGCGCGGCGGCGCAGGCCAGGGAGCAGTTGCTGGTTCTCGCAGCCGATGACTTGCAGGCGCCGGCTTCTGATCTTGAGATCGAGGCCGGTGTGATCCGCAGCAAGGGTGATCCCCAGAAGGCGTGCACGCTCAAGGCGCTGATGGCTTCGCCGGGCGGACGGGCGCCGCGCACCGTCATTGGCAGGGCGACCTTTGCGCCGCGCAATGACTATTCATTTGCCGCGCAGTTTGCCGAGGTCGCCGTGGACGTCGAAACCGGACAGGTTCGGGTCACGAAGATGGTTGCTGTCCACGACATCGGAAAGGCGATCAACCCGGCGACAGCCGAGGGCCAGGTCGAAGGCGCACTGCAGCAAGGGATCGGTTATGCCTTGCTGGAGGACCTGTTGGTGGATGATGAGACCGGCCGTACGCGCAATGCCAATTTCGTCGACTACAAGATGCTCACCGCTCTGGATATGCCCGAGATTCAGGTGGAGCTATTGGAGTCGGCAGATGAATTGGGGCCCTTCGGCGCGAAGGGTGTGGCGGAAGATGGCACGTGCCCGACGGCGGCGGCGATCGCCAACGCGATCTTCGATGCCACTGGGGTGCGCATGAAGGAACTGCCGATCACCCCGGAGCGATTGCTTGCTGCGCTCGGAGGCGCAGGCCCCGGTTAGCATCCCATCTGCGAATCAGGAGGAGCATTCATGACGCCAACAACGCCTGCCAGCGCTGCCGCCCCCTCCCGCAGGGCATCCATTGACTGGGGTGAAGTTGGGATCAAGGTCGGATTGCCGTTGCTGGCTCTGCTTGCGGCTCTGCTCGTCGGTGCAGCTATCCTCGTTATCCTCGGAGTCAACCCCCTCGAGGCGTATTACACGATGTTCGCGGGGGCGTTCGGCAGCGTGTCGGGCATCACGCAATCGCTCGTGAAAGCCACGCCGTTGCTGTTGGTGGGACTCGGCATCTGTATCGCGTTTCGCGCCAGCGTCATCAACATCGGCGCCGAAGGGCAAATCATTCTCGGCGCGCTGGCAGCCACCTGGTTTGGCCTGACGTTACGCGGTCTGCCTGGCTGGCTGTTGATCCCTCTGATGCTGCTGATTGGCTTCGTCGGCGGTTCTTTCTGGGGCTTCATCCCGGGCATTCTCAAGGCGCGGCTGAGAGTGAACGAGATCCTCAGCACGGTCATGCTCAACGCTATCGCCCTGCAATTCATGAACTTCCTGATCCGTGGGCCGCTGATGGACCCCGAAGGCGTCAAATCGGGCACCTACCTGGCGCAGTCCGAGCGCCTGCCTGAGCAAGCCTGGCTTCTGAGGTTGGTCCCGCAGACGCTGCTGCACACCGGCGTGATCCTGGCCGTGCTGCTGGCCGTCGCCGTCTACATCTTTCTGTGGCGCACGACCATCGGCTATCGCATTCGGGCGGTCGGCCTGAATCCGGACGCCTCGCGCTACGCTGGCATCTCGGTGTCGTTTCACCAGGCGCTGTCGCTGACGCTTGCGGGCGGCTTCGCGGGTCTGGCGGGTGCGGTCGAGATCATGGGCGTGCATCACCGCATTCTTGAGAATATCACGAGCGGCTATGGCTTCACCGGCATCGTGGCGGCGCTCTTCGGCGGCCTGCACCCGCTGGGGTTGATCCCGGCGTCCTACCTGTTTGGCAGCCTGCTCGTCGGCGCGGACAAGATGCAGCGCGCGACGCAGGTGCCGTCTTCACTCATCGATGTGATCCTGGGCTTGATCGTGCTGTTCGTATCGGGGTCGGCTTACTGGGCGCAGCGGTGGTCGGCGAAGCGCATGATCGCGGCTGCCGCGAAGGGCGGGAGGTGAGCCCATGGACAGCATCCTCTCGCTGGCTGCGCTCATCGGCATCCTGACCTCGGCCATTCGGTTGGCGACGCCATACCTGTACGCTTCGATCGGCGAGTCGTTCGGCCAGCTTTCAGGCGTTGTGAACCTCGGCGTCGATGGGATCATGCTCGTGGGCGCCTACATCGCTTTGCTGGTGGCGCTCTTTACCGGCAGCCTGTGGCTGGGGATGCTGGCTGCGGCGGTCGTCGGGCTGCTGATGGGGCTGTTGATGTCGGTGATCAGCGTGACGTTGCGAGCGGAGCAGGGCATCAGCGGGATCGGTCTGTATATGTTCGGCCTGGGCCTTTCATCACTCCTCTTCAAGATGACGATGGGAACCGTCAAGACCATCGTGGGCTTCCAGCCGGTCAAGATTCCGCTCCTTGGCGACCTGCCGATCCTCGGCCCGGTATTCTTCCAGCAGAGCGTGCCGGTCTATGGCGCATTTCTGTTGGTGCCCTTAGCCTGGTGGATTCTCGACAAGACAACGTGGGGGCTGCGGATCAAGGCGGTCGGGCAGAATCCGGCGGCAGCCGATTCGCTTGGCGTCAGCGTGGATCGCGTGCGCTACATGAGCGTGTGCGCGGGCTCGATCCTGGCTGGCATCGCAGGCGCGTCGCTGTCGCTCGCCACCGTTAACCTTTTCCAGGAGAACCTGACCGCGGGCATGGGCTTCATCGCCGTGGCGCTGGTCTACTTCGGCGGTTGGCGCCCGCTGGGCATCCTGGCCGGCGCTCTGTTGTTCAGCACGGTGAACGCACTGCAATTGTGGATGCAGGTGCTAGGGGTCAGGATCCCCTCCGATGTGGCGGTAATGCTGCCGTACCTCTTAACGATCATCGTCCTGGCTGTTTCGGCCGGTCGCGTGCGCCCGCCTGCGGCGCTGAACAAGCCGTTCGAACGGGGGGAAAGCTGAGAGCGCTGAGGGTGACAACCGGCAACGGGCACGTGGCAGTCAGCGAATCAGAGACTCGCATTCGGGCAATCTCACTCGGGAGGAAAGACATGAAGGTCAGGTATCTGTTGGCAGTTCTGTTGGCGCTCGCGGTCTTGACCGCGGGATGTGCTGCACCGCCCGGATCGACGGGCGGCGCCTCCGGCAAGCCGCTTCGCGTCGCCGTGGTGATGCCTAGCGCAATCACGGATCAAGCGTTCAGCCAGTCGATGTGGCAGGCGCTTCAGACCGTACAGAAGGATCTGGGCGGCCCCTCGGCCATGGAGATCAAGTACACAGAGAACATGACCAAGGTGCCCGACGCCGCGGCGGCCTTGCGCGACTATGCCACCCAGGGCTTCGATATCGTGATCGCCCATGGTTCGCAGTTCATCGCGCCGGCGGCCGAGGTCGCCAAGGACTTCCCCAAGGTGACGTTCATGTGGGGCACCGACACCAAGACCTTCGATTTGCCGAATGTCTATGCGTACACACCGGCGGCGGAGGAAGGGGGATACGTCCAGGGTGTCATGGCGGCGCTGCTCTCCAAGAACAAGCTGATCGGCATCACCGGCCCGGTGGAAGTGGGCGATGCCAAGGCCTACGTCAACGGCTTCCTGCAGGGCGTGGCCGCGACCGACCCGTCGGTCAAGGTCAACAAGACATGGACCGGCTCCTTCTCGGATGTGGCATTGATGTCGGAAGCGGCGAAGACTCATATCGCCGCGGGCGCGGATGTGCTGACCGGCTCATCGCAATCTTCGGTCGGGTCGATCAACGCCGCCAAGGAAAAGGGGAGCGTACTCTGGTTTGGCTTGCAGGCCGATCAGGCATCGCTGGCGCCCAAGAACGTGGTGTCGAGCGTCGCATACGACTGGGCGCCGCTGCTGAAGCAGGCGATCAACGACCGCAAGGCCGGCAAGCCGGGCGGGCAGTCGTATGTGCTGCACTTGAACAACGACGGCCTCAAGGTGGCTGCCAACCCGGAGTATAAGCTGCCCGACAACGTCAAGAAGGCTGCCGATGCCGCAATCGACGGCATCAAGAAGGGGACGATCAAGGTCAATCCGTAGCGCGAGTTGGATACTGGAAGCTGAAGGCCGATCGGGGACCGCAGCCGGCGGGCGTGCCCGTTGGCTCCAGCATTCGGGGTTTCCGATTTCAGCTTCCAGTATCGAGTTGCCAGTTTCGCATCCGAGGCCAGCCATGCCATCATCCGCGTCCATGCCCAACCGCATCAGCCGGATCGAGATGTGCGATATCATCAAGCGCTTTCCTGGCGTCTTGGCGAACGATCGCGTCTGCTTTGATGTGAACGCCGGCGAGGTGCACGCGCTGCTCGGCGAAAACGGTGCAGGTAAGAGCACGCTCATGCGGCAGTTGTACGGCCTCTATCGACCCGACGAAGGCGTCATTCTGGTCGATGGGCAGCCCGAGGTGTTCCATTCGCCCTCGGACGCCATTCGCGTCGGCATCGGCATGATTCACCAGCACTTCATGTTGGTGCCTACGTTGACGGTGGCGGAGAACGTGGCCCTGGGATTGAGGTCCTCGCGCGAGCCCGTCACGGATCTCCGCCAGGTCTCGGCACGCGTGCGGGAGCTGTCGAAAGCCTACGGCCTCAAAGTCGACCCGGATGCCTATATCTGGCAGCTTGCCGTGGGCGAACAGCAGCGCGTCGAGATCATCAAGGCGCTTTATCGCGGCGCCAGCTTCATTATCCTGGATGAGCCGACCGCAGTGCTGACGCCGCAAGAGGTCGATGACCTCTTTGTGACGCTGAAACGCATGGTCGGCGAGGGACATGGCCTCGTCTTCATTTCGCACAAGCTTAACGAGGTGATGGCGATCAGCGACCGGGTGACGGTGCTGCGCGATGGCCGCATGGTCGGCACGATCCCGGGCCGCGAGGCGACGCGCGACACGCTCGTCCGCATGATGGTCGGGCGAGAGGTCAAGCCGCTGGCGCCGCAGCCGATGCAAACCGGCGAGATTCGGCTCAAGATCCAGAAGCTGCGCGCGATGGGTGACCGCGGCGCCGAGATGCTGCGTGGGCTCGACCTCGAAGTGCGCGGCGGCGAGGTCGTCGGCATCGCAGGTGTTTCGGGAAACGGCCAGCGCGAACTGGCGCAGTGCCTGGCCGGACTGCGCAACGTGCTTGCTGGGACAATCACCATCGAGGGCAAAGATATGACGCATGCGACCCTACGGGAGCGTCTCGATGCAGGGCTGGCATATGTTCCCGAGGAACGCATGCGCGACGGCGCGATCCGCGAGTTTTCGGTCGAGGAGAATCTCTTCCTCCGCGACCACGGCGCGCCCGCTTACACCCGAGGTCCCTTCCTCGATTTCCGCAAAATGTCGGCTCAGGCCAACCGCTTGGTCGCTGAGTATGCCGTCAAGACCCCGCAGCTGCAAACACCCATCAAGAACCTTTCGGGCGGCAACATCCAAAAGCTGATCCTGGCGCGCGAACTGTCGCGTCATCCCAAGATCCTGATCGCCGCTCAGCCGACGCGCGGCGTCGATATCGGCGCCACCGAGTATATCCACCAGCGGCTCATGGAGCAGCGTGCAGCCGGAACGGCGATTCTACTCATCTCCGAAGATCTAGATGAGGTGCGCGCCCTATCCGACCGGATCGCGGTGATGTATGAGGGGCAGATCATCGGCATAGTGCAGCGCGGCGAGGCCACCGTGGATGAGATCGGCCTGATGATGGCCGGTATCTCTGCTGACAAGACCGCGCCGCAGCGCGAGGTGACAGCGCAACCCTAGGTCGGAAGAAAACACCGCCAGTCTGCCCTGTGAGGCCCGATCGGTATCCATCGGTCGGGCCTCGTGAGATTCGCGAACGCCGACGTTCACCGGCTGCCGGGCCAATGCCTTGGTGGGGAGCCATGCGAATGAGCTGCGGACGAGGGGGTTCTACTACCCCATCGCCCACACTCGTGCCTACCTGGACGAATGAGCTGCGGACGAGGGGGTTCTACTCAACCGCCACAGACGGATATGCAATTCCTACTGGCGGATGTGAGCGGTTCTCGGCTCCAACTGGCCCAACGCTCCCTGAGACGCAAGCCCGCGATGCGCGCCATCAGATCGCGTTCAGAAGGCCATGCATAGCGCCGCTAAGGGCAACGCAATCCTTCCTGTGCCGATCGCAAGCTCGAGCGCTGGGCCACCTCGTGCCAACTGCGCCATGAAAGCGACCGTCTCCACCTCATCCTCACGCCGGGCGAGCTCGTCATAGTTCTCCGCTACATCGTCTCCAAAGCGCATGACTGGCTTGTATGGTTCCATGTGACGATCTTCCAAGAACTCACGTTGTAAGAGGCACGCTGTTCACCTGCCCATTTGCGCTCGGCGTATCTGCACGGCCCACCTACGGAATCAACAGCACCTTGCCGGTCGTCTGCCGGCCGGCAAGCGCGATGTGCGCCTGGGCCGCCTGCGCCAGCGGATAGGTCGCGCCGACGCGCACCTTGAGCTGGCCCGAGGCTACCATGCCGAGCACGGCGCCGGCGTGCCGCAGATAATCCTCGCGGTTCTGGATGTAGGCGAAGAGGGACGGCCGAGTCAGGAAGAGCGAACGCAGGCCTGCCAGGCGTTGGATGTCGAACAGGGGCGGGAAACCGCTCGATTGGCCGTATGACACCATGCACCCCAGCGGCGCCAGGCTGTCCAGGCTTCTGTCGAACGTGTCCTTGCCCACCGAGTCATAGGCCACCTGAACGCCTTTGCCGCCGGTGACGCGCTTGACCACCGTCAGAAAATCGTGCTGCGTGTAGATGACGATCTCGTCGGCCCCCGCCTCGCGCGCCAGCTTCGCCTTCTCTTCAGTCGAAACCGTGCCGATCACATGCGCGCCCTGCATCTTGGCGAACTGCGTCAGCAGCAGGCCGACGCCGCCGGCCGCCGCGTGCACCAGCGCCCAATCCCCCGGCTTGAGCGGGTAGGTGCGAGTCGCCAGGACGTGCGCCGTCATGCCCTGGAGGATGGCAGCCGCGCCTTGCTCGAAGCTCAGTGCGGCAGCGAGCGGCGCCAACCGATCGCCTGGCACTAGACAGTGGGTGGCATAGCAGCCAAGGCCGCCCAGCCATGTCACGCGATCGCCCGGCTTCGCCTCCGTCACGCCCGGCCCGACCGCCTCAACGACACCTGCGCCCTCGCCGCCCGGAATCGCGGGCAGGTTGACTTTGTACCACCCCTCGCGCTGATAGATATCGATGAAGTTCACGCCCGCTGCGACCACCCTGACCAGCGCCTGGCCGGCGCCAGGGGCCGGCGTCGGGCGCTCCTCGAATCTCAGCACCTCCGGCCCGCCGTATTCCGAATAAGTGACTGCTTTCATGCCCGTAGCTCCTGAATCCGTCTCACACCCTCGGGTCATGCGCCGCCGCGATCGCGCGCGCCGCCGCGCCCCCGTGCGCCGCGCTCCCGTGCGCCGCGCTCCCGTGCGCCGCTCTGTCAGCGTTCGTGCTGCGCTCCGCCTCCGTTGTCTCCAGCAGCGCCAGCAACTCGCACAACACCATTGCCGTGGCGCCCCAAACCTTGTGATGACCCACCGCATAGAACGGCACGCGCACAGGCGCACCGCGAATCTCCCACACTTCCTCTTGTCGCGTCTCCGGCGCCAACAGGTGCGCCAGCGGCGTCTCGATGATCTCAGCGACCTCGTGCAGGTTCGGCACGAAGTGGGGCCGCACCGCCGCAGCTGTCACGGTTGGATAGATGCAGAAACCGCTCGGCGGAATGTAGAGCGGCGACAGCGCGCCGATCACCTCCAACGGCGCCGGGTCGATCGCGAGCTCTTCCCACCCCTCGCGTAGCGCCGCGGCGATCGCATCCTCGCCCGGATCGAGACTGCCGCCGGGAAACGAAATCTGTCCGCGATGGGTGTCCACTGCATCGGTGCGGCGGGTGAGCACCAGCCACGGCTCATCGCGGTGCGGATAGATCAGCACAAGCACGCCCGCTCGTCGGCACTCCAGGTTCGGATCGAGGATGCGGTCGCTGCCAGGCCGCGGTTGCGGTGACATGCGCAGTTGCACCGGCAGTCCCGGCAGCGGCCGGCTCATGGCCGTACGGAGGCGAGACAGCCACGGAGGCGCGGAGAGCACTACATCCTCTCAAACCGCGCCTGGAAGAAGCGCAGATACTTCGGCTCGTAGACCATTCTCAGGCCGGTGGCCTTGTCCGAGTTCCACCACGCTTCCTCCACCGCCTCGGCGGTGACGTCCATGTGCGCCTGCGTGTAGACGCGCCGTGGGATGGTCAGCCGGACCAACTCCAACTTGGGATAGCGGTGGTCGCCGGTGGCCGGATCGCGACCGGCCGAGACGACCCCGCGCTCCATCGCGCGCACCCCGCCGCCGATGTAGATGTCGGCTGCCAGCGACTGCGCAGGGAACTGGTTCTGCGGAATGTGCGGGTAGAAGCGACGCGCGTCGAGGAAAACCGCATGCCCGCCGATCGGTTGCACCACCGGCACTCCCCAGTCGATCAGCTTCCGGCCCAAGTATTCGACCTGGCCGATGCGCGAGCGCATGTGGTCGTCATCGACCGATTCCTCGATGCCGCGCGCCATGGCCTCCATGTCCCGACCCGCCATGCCGCCGTAAGTATGCAGCCCCTCGTAGACCACCACCATGTTGCTGGCTTCGTCGTACTTCTCTCTATCGTTTAGCGCCAGCCAGCCGCCGATGTTGACCAGGGCGTCTTTCTTGCCGCTCATGGTGCAGCCGTCGGTGTACGCGCAGAACTGGCGCAGGATCTCCGCGATCTTCTTGCTCGCGTAACCCGGCTCGCGCTGTTGAATGAAGTAGGCGTTCTCCACTGCGCGCGTGGCATCGAGCATGATCGGAATGCCGTGCTTGTCGCAGAGGGCCCGCAGCTCCGCCGCGTTCTGCATTGAAACCGGCTGACCACCGGCCATGTTCACCGTCGCGGCCAGGCTGACATAGGGCACGCGGCCAGCGCCGACCCTGCTGATCAGCGCTTCGAGTTTGCCCAGGTCCACATTGCCTTTGAAGGGATGGAGGCTCTGCGGGTCATGCGCCTCGTCGATGATCACATCCACGAACGTCCCGCCGGCTAGCTCCTGATGCAGCCGGGTCGTGGTGAAATACATGTTGCCCGGCACGAAATCACCCTGCTTGATGTAGAGCTGCGACAGGATATGCTCGGCGCCGCGGCCCTGGTGGGTGGGCACCACGTACTTGTAGCCGTAGTATTTCTGAATCGTTGCTTCCAGGTTGTAGAAGTTGCGGCTGCCGGCATAGGCTTCATCGCCCAGCATCAACCCGGCCCACTGATAGTCGCTCATCGCCGATGTGCCTGAATCGGTCAGCAGGTCGATATACACATCGTCGGAGTGCAGCAGAAAGGTGTTGTAGCCGGCCTCGACCATGCGCTGCTGGCGATACTCGCGCGTCGTCCAGCGCGTCATCTCGACCATCTTGATCTTCCACGGCTCGGCCCACGACCGTTTTGATGCATCGCGGGCGCGCATGCGTCGTTCCTCTGTCATTTCGTTTGCTCCGATCGTCGAGGAAGTGCGTTCAGGCGTAAGAACTGAACTGGAAGGGATTCTAGCACAGAGCAACAGAGGGTGCAACGACCGTGCGATGGCTTTGCCGGCGGGCGTGGCGACGACAGCGGTGAAGCCAGCCGCTCCTGATGTCCATGCGAATTGCAGAAACGCATCGCTCGGGATGAGAGGGCGAAGAGAAAGCCGGGAACCGACAATCCCGATTCTCCTCTACCCGGCCCCGTCTACACCAGTTTCTCGCGCAGTTTCGCGCTGGCAAAGTCCATCAGCGCGACGACGACCACGATGAACAGCACCACCGTGCCCGCCTTGTGATACTGGAGCATGCCGAAGAAGCTGGAGAGCACCAGGCCAATGCCGCCGCCGCCAGCGAACCCGATGATCGTCGCCATGCGGATGTTGATGTCCCATTGGTAGATCAGATAGGACACGAATGGCGGGACGATCTGCGGCAGTACGGCGAACGCAATCACCTGCAGGCGATTGGCCCCCACCGCAGTGATTGCCTCCATGGGGCCCAGCTCGATGTTCTCGATCGCTTCGGAGAAGAGCTTGCCGAGCAGCGCAAAGGAGGTGACTGCGAGCGCCAGCATGCCGGCGAACGGGCCGATGCCCACCCAGAAGACGAAGATCGCCACGTAGAGCAACGCCTCGATGGAACGCAGCACGTTGAACAGACTGCGCATGGCGTAGTAGATCCACGCCGACAACCGGCTGCGCCCCGTCAGATTCTTGGCGGCCAGGAAGCTGGCGGGTACGGCAAACACCCCACCCAGGGTGGTCGCCAGCAATGCCTGGAAGATCGTGATCAGCATCTGCTTGATCACGGTCTCCAGCGTGGCGGGTTGCAGATCGATCGTGATGAAATCGCGCACCAGACGGATGAACGTGGGGGCCGGCTGGAACAGGTCTTTCAGGTTGATTCGGGTGACGTTCCAGGAATAGATGAACAGCGCCAGCCCGAGCACTACATAGACCGCGGTGCGGAACGCACGCCAGCGTCGCGCCTCCTGCGTGGGCCGCGGCTTGTCCTCCAGGATGCTCGCCCGCCACCGCGCGCTCAGATAGTCCACCACAATAATCACGATCGCCACCGACCACAACGCAGCCGCATACTCGCGATAGCCCCCCATGCGGATCGTTTCGATGACAAAGAAGCCGATGCCGCCGCCTGCCACGAAGCCGACGATCGTCGCAGCGCGCATGTTGATGTCCCAGCGCAGCAGCGTGTAGGCGAGAAAGGGCGGGATGATCTGCGGCACGACTGCGTACCGGATCACTTGCAGCAGATTCGCGCCGGTGGCCGTGACCGCCTCCACCGGGCCAGGATCGATGTGTTCGATTTCCTCCGAATAGAGCTTGCCTAACGCCGCCACCGAGTGGATGGTGAGCGCGATGACGCCGGCGAAGGTTCCCAGTCCCACCCACACGATGACGATCAGGCCCCAGATAACCGTGTCCACTGCGCGCACCACGTTGAGGAAGGTGCGCATGGCGTAGTAGATCGCGTTGCCGCCTGGCGCTCGCGACATGATGTTGTGAGCCGCCAAGAAACTGAGCGGAATCGCCAGGAGGGTGGAGAACACCGTCGCCAGCAGGCCGATGGCAATCGTCTCGATCAGCTTGCCGGCGACGAAACGGGGAAAGTTGGCTTCCTGGGAGACCAGCCTCAACCGCACCAGCCAGGCGGGCGGAGGTCCCTGTTTGACCTGGCCGATGATGTCGCGGAAATTGTCGCTGATGCGGAGGGCGCCTTGCACCTCGCCGCCGGTGAGCTTTGTCCACGCGCGATCCATCAGGCACTCAACCGCGCAGATCTGTCCCTCCTGGCCCGGAATCTCCAGCCACAGGATATCGGGATGGACGAGATCCGCGGCGACCTTCTTGGCGTCATCGAAGCGCGTCACCAGTCGATCGAGCTTGACGTCCGTGACGTTCCATGCGATCACGTAGAGGATGACGGCCGCCGCCAGGACGCCCGCCACGGATCTCGCCGGTCGACCGAGTGCCAGGCGACGGGCATCGAGCACATTCCAGGCCCAGAACAGCATCAGCAGGAACCACAGCCAGGTCGATGTCGCCCCGCCTATTGTCACCTGGCCGATCTTGAAATTGCTGAGCGCCCAGTTGATGATGAAAGCCAGGAGCAGCGTCGCCGTGAAGATCAGGACGCCGCGCCAGCGATGCTTCAGGCGGAACTGGCCCAGGCCGGGAACGATCAGCGACAGCAGGGCGGCGACGGCCGCCTTCTGGTCGCGGCGAGGCAAAGCGGCCGACGGCTGTCTGGGGGTCGTGTTTGGGCTCATACGATAGAGACGCGTTCCGCTTCCTGGCCGTAGATCGCCTTGAATTGCGCGTCATCGATCTGCTGCGGCAGGCCCTCGAAGACCACCTGGCCGTCCTTCAAGGCAATGGCGCGCGTGGCGTATCGGTGGACCAGATCGAGGAAATGCAGGCTGCAAAGCACGGTGATCCCGCGCTCTCTGTTGAGCTGTTCGAGGTACTTGAGGATCGAGTGCGCCAGCACCGGATCAAGCGATGCCACCGGCTCGTCGGCGAGGATCAGCTTGGGCTCCTGCATCAGCGCACGCGCGATGCCCACGCGCTGCTGTTGCCCGCCCGACAGCGAATCGGCTCGCACATGGGCCTTCTCGCCCAGTCCGACCTGCTCCAGGTTCGCCAGTGCGCGAGCGCGGTCATCCCCGGAGAACGCGCCGACCAGGCTCTGGAGGGTGCTGACATACCCCAGGCGGCCGGAAAGGACGTTGGTGATCACCGAGGAGCGTTTGACGAGGTTGAACTGCTGAAAGATCATGCCGATCTGCCGGCGGATTTTCAGCAGCTCGCCGCCTTGTGCGGCAGTGATCTCGACCCCGTTCCAGGTGATCTTGCCGGCGGTCGGCTCGATCAGGCGGTTGATGCAGCGCAGCAAAGTCGATTTGCCTGATCCGCTCAGGCCGATGACCGCCAGGAACTCGCCGTCGGCGACCTCGAAACTGACATCGCGGAGCGCCTGCGTGCCGTTGGGATAGACTTTGACCAGGTGTTCAACTTTGAGCATGACGATCTCGTGGCGAAAAACAAGACCTGGAAGGGTTGTGATCTTCCAGGTCTCATGTGTGAGGGCGCTTACTTCACCAGCGTGGCGGGATCCACGCCCGCCTTCTTGAGCACCTCCGCAAAGGGCTTGTAGAAGGAGGCGTCGATCTTCTGGAAACCGTCGATGGTGTACAGCAGGCGCAACACCTGGTTGCCGCCTGGGTCAGCCGCCATCGCCAACAAGCCATCCGTGATCACTGCCTGGTACTTTGGATCAAGATCCTTGACATACTGGACGCCGTCGCTCGGGATCCGATCCGTCACAGCGATGTAGGCCACTTTGTCGAGGATGTCCGGGTACTTGCCCTTCAAGTTCGCGGCCGCATCGGTGATGACGTCGATGTAGGTGACCCCTGCATCGCAGTCCCCCTTATACACGGCGATGCCGACGTTGTCATGGGAGCCGGCGTTCTGCACCGCCTTGAAGTCTTTGTCCGGGTCGATCCCATTCGCCTTCAAGATGATGCGCGGGATGATGGAGCCAGAGGTCGAGTTCGGATCGACGAAGCAGAAGGTCTTGCCCTTCAGGTCCGCCAACGACTTGATGCCCGATGCCTTGTTGGCGATGAACTGGCCCTTGTAGTAAGGCGTCAGTTTGCCCGCTTCGGCCTTGTCGGGGTCAATTTCATTGGTGTTGTATTTCCGCAGCACCGCCAGTGCAGGCACGATCCCATACTTCTGCTCGGCCAGCAGCTCGGAGAAGGTGTTGAGGAAGCCGACCTGGGCTTTGTTCGCGCCCATCGCTTCGATGGTTGCAGCGAAGGAGGTGCCGACCTCGATCTTGAAGGTGAGGCCAGTCATCTTGGTCAGGCAGTCAGCGATCGCGTTGCCGGCGCGCGTGATGCGCCCGGACTCACCCGAAGGCACGAAGCCGATCACGATCGGTTTCTCCGGTGAGCCCAGGTCGCCTGCCTTCACCGTGACCTTGTTCGGCAGAGGCTCGCACTTCGCCGGAATCGGGGTGTTTGTGGGCGCCGGGGCGGCTTTGGTGGGTTCCGCCGCCTTGGTGGGCTCTGGCGCTTTGGTTGCAGCAGGCGCCGTGGTCGGAGCAGGGGCCTTTGTCGGCTCGGGCGCCTTCGTGGGTTCAGGCGCCTTGGTGGGCTCTGCTTTGGCGGGGGCGGCAGTGGGCGCTGGCGTTGCCGCAGGCGCACACGACGTGATCAACATGCCCGCAATCACGAGCACTGCCAATAACAGGGATAGCTTCTTCATGTCGTTCCTCCCGTTTGAGTGAATCCGCTGGAAACTTATCTTATCCCAGTCCCGGCGAATCGGCAACCCCAGGACAGCAGTCCACGGTCGGCTACGGCCGGCGATCGTAGAGGCCGCGCCAACCATTCCAGCGGATGCGCAGCACATCGCGCACCATCCGATAGGTGTCCTGGAAGGGCTTCACCCGACTGTCGGCATCGAAATACCAGTTGATCGGCACGTCGATCACTGTATAGCCGCGCCGCAGTGCAATGAACAACGCCTCGACATCAAACGCCCAGCCGGTCATGGTCTGCGCAGCGAAGACATCTCTCGCCACATCGCGCCGGAAGCTCTTGAAGCCGCACTGCGTGTCTTGAAAACCCGGTATCGCCAGCACGCGCACGATGAGGTTGAAGATGCGCCCCATCAGATGGCGGTAGGCCGGCTCGCCGTAACGCCGTGCACCGGGTCCTTCGCGCGATGCAATGGCGACATCGTAGTCGCTACACGATGGCGGTACGAACTTGCGCACCTCCTCGATGGGCATCGAAAGATCCGAATCGCAGATGAAGAGGTAACAGCCTTCCCCTGCCAGCATGCCGACCTTCACCGCGGCGCCCTTGCCCTTGTCGCTGTGCAGCACTCGGATGAACGCATAGCGGCCGGCATACTCCTCGGCGATCTCCGTCGTGCGGTCGCGGCTGCCGTTCTCAACGATGATCACGTCCATCAGCTCCGGCTGCTGCTGGATGAAGGCGACGATCTTCTCCAACGATCTCGGCAGACGGCGCTCTTCGTTGTATGCCGGAATAATGAGCGTGAGAAGGGGTTCGGGATGTTCCTCAGGCATAGTGTGACCCAAAAATCAAAGAGTGTGTGATGCTTGACGGCGCAGGGTTGCAGATCGCACAGCGCCGGGTTGTGGTTCTTCAGTACAGAAACCGGGCCATGGCCGCAGCGATTCCCGCACCGCCTGCCGATGCAAAGAAGTTGACCCAGTCATTATTCAGCCAACCCCAGCCGTACAGCAACCGCGCTGGCCGGCCGCAGCGATGGACCACCTGCTCGGTCTCCTTGCCGCAGGCGTCGCAATAACGGACAGCCTGAACGGTTGCGCCCAACAGGCTGTCGAGGGTGGAGCCGGCGAGCCCACTGACTGCAGCCACCGGGATGATGAGCCAGTCGCCCCACAGCCAGCTCCCCAGCGTGAGCTGCGCAGCACCCTGGATCAACACAAAGGCGGACAGGCCGATAAACGTCGCGCCGGCAAGCGCCGCCGCCAGGCCGAGCCGCGTCACCCCGCCCGATGTGCCGACCGGCACGCGTTTCCCGCTAGTGATGAGGCGCGGGGCCTCTTTCGCCAGCACCCCCAGCTCGGTGGCCCAAGTATCGGCGTTGGCCGCCGCCAGTGCGCCATAGAACGCCAATGCCAGCGTTGGGTGGATGGGCGCCGCGTGGCCGGCCACGCCTGCGACCAAGGCGATCAGCGCCGCCAGCCCACCGTTTGCGCACGTCTGCGCCAGATCGCGCCGGCTGCCCTTCGCGGCCTTCTCCTGCAGCAGCGCCTTACGGGTGGCTCCGAGATACGACAACAGGCTGGAGCTGACAAAAAAGGCGATCAGCGTGCCGCCCCACACCCAACCACCGAAGCCGAAGACGCTCGTCCCGATCAGCACCGCGCCCGCGACGCCGCCGCGGGAGAGCGAGCCGCGATGATGGGCGATCAGCCCGATCGCTGTGCTGAGGATCAGGCCGAGGACTAGTCGAGATGCAATAGGCTGCGTCGTGCGATCCTGCTCGCTATCGTATCAGATTCAGCAGCGCCAGTCCCGCAAGCGCCTGCACTACGACCGCGCCGCCCCAGAGCAGGTACGCTGCGCCGAGTTGGTACCGCCGGTACAGCCAGATGCCCGCAATCAGGTTGGCCAGCCAGACGACGGCGCCGATCAACGGAAGCGCAAACAGCCCCGATTTGGCTGCGATGCGGTCCGGAATGCCGTTAACATCGAAGTGCAGAGGCACATCTGCGGGCAGGTCGGGGTAGCGAAAACAAAGAATGCCGAACATGAGCAGCATGCCCGCCAGTCCCGCCAGGATCAGCACCTGGGCCACTCGATCCCGCCAGAGCCGCCACGTCCATAGCGGAGGCCGCTGGAGTTCCGGTTGGCGCGGCCTGGCCACGCCGAGGGCATAGCGCGTCTGGAGGGCGGCCAGGAATTTCGCTGGATCGGCGGGGGAAAGTCCGTAACTCTCTGAGTCCGTCACGAGAATGAGCTGCTCGGCTAACGGACGCGTCGCATAGGAGTTGACCACACCCACTTCCGCGCCCCACAATCTGCGCCGCTCGGTGTAGGGCCAGTGCCAGGGCCACAGCCGGTCAACGCCGACCGCCGTCGCCCCCTGCCGGATGCGCCGAATCGCCGCCATTGGGATGATCTGCCGCGTGACGCCCCATACCAGCGTCACGCCATCTCGGTCGACCCAGTACTCCAGCGTGAACGCGCCCACCGTCCGGTAGCCGAGATACCCGGCCACCAACAGACTGCCGAGGACCCACAGCGCCAAGAGGAAGCTCAGGACATCGACCGGCCGCGTCGCAATGGTGCGCAGGATCAGCAGATCCAGCAGGAGCAGTCCCAGGATCGCCAGCAGAGCGTACCACCGGTCGGAGCGCGGCAGAGGTTTGAAGGACATAATCGGACGACGGATGAGAGACGATGGACGCACAAAGCGGCTCTGTGTTGTCGATTGTCCCTCGTCTTCGGTCATTTCTGATAGATCGGTGTCAGCAAGTCCAGGTATTTCGGCTCATTGCCGCGCACGAGGCGGAAGTAGAGCTCGCTCATCCGCCGCGTGATCGGGCCGACGCCGCCGTTGCCCAGCGGAATCTGATCGACCGAGCCGATGGGTGTGATCTCGACCCCGGTGCCGCAGAAGAACGCCTCATCGGCGATATAGACCTCGGTGCGGTCGATCTGGCGTTCCACCGTCTCGACGCCGAGCTCCGTCTTCGCCAGGTTGATGATCAACTGGCGCGTGATCCCCTCCAGGATGTTCGCGGTCACCGGCGGGGTGATCAGCTTGCCGCCTCGCACGATGAAGAGGTTCTCCGCGCTGCCCTCCGACAGGTGACCGTCGGCGTTGAGGACCATTGCTTCGTCATATCCGTTGAGCATCGCCTCTGACTTGATGAGCGCGGAATTGACATACGAGCCGGTGATCTTGCCGCGCGGCGGGATGGCGTTGTCGTCGTTGCGCCGCCAGGAGGAAATGCAGACCCTCGCGCCCTCCTGCTGTTCGATGTACTTGCCGAACGGCACTGCGAAGATGGCAAACTCGTCGCGCAGATTGTGCAGGCGCACACCGATGATCTCATTCGCCTTATAAGCCAGTGGCCGGATATAAACGTCCGCGCGATACCCTTCGCGGCGTAGCAGCTCCACCGTCAGTGCGCTCATCTGGTCAGCATCGAGGTCGAAGTGCATGCGCAACACTTTCGTCGATTGCAGCAGGCGGCGATAGTGATCGCGCAGCCGCACGACATAAAGCTGTTCCTGAGACTCATTCCAGTACGCGCGGATTCCCTCGAATACCCCTGTGCCGTAGTTGAGCGCATGGGTCATGATGCTGACCTTAGCTTCGGAGATCGGCACGAACTTGCCTTCAAAATACGCAAACTGGGGCATGTTGCTCCTCCGGTAGGTTGTGTTCAAACCCGATCATTATATGCGCAAATCCCAGTCCGCCAACTTCGCTAACTGCGCAAGATCGGTCATGTCCAGGTTGAGGGGTGTCACCGAGACGTAGCCGGCGGCCAACGCACCGACGTCGGTGCCATCTTCGGCTTCGCCGGTGGGAGGGTCGCCGCCGATCCAGTAGTAGGGTTGGCCCTTTGGATCCTCGCGGCGGATCAGCACATCATGGTAGATGCGCTGTCCCAGCCGAGTCATCTGGACGCCGCGCACCTGTGCGCGCGACAGCGCCGGAAAGTTGACGTTGAGGAAGCTGCCTCGTGGCAGCCCCTCTGCGAGCACGCGTCGCGCCACAGCCGCGACCACACCGGCAGCGAAATCGAGATCCCCGGCGCAGCCCTCCTGGAGATCCTGTGAGGCGGCGATGGCCGGGATGCCGAAGACTGTAGCCTCCATGGCCGCCGCCAGCGTACCGGAATAGGTCACATCGTGCCCCACGTTCGATCCCTGGTTGATGCCCGAGACCACCAGGTGCGGCCACTCCGGCAGGATGCCCAGCAGCGCGAGTCCCACGCAGTCGGACGGCGTGCCAGTCGTCACGTAAAGTGGTGTTCCATCGGGCAGACTGCCCGGATGCACGCGCAGCGGCTTGTGCATCGTCTTGGTGTGGCCCGCCGCCGACCAGTTATGGTCCGGCGCGAAGACGACGACTTCGCCTACTTCGCGCAGCGCGTGCGCCAGGGCAGTCAGAGCAGGCGCCTGGTAGCCGTCGTCATTGGTGATGAGAATGCGCGCCATGGGAGCAGCTAACCGCCGCTGCGCCGCAGCGGCGGCAGGAGGGCAAGCGGCGGACGGGGTTCGGGGACCGGCGCTCCCTCCTTCGGTGGCGCGTCGCCGCTCGTTGGCCGCCCTCGAACCTCTGCCACCCTGCGTCTTTCGTCCGCGGCCAATGGGGCCAGCCAGCTCGCCGGCTTGGGCGGCTTCGGCTTGTGGCCCACCCAAATCGTGACGGGCTTGCTCTCGATCTCGTTGCCCGCGCGGTCGAAGGCCTTAACCTTGAGCGTGTGCGTTTCGGTCAGCACGCCCGAATCGATAATCGCGCCGCGGCCCGATTCCGTGATCCAAATCGTGCGCTTTGCCTTACTGCCGTCCGGCCGTGTGTAGTCCTCGACCTTGGTCTCTTGGATGACCACTTCCTTCAAGCCGAGGGTTCCGTCAGGATTCGTGATGGGGCGCATTTCGGTGATGCGCGGGCCGAGCGCAGGCATCACGTCGGACATCGTGATGGTCCAGCGCAGGCTATAGGGCGCCACGGTGCTCTCGCCGATCTTCGTGCTGTCCAGGAAGAACTCCACTCGGTCCATCTCCCAGGCATCCTGCGCGTCCGCAGTGATGCTGACCATTTCGTCGTCCTCCATGATGTAGCGATCACCGTTCTTGGGGTGGACGATCTCAACCGTGGGCGGGGTGTTGTCGACGACCACGCGGATATCGTTCGTCTGCACGCTGCCGTCATTGCCCAGGACCGTCAGCCGCAGCGTGTAAAGTCCCTCGAAGCCCGCCGTTTCCCACCACTCCAGCTCGCCGTTGCTGACCTGGTTGCCGTGCTCGCCGCCGATGGGAATCCAGTCGTTAGGCTTTGACTCCGATGCCACCTCGACCTTGTAGGCCCGGAAGTTACCGCCGCGCGCATTGCCTTTGATCGGCACGCGGCCTTTAAGTCGTGCTCCGATCCACGGCTCGCCGATCGCGACATCGCCGGCCACTTCCTGTCCGCCGCACGGGCCGTCGATCTCGGTCGGCGGCTGCGGAATGCCGTTGAGGCGCACGTAGTCGGCCGCGCTGGAAGGATAGACCTCGTAGATTCGCCGCTCGACTAGCTCCGGCGGGGTGCAGACCGAGGCGCGCTTGCCGTTCTCGCGATTGATATCGAACGCCTGGTACCAGGTGTCCTGCTGCTTGGGCGCCTTGCCGGCCAGGAACAGGTCCGTCGTGCTGCCCTTGCAGTCCGAGGTCGGCAGCAGACCGGACGGATAGCACACCGCGACGCGCTCCAGGCCGGGCGGCTCGGTCCACTTCTGCACCGGCAGCCCCTCCATTCCCTTCTTCAGCACCGAGCTGAAGATCGGCGCGGCGGTGATCGAGCCGTCGGACAGCTTCATCGGCTTGTTGTCGCTGTTGCCCGTCCATACGCCCACGGCTAGCTGCGGGGTGAAGCCCAGGGTCCAACCGTCCACGAAGCTGTTTGTCGTGCCGGTTTTTGCGCCTACCGGCCGGTCGGGCAGCACAAGGTACTGCGCCGTGGCGCCGAAGACGCCTGAGCGCGGGTTGGGATCGGTGAGCACATTGACCAGCAGGTAGTTGGCGGCCGGCTTCACCACCTGCTCGGTACTGGGCTGGCGGTACTCGTCCAGCACCTTGCCGTCCTTATCTTGCACCTGGAGGATGTAGACCGGGTCGAGCTTACGATAGCCGGGTCGTTGGCGCTCCGGCGGCACAGGCTTGCCTGCCATCACCCCGTCGTTGGCGAAGACGCTGAACGCGTAGGTGTGATCGATCAGCGCCACTTCGCCGCCGCCCAACGTCAGGCTCAGGCCATAGGAATTGAGCTCGCGGTTCAGGCTGTTGAGGCCCAGCTGCCGCGCGCGCCTGATCACGTTGGAGATGCCCACCTGCTGCATCAGCCAGACGGCCGGGATGTTGTAGGAGCGCTGCAGCGCCTGGCGCAGCGTCATTGGGCCGTGATACTTGCGGTCGTAATTCTCCGGCGTGTACGGCGGGTTGCCCGGATCGGGGAAGACCGTCCGGACATCCATGACCATGCTGGCGGGCGCGAAGTTGCCGGTTTCGAACGCCGTCAAATAGGTGTACGGCTTGAACGATGAACCGGGCTGCCGCGAAGCAAGCGCCACATTCACCTGGCCGTCGATGGCCTTGTCGAAGTAGTCGAGGCTGCCGACCATCGCGAGCACCTCGCCAGTGTTGGGACGGATCGCGACGACCGATGCGTTGGTCACCTCGTGGTCGAACGCGTAGCCCGGCTGCGAGAGCTGCGGGATGGGTGCAAAGTTTTCCAGGCCGCCCTGGCACGGTTTGGGGGTCTGCCGACGCATCGCTGCGATGTGGCTGCGGGCCGCACATTCGGCGTGCAGTTGCAGATCCCAATCGAGGGTTGTGTAGATCTTGAGCCCGTTCTCCCAGATGAAGAAGGGCTGCTCGGGCGTGTTGTATTGGTTCTGCAGCTGTTGAAGGACGTTGAGCGCAAAGTGCGGCGCGTCGGGCGGCACTTCGAAACGCTGTTCGGCCGACTCGCGCACATACTGCCAGAGCGAGCCGGACAGCTTCTTGGCCGCGTCTGCTTCGGCCTGTGAGATATAATCGGCTTTGACCAGCGCGTTGAGGCCGCGGGCGGTCGCTGGCTTGTCCCCCATCGCCACCAGCGGCACATCCGTCTCGCTCAGATGGCCGTCCTTCACCAGCTCGTTGAGGAGCCGCGTGTTGAAGTAGCGCGTGGCCCCATCCACCTGCGCCTGGGACAGGTAGCCCGCATCCAGCATGGCGTTGAGCACCTTGCGTTGGCGGCGGTACGCGTCCGCCGGCTCCTGGATCGGGTTCAGGCCGGGATACTGCGGAATGGCCGCCAGCACGGCGATCTCATCCAGCGTCAGGTCGGCCACCGGCTTATCGTAGTAGACGCGCGATGCAGCCTCGATGCCATAGGCTGCATTACCGTAGAAGTTATAGTTGAGGTACCACTCCAGAATCCTGTCTTTGCCCGCCTTGCCAGGATACTTGCGCGTGATCTCGATCGCCATAATGGCTTCTTTGATCTTGCGAGCATAAGAGCGTTCGGCTCGCTCCTGTGGATCAATCAATACCATCTTGACCATCTGCTGCGTGATGGTGCTTGCGCCCTGGATGCTCTGCCCGCGCAGATTGGAGACGAACGCGCGGCCCAGGCCGCGCAGGTCGACGCCGATGTTGGAGTAGAACGAACGGTCCTCCAACGCGATGGTGGCATTGCGCACCATCTCCGGAATCTGGTCGATGGGCAGGTAAGTGCGGTCCCCGCGGAAGGGACGCGGGTCGATCGATTCGTAGAGCAGGTGCTGGCCGGTGCGGTCGTAGATCTTGACCGTCTCGTACTTCACCTGTTCCGTCTGGATGGCGCTGGGATCCGGGAGGCTCTGGGCGAAATAGGAATAGACTGCCGCCGCCGAGGTCACGGCGCCGAAGGCGAGCGTCATCACGAAAATGACGTTCGCTGCCACCACGGCAACGACGAGGATCACGAGCCATTTGGCGATGCGCGGCCCGGCCGGCGCCGCCGCCCGGCGATAGCGCCGCCACCGCTGGATCTGCTGTACGCGAGTCATGGTCTGGAGAATGCGCTCCGAGTGCTCAGGATGTTCCTTAGGACTGCGCGATGACGCGATCGGTTCCCTGAGCAAAATAACGGGGGGTGCAACCGCCACCCCCCGCCTGACGATCGCTATTGTAGCAGGAATCGGTCTCGCTGGCAAACCGCGGGAAGCGCGATCACAGCAAGCTTGCGATGGAGTCGCGCCTTGGCTCGGTATGCTCCCCTCCCGCGGCATGATCCTGAGGCGAAAACTCTGCGCCGCAGAGCAACGGGTCAAGCACATCCGCTGCGGTGATCGGAACGCGATCCTGATGCAGATCATGGCGTGTTGGCGCAATTGCTGTCACTATAGTTACATTGCACGCCAGCCCGTTTCAGTCCGAGCAGTGAGCTGACCATGCGAAGGATCACGCGACGCGAGTTTCTGGTGCGCGCAGCAAGCCTCACCGCCGCATTTGAGGCCAGCCGGCGCTTGGCCCCGCCGCGCTTGGCCGGCGCCGGTTCGTCAGAGGTCGCGGCCGGCGACTGGCCGGCGGCCGCCGTCGCGGTGGGCCGGAACACCGATGCGGCTGCCCAAATCCTGACTGCTGCGCTCGATGGCCTCGGCGGCATCGGCCGATTCGTCAAACCCGGCCAAACGGTCGCTATCAAGCCGAACGCCACCTGGGCCTACCCCCCCGGCACAGCATCCTCCACCGAACCTGACGTGCTGGCCGCGCTGATC